>DATAHN010000095.1:0-18195 GCA_036263155.1 Gammaproteobacteria bacterium | reverse complement strand
TGTAGATGTCGCGCAGGTGGCGCACGTCATCGGCGGCGTACTCCAGCGCCGCCGCGGGCAGCGGCCGGCGCGCCCAGTCGGTGCGGGCATGGCTCTTGTCGAGCGTGATGCCGAGCAAGGACTGCACCACCGCGCCGTAGCCCGCCTGGTCCGGCAGGCCCAGGAAGCGCGCCGCCACCTGGGTGTCGAACACCGGCGCCGGCACCTTGCCGGCCAGGTGGTAGAAGATCTCCAGGTCCTGGCGCGCCGCGTGCAGCACCTTGAGGGTGGCAGGGTCCAGCAGCACGTCCAGGAGCGGCTGCAGCGAGGGCAGAGCCAGGGTGTCGATGCAGGCCACCTGCTCGTCGGTGGCCACCTGCACCAGGCAGAGCTCGGGATAGTAGGTGCGCTCGCGCATGAACTCCGTGTCCACCGCGATCCAGGGCTGGCCCTTGAGGTGGCGGCACAGCGCGTCCAGGGCGGCAGGGGAGTCGATGTACTGGTAGGCGTCGGACATGCACGGCAGCGGCAAATGCGGGGGTGTCAGGTTATCATGCAGCGAGTCCAAGGGTTCGCATGCGCATACATATCCTCGGCATCTGCGGCACGTTCATGGGGGGCATCGCGGCTCTCGCCAAGGCGCTCGGCCACGAGGTGGAGGGCTCCGACGTGGACGTGTATCCGCCCATGAGCACGCAGCTCGAGGCGCTGGGGATCAGGCTGTTCCAGGGCTACAAGCCGGAGCACCTCAAGCCCGCGCCGGATGTGGTGGTGGTGGGCAACGCGCTCTCGCGCGGCAACCCTGCGCTGGAGCACGTGCTGGCGGAGGGCATCGCCTACCAGTCCGGCCCGCAGTGGCTGTACGAGCAGCTCCTGCGCAACCGCCACGTGATCGCGATCGCCGGCACCCACGGCAAGACCACCACCACCTCCATGACCGCCTGGATCCTGGAGCAGGCGGGCCTGAAGCCCGGCTTCCTCATCGGCGGCGTGGCGCCGGACTTCGGCGTCTCGGCGCGGCTCGGCGAGGGCCGGCACTTCGTGGTTGAGGCCGATGAGTACGACACGGCATTCTTCGACAAGGGCTCGAAGTTCCTGCACTACCGGCCCCGCACCCTGGTGCTGAACAACCTCGAATACGACCACGCCGACATCTTCCCGGACTTGGCCGCCATCGAGACCCAGTTCCATTACCTCCTGCGCTCGGTGCCGGGCAACGGCCTGATCGTGGTGAACGGCGCCGACGCGGCGCTGGCGCGGGTGATCGCGCGGGGCTGCTGGACGCCGCGCCAGAGCTTCGGCACGCCGGAGGCTGACTGGCAGGCGTCCGATGCACGGACGGACGGCAGTGCCTTCGGCGTCCTCTATAAGGGGAAGACCGTGGCCAGGGTGGAATGGAAGCTGCTCGGCGCCCATAACGTGAACAACGCGCTCGCCGCCATGGCGGCGGCGCAGCACGCCGGCGTCACGCCGGAGCGGGCCGCGGCGGCGCTGGCCACGTTCCAGGGTGTGAAGCGCCGCCTCGAGGTCCGCGCGAAGGTGGATGGCGTGACGGTGTACGACGACTTCGCCCACCACCCCACCGCCGTCGCCACCACCCTCGCGGGCCTCAGGGCCCGGGTCGGCAAGGAACGGATACTCGCGGTGATGGAGCCGCGCTCCGCCACCATGAAGATGGGTGTGCACCGGGACACCTTGGCGGGTTCGCTCAAGGATGCGGACCGGGTGTTCGTCTATCAGGCGCCCAACGTGAAGTGGGACGTGGCGGGGACTTTCGCTTCCCTCGGCACCCGCGCCAGCGTGATCCAGGACATCGGCGCGCTCACGGACGCGGTGATGGCCGAGGTGCAGCGGGGCGACCACATCCTCATCATGAGCAACGGCGGCTTCGGCGGCTTCCACGAGAAACTAATTGACAGACTAGAGCGAAACGCCGCACCGCGCTGCTGACGTGGCCGAGATCCCCATCTTCCCCCTCAACACCGTGCTGTTCCCGGGCGGCGCACTGCCGCTGCGCATCTTCGAGACCCGTTACATCGACATGGTGAGCCAGTGCATGAAGGAGGGCCACGGCTTCGGCGTCTGCCTAATCAAGGAGGGAGCCGAGACCGGCAAGGCCAAGGTGCACGCGGTAGGGACGCTGGCCGAGATCGGCGACTGGAGCCGCGGCGAGGATGGCCTGCTCCACATCCTGGCACGGGGCGCGCGCCGCTTCCGGGTGGGCACGGTGCGTACCCAGGCGGACGGCCTCAACCTGGGCGAGGTGGAGTTCCTGCCGGAGGATCCCCTGGTGGCGGTGCCGGAACCCCGGCGCATGCTGGCGGAGCTGCTGAAGCAGGTGCTGCAGCAACTGGAGGCGGAGGAGACGGAACTCAACTACGCCGACGCCGGCTGGGTGGGCAACCGCCTCGCGGAAGTGCTGCCCATCAACCTGGCACAGCGCCAGTACCTCTTGGAACTAGATGACCCCCTGAAGCGTCTGGAGATCCTCCAGACGCTGGTCCAATCTTTCACCGTCGATTGACCCTGAAACGAAAAGCGCGACCGGGGTCGCGCTTTCTGCATCCGGAAGTTCCCGGGCCTTATTCCGGGTTACCCCAAACGGCTGCTGCATCCTTTTGGACCAGGTTGGTCGTCTCACGCAACCGCCGGGAAAGTATCTCCGCCAGCGACTGATAGAACCGCGCCGCGAAGGCGGGGTTCTGGCTCATGAGCGTGCTGATGTGGGCATGGGTGATGATGAACACCAGCACTTCCTCGTCGCCGGCGATCACGGTGGCGCTGGCGGCCTGGCCTTCGATGAAGGACATGTCGCCGAAGATCTCGCCGGGCCCATGTCGTGAGAGCTCGATGGCGAAGCCGTCGTGGTCGCGCTGTACCTTGACGTCGCCCTTCACGATCACGTACAGGGAAGTCTGGCGCGAACCCTCCTGTATGAGCACCTCGCCCGGCTTGAACGCCTTGCGCTCGGAGCTCTGCAGGAGCTGCTGATGCTCCTCGTCCCGGAGGAACCGGAATATCTTTGCCAACGCCATCTCGGTATTCCTCGTGGCTTTATTCTTCTGGCACTTCGACCCTGGCTAAATAGTGCCGCAAATCGCCGGGTATGTCATCCGGCGGCCATGCCGGCCATCACCCGACGGGCGGCCGCGAGGGTGGCGGCGATGTCCGAGTCGCTGTGGGCGGCGGACATGAACCCCGCCTCGAAGGCCGAGGGGGCGAGGTAGACCCCTTCCGCCAGCATGCCGTGGAAGAAGCGCTTGAAGGCCTCCACGTCCGAGGCCATGACCTGGGCGTAGTTGGCGACGGCCGGCTCGCGGGTGAAGTACAGGCCGAACATGCCGCAGACTGCATTGCACACGAAGGGCAGGCCGCTTTCCTTGGCGGCTGCGGCCAGGCCCTTGGCGAGCTTCTGCGTCTTCTTGTCCAGGGCGGCGTGGAAGCCCGGCTTCTCCACGATGTCGAGCATGGCGAGGCCTGCCGCCATGGCCACCGGATTACCGGAGAGCGTGCCGGCCTGGTACACGGGGCCAAGCGGCGCGATCTTCTGCATCACCTCGCGCCGCCCGCCGAACGCGCCCACCGGCATGCCGCCGCCGATGACCTTGCCGAGGGTGGTGAGGTCGGGAGTGATCTTGTAGAGCGCCTGGGCGCCGCCCTTGGCGACGCGGAAGCCCGTCATCACCTCGTCGAAGATGAGCAGGGCGCCGTGCCGGGTGCAGGCGGTCCGCAGCGCCTCCAGGAATCCGGGCGCGGGTAGCACGCAGTTCATGTTGCCGGCCACCGGTTCCACGATCACGCAGGCGATGCCGTCGCCCTGCTCGCGGAACAGCGCTTCCACCGCGCCGGCGTCGTTGTAGGGCAGGGTGAGGGTGAGGGCGGCGAGCGCCGCCGGCACGCCGGCGGAACTCGGCACGCCCAGGGTGAGAGCGCCCGATCCCGCTTTCACCAGCAGCGAGTCGGCGTGTCCGTGGTAGCAGCCTTCGAACTTCACGATCTTGTCGCGTCCGGTGTGGCCGCGCGCGAGCCGGATCGCGCTCATGGTGGCCTCGGTGCCGGAGCTGACCATGCGCACCATCTCGATGGAGGGCACCAGGCGGCAGATGCGCTCGGCGAGGCGCGTCTCGAGCTCCGTGGGCGCGCCGAAGGAGAGACCGTCGCCAGCGGCGCGACGCACCGCCTCGACCACCTTGGCGTTGGCGTGACCGGCGAGCATCGGACCCCAGGAGCCCACGTAGTCGATGTAACGGCGGCCGTCCTCGTCGTAGAGATATGCACCCTCGGCGCGCCGGATGAAGAGGGGATCGCCGCCCACGCCCTTGAAGGCGCGCACCGGTGAGTTCACGCCGCCGGGGATGTAGCGCTGGGCGTCCTGGAACAGGGTGTCGGACAAGGAAAGGGACCTCTAGAAACAAGACCGTGGCTGCGTATGTTACAGGAGGCCTGTGCGCGGGTCCGTCGAGCGGTGTCGCGTTTAATGACATAATACGCACCGGGCCGACGCAACTCGCAAACCCATCCCGGGACGGGCAGAATGCGGTTGAAGGCGCATTTCCTCGCAGGGGTCCATCAAGTGCCGACACATGCCAGCGCCCTCGCGATTGGCCACAGGCTCCAGGAATACATCATCGGTCGGCTGCTCGGACACGGCGGCTTCGGCCTGACTTACCTCGCCCAGGACACCAACCTCAACTCGCTGGTCGCCATCAAGGAGTTCCTGCCGCAGGAATTCGCGGTGCGCAACGCCGACAATAGCGTGGTGCCCAAGTCCGAGTTCGACGCCGACTCCTACAGCTGGGGGCTGGAGCGCTTCAAGGAGGAGGCGCGCGCGCTGGCGCGCTTCAAGCATCCGAACATCGTGCGCGTGTCGCGCCTGCTCGAGGCGAACAGCACCGCCTACATGGTGATGGACTTCGAGCCCGGCATGACCCTTAGCCAGTACCTCAAGCGCTATGGGCCCACCCTGGACGAAGGCCGGCTGCTCGGGATCTTCCTGCCGGTGCTGGATGGACTGGAAGCGCTGCACCGCCTGCAGCTCGTGCACCGCGACATCAAGCCTAGCAACATCTACGTGCGGGCCTACGGCGGGCCTATGCTCATCGACTTCGGCGCGGTGCGCCAGGCCATCGGCGCCCAGAGTCGCAGCCTCACCTCGCTGGTGACGCCGGGTTATGCGCCCATCGAGCAATATTCCAGTGACGGCCGCCAGGGCGCCTGGAGCGACCTGTACGCGGTCGGCGCTAGCCTCTACTACTGCATGTTCGGGCATGCACCGGCGGACGCGGCGCGCCGCAGCGCCGCCATCAGCGATGGCGCCGAGGATCCCTACGCGGTCGCCAACGTGCGCGGCGCCGAGCAGTACTCGCGCCAGCTCCTGGAATGTGTGGACTGGGCCTTGCAGTTCCGGGTGCGCGACCGCCCGCAGAGCGCCCATGAGTTCCGCGAGCGCATGCGCGGCTCGCCGGTGCCGCCGCAGGTGATCGAGGTGCCGGAGAGCCTGCAGGAAGTGCCGGAACTGCAGCACGGGGTGATGTCAGTGCCGACGCTGCCGGCAGAGAGCCGCGGCACGCGGCATGGGGTCTCCGCCTCCGAGGCCACCGTGGTCTCGTTCCCGACCGAGAAGCAGGACAGCCTCGGGCCGCTCATCGAGGGCACCCGCCGCCCCAATGCCACCGAGATGCTGGTCCAGCGTACGCCGCTCAAGCAGCACCTGCGGGCCTGGCTCGCGGGCGTGCGCCTGCGCTGGGAGACGGCGCTGGACTCCGTGGCGCAGGAGCCCAATACCCTCACCGGGCGCGTGGCGCGCCAGCTCAAGGAGCCGCGCGGTGTGCGTATCGTGCTCACGGCGCTGGTGATGCTGGTGCTCGCCGTGTCGATCCTGGTGTATGCGCGCCGCACCGGCGGCGGTGGGGAGGAGGCGCGCTTCCAGGCCGCCGTGGCGGCCGACAAGATCGACGCCTATCAGGACTATCTGCAGGCTTGCGGCGATTGCGCCCACCGCGCCGAGGCTGAGGCGACGCTGGCGAAACTGCAGAAGGCGGCTGCCACCGCGCAGCTCGAGGCCCGCTTCAAGGACCTGCTGATGAAGAAGCAGCTCTCGGCGCCGGCTCAGCCCAATGCCACCGAGGCACTGCATGACTTGGAGACCCAGGCACCGGACGACCCTTATATAGCGCAGGCCCGCAGCGCCCTGGCGGAGGCCCTGAAGGCGGCGCGGCCCGTGCCCGCGGCGGCGCCCAAGAAGTCCATGAAGAAGGAAGCACCGCCCAAGCGCCTCGCCAAGACGCAGCCCAAGAGCAGCTCCGCCGTGGCGGCCACCGGCCTGGGGAAGACTGCGCCCGCACCGGCCGCCAATGAAGTGATGCCCAAGCTTCTAAGCAATCCTGTCCCCAAGTATCCCTCCAGCGTGAAAGACAAGGTCGCAGGCTGGGTGGAACTCGAATTCAACGTCAACGTAGACGGCAGCACCTCCAGCATCGAGGTGGTGGATGCTTCTCCCAAGGACGTCTTCGACGATGCGGCCATGCACGCGGTGCACGGTTGGGTGTTCTCGCCCTACACCAAGGACGGCGTGCGCCAGCGCAAGCGCATCCGCATGCGCGTGGACTTCAAGCCGTGAACGCGGCCGCGCCGCAGGCCCTCGCCGAGGGCAGTGCGACGCCCCTTCCCGACGTCATCCTGGGCAACGGCCTCAAGCTCCTGAGCGCGGCCTTCAGCGCCCGTGGCATGCGCACCTACAACGAGGACCGGCTCGGTATCGCGGGCAGCGGCATCGGCTACTACGCGCTGGCGGACGGCCTCGGCGGCCACCGGGGCGGCGCGCGCGCGGCGGAGGTGGTGGTGGAAGCGGGACTTGCGTCGCTGGAGCACAGTGTCGCGCCGCGCCTGGAGGACAAGCTGAAGCAGGCGGTGAGCGGGGCCCACGCCCAGCTCAAGGCCCGGCAGAAGGCCGAGCCGGAGCACGCCACCATGCGCAGCACCCTGGTGCTGCTCGGCATCGGCGCCGACGGGATGGCCTGGGCCCACTGCGGTGACTCGCGGCTCTACCATTTCCGCGACGGCAAGCTCGTCTGGCGCACCCGCGACCACAGCGTGGTGCAGCTCCTGGTCTCCGCCGGAGAGATCGCCGAGGCCGACGTGACCAGCCACCCGGAGCGCTCGCGTCTCATCAGTTGCCTGGGCGGCGACAATGCGCTGCTGATCAGCACGCGCGCCGCCGGCATGCCGCCCCGGGTGGGGGACGTGCTGCTCCTGTGCAGCGATGGCCTGTGGGAGCACTTCGCCGGCTGGCAGATGGAGGCCACCGTGGCCCGCAGCGCCGATCCGCAGGCGCTGCTCACGCACCTCAGTGGGCAGGTGGCGGAGGCCATACATCCCAGTCAGGACAATTACACCGCGATTGCGGTGTACGTCAGCGCTTGAATAAGGTCGCGTAGCTCCGCGCCGCCGTCTCCACATCCTCGGCGGCGAACACGCCGCGGATCACTGCCAGCATGTCCGCACCCGCCGCCACCAGCGCCGCGCCGTTCTCCGGCGTGACGCCGCCGATGGCGCAGAGCGGGATGCCGAGCTGGCCGCGGGCCCCTTCCAGCAGCGAGAGAGGCGCGCGCACCGCCGCAGGCTTGCTGCCGGAGGCGAAGAAGCTGCCGAAGGCCACGTAATCGGCGCCGTCCCGCGCCGCCGCGAGCGCCCGTTCCAGCGAGTCGTAGCAGGAGACGCCGATGAGGGCCTGGGGACCTAAGCACACCCGCGCCGCGCTCACTTCGCCGTCATCCTTGCCCAGGTGCACGCCGTCGGCGCCGACGGCGGCGGCGAGCTCCACGTCGTCGTTCACGATGAGGGGCACGCCGTGGCCGCGGCAGAGCTCCACGAGCATGCGAGCCTCGCCTTCCCGGCGCGCCGCATCGGCGGATTTCTCGCGGTACTGCACCAGCCGCGCACCGCCGCGCAGGGCGGCCTCCACGGTCGTGAGCAGCTCAGGCAGCGGCGCGCCGTCGGTGATGGCGTAGAGGCCCCTGAGACTCATGCCGGCGGGATCCGGCGCGGGATGTGCTGGCCGCGTCCCGGCTGCCAGCCCCGCTTGAGGGCTTCCCAGGTATAGTGCTGGCTGTCGCGCACCGCTTCGGCCATGTCCGAACCGAGCGCGAGGCGCGCTGCGATGGCGGAGGCCAGGGTGCAGCCAGAACCGTGGTAGCGGCCGGGCAGGCGCGGCCACACCCGCTCCTCGTGCAGGCCGGCGGGGCCGAACAGGTGGTTGTGCACCTCGACACTGTCCTCGTCGGCGCCTTTGATGAGCACGTGCTGCGCGCCGGTGGCGAGCAGCATCCGTGCCCGGGCCGGCACGTCCGCCGCATCAGGCGCGAAGCGACGGCTCTCGGGGGCGTTGGGCGTGATGAGATGGGCCAGGGGGAAGAGCTGCCGCAGGTAGACGTCGGTAAGCGCGTCCTCCGCGAGCCGTCCACCGCCGGAGGCAGCCAGCACCGGGTCCACCACCAGCGGTATCTCGGGATGCTGCGCGAGCAGTGCCGCCACGGCGCGGCCCACCGCGGCATCAGCGAGCAGGCCGAGCTTCACCGCCGATACCGGCATGTCCGCCAGCACTGCGCGGGCCTGTTCCGCCACCAGCGCCGCGTCCACCGCCTGCACGCGCGAGACGTCGCGGCTATCCTGCACCGTGAGCGCCGCCACCACCGGCGCCGGATGCGCGCCTGCCGCGCTCACCGCCTGGATGTCGGCGGCGAGGCCGGCGCCTCCGGAAGGATCGTTGCCGGCGATGAGCAGGACCACCGGGGGCACGTCGGTTTTACGCATGTTTAAATTTTACCCTGGGCCGGTTCCGCTTCCGGCGCAGCCGTGCGAAAATGCGCACCTTGGCGGTCCGCCTTGACCGCCGTTCTCTCGAGCTTACCAGCACAGACCGCCGGCCCGGCGGCCGGAACCTACAATGAAAGCCTACATGTGCGTCATCTGCGGATTCGTCTATGAGGAGGCCAAGGGCCATCCCGAGAGCGGCGTGGCTCCCGGTACCAAGTGGGAAGACGTGCCGCTCGCCTGGCGTTGTCCCGATTGTGGGGCCGGGAAAGAAGACTTTGAGATGATTGAAATCTGAGCTCAGCCCCGGATTTCTCTCAGAGCTGCTCGATCTTAAATCCGTCTTTTTGGAAGCGCGCCAGGAGACCATCGGGTCCCACCAGGTGCAGCGCGCCCACCACCACGAAGTACTGCTTGCCGCTGGCCGCCAGTGACTCGAGCTTGGGGGCCCAGGCCTGGTTTCGCTCCACCAGCACGGTCTTGTAGACGTCCGGATAGGGCGCGAACTCCTCCTTGAGTTCCTTCTCCATGGCCGCCGTGTCACCGCTGCGCCAGGCGCCCATCAGCTCGCCCATGTCGGATTTGAGGTCAGCTGCGTCATCGAGAGTCTGCAGCAGCATGTCCTGCTGAGCTTTCTCAGGCAGCCGCGCCAGCAGATCGAGCTGGTATTCCGGCTTCTCCAGGCCGATCACCGGCTTGTGATGCGCTTCTGCCGCGTCCGCGAAGTGGATGTCCACGCCGCTGGTGGGATCGAAGCCTTCCTGGGTGAGCTGGCGCTCCAGCAGGGTGATACTGGCGAGCCAGGGCCGCATGGACTCCACATCCGCCATGTCCACGTGCTGGCGCGCGGCCAGCTCCGATACCCGGCGATAGATGTCCGGCGGCAGTTCGGTCTTGAGGCTCTTCCCCGGCGGGTAGCCGCCGATGTGCATCACCTGCAGCTGCGCCGCCTCGGCGTCGTAATGGATGAGATCCACTTCCTCCACCAGGCCGGCGGAGGAACGGAACAGGGCTTCCATCGGTTCCGGCAGCGGATAGTCCTGGGGTCTCAGCACATGGATCGAGCCCGCGAGGTACATCACCTGGTTGCCTTTGCTGACGCGCCACAGGCTGTGCTTGCCGTCGGCATGGGCCGCACCCGCGGCGCAGAGCAGCAACAGCAGGAGTGTGAAGAGGCGCGGCAGGGAGTGCTCCGGGCGGGGAGTAGAATGCGGCTTCATTTCAGATGCAGCGGAAGTAGCGGATATGTCCAATCGTACCATCTCCATGACCGACCGCCTCTACGACTACCTGCTCGGCGTCTCGCTGCGGGAAGCGCCGGTACTGAAGCGCCTGCGGGACGAGACCGCCCGCATGTCCAACGCGAACATGCAGATCTCGCCGGAGCAGGGGCAGTTCATGCAGATGCTGGCCCGGCTCATGGGCGCGCGCCGCTACCTGGAGGTGGGCGTGTTCACGGGCTACAGCAGCCTGGCGGTGGCGCTGGCGCTGCCGGAGGACGGCCGGGTGCTGGCCAGCGACGTGAGCGAGGAATATACCGCGGTGGCACGGCGGTACTGGAAAGAGGCCAAGGTGGACCGCAAGATCGAGCTCAAGCTGGCCCCGGCGACCCAGACCCTGGACGCGCGCATCGCCGCCGGCGAAGCGGCCAGCTACGACTTCGCCTTCATCGACGCGGACAAGACCGGCTACGCCGACTACTACGAGCGCATCCTGCAGCTGCTGCGCCCCGGCGGCCTGGTGGCGGTGGACAACGTGCTCTGGAACGGCCGGGTGCTGGAGCCGGAGGACATGACCGAGGACACCACGGCGATCCGCCGCTTCAACGAAGCGCTGCACCGGGACGAGCGGGTGGAACTCTCGATGGTCCCCATAGGCGACGGCTTGACGCTAGCGCGTAAGCGATAGTTATTGTTTAGCCAGCCATTCGTCATCGGAACCTTCGTTGACTCCCTCGAAAAGGATCGTGGAGAGATAGCGTTCCGCCGTATCCGGCAGCATCGCGAGCATCACCGAGCCCTTGGGCGCGGATTCCGCTGTCTTGAGGGCTGCCGCCAGGGTGGCGCCGGCGGAGATGCCCACCAGCATGCCTTCCTCCTTCATCAGCCGCTGCGCGGTGTCGCGGGCGGTGACGTCGTCGATGGGGACGATCTCGTCCACCACCTTGCTGTTCAGCACTGCGGGCACGAAGTCCGGGGTCCAGCCCTGGATCTTGTGGGAGGCCCAGGGCTTGCCGGCCAGGAGCGACGCCACCGCGGGCTCGCCCGCGATCACCTTGATGCCGGGGCGGGCTAGCTTCAGTACCTCGCCCACGCCGGTGAGGGTGCCGCCGGTGCCCCAGCCGGTCACGAAGTAGTCGAGCCGGCGGCCGGCGAAGTCCTGCAGGATCTCGGGGCCCGTGGTGCTACGGTGGTAAGCGGGGTTGGCCTCGTTGTCGAACTGGCGCGTCAGGAACCAGCCGTGCTTCTTCGCCAGCTCCTCGGCCTTCTTCACCATGCCGCTGCCGCGCTCGGCGGCGGGGGTGAGGATGACCTTGGCGCCGAACGCGCGCATGAGCTTGCGACGTTCGATGGAGAAGCTGTCCGCCATCACCGCCACGAACGGGTAGCCCTTGGCGGCACACACCATCGCGAGGGCGATGCCGGTGTTGCCGGAGGTGGCCTCGATCACCGTCTGCCCGGGCTTGAGGGTGCCGCGCTGTTCCGCGTCCAGGATGATGCCGAGCGCCAGGCGGTCCTTCACGGATGAAGCCGGGTTGAACATCTCCAGCTTGACGTAGATATCCACATGCTTGGGCGGGATGCGGTTCAGGCGCACCACCGGAGTGCGGCCGACGGTGCCTAGGATGCTGTCATGGATCATGGCTTGGCCTCGTTGCGTGGGCGTGGGTGTGCGCTTTGGTGTGCGCGTCGCGGCTTAGGTGTAAGACCCGGGATCGGGCCGGAGTATTCCGGCCTGGAAAGCATAGGCGAGCCTGGGCCCTGGGGGATGGGGCATTCTCCCTATTTTCAGGGAGCGCCTGCGCGGCGCGGGACTCTCAGCCCACCGGCTCGAGCCAGCCGTGCTTGTCGGGCGTGGTGCCCTTGAACAGGCCGAAGAACAGCTCCTGGATGCGGCGGGTGAGGGGGCCGGGCTTGCCCGCACCCACCGGCTTGGCATCCACTGAGCGCAGCGGCGTGATCTCCGCGGCGGTACCGCACATGAAGATTTCGTCGGCAAAATAGAGGTACTCGCGTGGCATGTCCCGCTCCACCACCTCGATGCCCGTTTCGCGGGCCAGGGTCATGACGGTGTGGCGGGTGATGCCGTGCAGGATGGCGGCACTGGCCGGGGTGGTGTGCAGCACGCCGTCGAACACCAGGAACAGGTTCTCGCCTGCGCCCTCAGAGAGGAGGCCCGTGGAGGCGAGCGCGATGCCTTCGCCGTAACCGAGCCGGCGAGCCTCGCGCGCGATGAGCTGGCCCGAGAGGTAGTTGCCGCCGGCCTTGGCGCCGGCGGGGATGGTGTTGGGGGCGAAGCGCTGCCAGCTGGAGACGCCGGCGTCGATACCCTGCTCCAGCACGCCGGCGCCGAGGTAGGCGCCCATCTCCCAGGCGCCGATGGCGATCTCGGTGGGCGCGTCGGCGGAGAGGCTCAGGGGGCCGCCGGCACCGCGGAACGCGACCGGGCGGATATAGGACTTGGGCAGCTTGTTGACCTTGATCACCTCGCGGCAAGCGGCCGCGAGCTCGTCCAGGGAGTACGGCATCTTGATGTCGTACACCTTGGCGGAGTTGTAGAAGCGCTTCAGGTGGTCCGTGAGGCGGAAGATCATCTGCCCCTTGGGTGTCTCGTAACTGCGGATACCTTCGAAGATGGAGGAGCCGTAGTGCAGCCCGTGTGCCATCACGTGGGTGGTGGCCTCCGCCCAGGGCTTGATCTTGCCGTTGTGCCAGATGTGGGCGGGATAGTTCACGGCCATGGTTCGCTCCCCTCGGAATCGGATAAGGAAGGGCCGGGGCGCGAGCCCCGGCCCACTCGGTCAATAGCGGTAGTGGTCAGGCTTGAAGGGGCCGTCCTGGGCCACGCTGAGGTACTGCGCCTGCTTGGTCGTGAGCTTGGTCAGGTGCACGCCGATGCGCTCCAGGTGCAGCCGCGCCACTTTCTCGTCCAGGTGCTTGGGCAGCACGTAGACCTTCTTCTCGTACTTGGCGCCGTGGGCATAGAGCTCGATCTGCGCCAGCACCTGGTTGGTGAAGGAGTTGGACATCACGAACGAGGGGTGGCCGGTGGCGCAGCCCAGGTTCACGAGGCGCCCCTCGGCCAGCACGATGATGCGCTTGCCGTCCGGGAAGATCACGTGGTCCACCTGGGGCTTGATGTTCTCCCACTTGTACTGGCGGAGCGCGGCGATCTCGATCTCGGAGTCGAAGTGCCCGATGTTGCACACGATGGCGTTGTGCTTCATGCGCTTCATGTGGTCGTGGGTGATCACGTCCAGGTTGCCGGTGGCGGTGACGAAGATGTCGGCCTTGTCGGCGGCCTCGTCCATGGTCACCACGCGGTAGCCTTCCATCGCCGCCTGCAGCGCGCAGATGGGGTCGATCTCGGTGATCCACACGGTGGCGCCGAGCCCGCGCAAGGACTGGGCGCAGCCCTTGCCCACGTCACCGTAGCCGGCGATCAGGGCGATCTTGCCGGCGATCATCACGTCGGTGGCGCGCTTGATGCCGTCCACCAGCGACTCGCGGCAGCCGTACAGGTTGTCGAACTTGGACTTGGTGACGGAGTCGTTGACGTTGATGGCCGGGAAGGGCAGCTGGCCGGCTTTCTGCATCTCATAGAGCCGGTGCACACCGGTGGTGGTCTCCTCTGTCACGCCCCTGATGTTCTTGAGGATGTTGGAGTAGAAACCGGGCTTGCTGTCCAGGCGCTTGGCGATGGACTTGAACAGCACCGTCTCCTCCTCGTTGGAGGGCTTGGCGATGACCGAACGGTCCTTCTCGGCCTTGGCGCCCAGCACCACCAGGATGGTGGCGTCGCCGCCGTCGTCCAGGATCATATTGGGGGTACCGCCATCGGACCATTCCATGATGCGGTGGGTGAACTCCCAGTACTCCTCCAGGCTCTCGCCCTTGTAGGCGAACACCGGGATGCCGGCCGCGGCGATGGCGGCGGCGGCGTGGTCCTGGGTGGAATAGATGTTGCAGGAAGCCCAGCGTATCTCGGCACCGAGCGCCTTGAGGGACTCGATGAGCATGGCCGTCTGGATGGTCATGTGCAGGGAGCCGGCGATGCGGGCGCCCTTCAGCGGCTGGGACTTCCTGTACTCCTCGCGCACCGCCATGAGACCGGGCATCTCGGTCTCCGCGATATTGAGTTCCTTGCGGCCCCAATCGGCGAGGCCGATGTCCTTCACGAAATAGTCTTGCTGCTTCTTGTCTGCGACTGCGTTCATCTTGGTTACTCCAGAGTGAACGAGCGCCGTTGGCTATACGTTCCCATCCCCGAGCCTGGCCAGGTCCCCCTGGTTGCAGCGCTCCTCGGTTCCGGGTTTGAAAACTTACCGGCCCTTGAGCCCCGCGGCGTCGCGCAGGAGCTCCGCCTTGTCGGTCTGCTCCCAGCTGAAGGCCGTGAAGGTCTTGCCGTCCGGTCCCTTCATCTTGTAGGGCGTGCGGCCGAAGTGGCCGTAGGAGGCGGTGGCGCGGTACATCGGGTGCACCAGGTCCAGCATCTTGATGATGCCGTAGGGGCGCAGGTCGAAGTGCTTGCGGATCAATTTCTCGATCTTATCGTCGCCGATCTTGCCGGTACCGAAGGTGGTGACGGAGATGGAGGTAGGCTGCGCCACGCCGATGGCGTAGCTCACCTGGATCTCGCAGCGGTCGGCGATGCCGGCGGCCACGATGTTCTTGGCCACGTAACGCGCGGCATAGGCCGCCGAGCGGTCCACCTTGGAGGGGTCCTTGCCGGAGAACGCGCCGCCGCCGTGGCGGGCCCAGCCGCCGTAGGTGTCGACGATGATCTTGCGGCCGGTGAGGCCGCAGTCACCCACCGGGCCGCCGATGACGAACTTGCCGGTGGGGTTGATGTGGAATTTGGTGCCCTTGTGCAGCAGCTTGGCCGGCAGCACCGGCTTGATGATCTCCTCCATCACGCCTTCCTTGAGGGTGGCGAGCTTCACGGAGGGATCGTGCTGGGTGGAGAGCACCACCGCGTCGATGGCGACGGCCTTGTCGTCCTCATAGCGCAGCGTCACCTGGCTCTTGGCGTCGGGCCGCAGCCAAGGCAGGGGGTTCTTCTTGCTCTTGCGGACCTTGGACTGCTCCTCCACCAGGCGGTGAGCGTAGTGGATGGCCGCGGGCATGTACTCGCGCGTCTCGTTGGTGGCATAGCCGAACATCAGGCCCTGGTCGCCGGCGCCCTGGTCCTCCGGGTTACCGCGGTCCACACCCTGGTTGATGTCGGGCGACTGCTTGCCGATGACGTTGAGGATGCCGCAGGTCTTTCCGTCGAAGCCCACGTCGGAGGAGGTGTAGCCGATGTCGCAGATCACCCGGCGCACCAGCTCCTCGAGGTCCACCCAGGCGTTGGTGGTGACCTCGCCCGCGACCACGGCGACGCCGGTCTTCACCAGGGTCTCGCAGGCGACACGCGCGCGCTTGTCCTGGGCGAGGATCGCATCCAGCACAGCGTCGGAGATCTGGTCCGCGACCTTGTCGGGGTGGCCTTCCGAGACGGATTCCGAGGTGAACAGATGGCTGAGAGGCATGAGCTTGAGGTTCCTGCTGCGGCGCGGCAAAGGGCGCGCTCGGGGGGCGATAGTTTACCGACTTGGTCCGGCTTTTTCGACTTATGGAAAAGGCACGCACCAGACCGGCGCGCCGCATGGGTTATTCCAGAGACGGCGGGATGGCTCCATTTTACCCCTTGTGGCACGGCGTATGCGCGCATGCGGGGGCATTGTGAACCCCCGCACAAACTGTGTACTCCAGGTGCACCTATACTCGGGTTGTGACGTTTTTACCCCGAAGCGTCGCATCCACCCACCTGCCGCACGCATAAGCAAGAAGAAAAGGAGGGCCCATGCCAGCGCCCCAGAATCCCGACATCAACAACATCCTCAACCCGCCCGACCTCACCCTGGGCCAACTGGTGCTGCACGCCGACCCGGTGGTGCAGATCGCGCTCGCCCTGCTCGTGATCCTCTCGATCTGGAGCTGGGGGATCATGGTCGACAAGTGGATCGAGGTCACGCGGGCGCGACGGGCGGTGCGCAAGCTCGAAGCCGAGGTGCGTGAAGGCAGCGCTCCTGAGACCATCGCGGCCAACGACAAGCATCCCTGTGCCGACGTGGTGCGTGCGGGCCTGAAGGAATGGAACGCACCGCCTCAGGTGCAGGAGTCCCTGCACGAGGAGCGCGACCGCGTCGAGCGCAGCATGCGCAACGAGCTGGCTTACGAAGTGCGGCGCATGGAGAAACGTCTCCCGTTCCTGGCCACCGTCGGCTCCGCCGCGCCCTTCATCGGCCTGTTTGGCACGGTATGGGGCATCATGAACAGCTTCACCGCCATCGCCCAATCCCACGACACCAGCCTCGCGGTGGTGGCGCCCGGCATCGCCCAGGCGCTTATCGGCACCGCCTTCGGATTGGCGGCCGCCATCCCGGCGGTGATGGCCTACAACAAGTTCGCCACCGAGATCGGCCGCTACACCGGGCGCATGCAGACGCTGATCAGCACCGTGGGCGGCCAGCTGGTGAAGCAGGCGCGCACGGGGAGGGCCTGACATGGGCATGAGCGCACCCCAGGGTGGCCCGCCGGGCGACGAGTCCTCCGGCTACAGGCCCATGGCCGAGATCAACGTCACGCCCATGGTGGACGTGATGCTGGTGCTGCTGATCATCTTCATGGTGACGGCCCCCCTCATGATGGCTCAGCTGCCCATCGAGCTGCCCAAGGTCAGCAACGAGGACCTGGGCAAGCCGCCCGAGCCCCTGGTGGTGGGTCTCGATGCCGAGGGCAGCTTCTACGTGGGCAGCGACAAGGTGAGCGCCGCTGACCTGCCGGGCAAGCTGCAGCAACTCGCGCAGGACAACCCGGACCAGATCGTGTACGTGCGTGCCGACAAGGGCATCCCCTACGGCCAAGTGATGGACCTGCTCGGCACCGTGGGCAAGTCCGGCTTCTACAAGATCTCACTCATGAGCGAGCAGCCCGGTGGTTAAGGCATTGCGCGGCTTCCCGCTGGGCCTGGAGATCTCCGTCGTCCTCCACGTGGTGGTGGTCGCGATCATCTACGCGATCCTGCATTTCCACCCAAACGCCATGGCGCTGCCGCCGGTGAATGACCCCTTCGAGCACGCCATCGCCGTGAGCATCGAGCATCCACCCAAGCCGCAGCCCAAACCCAAGGTGACACCGCCCGAGACGCCCAAGCCCAAGCCGCTGCAGCCCGCCATCGCCACCGAGGCGACCCAGCAGCTGCAGCAGACTTCGCCGCCGCTGCAGAACCCGCCGCCGCCCACCATGCCCCAGCAGGAGCAGACGCAGGATCAGGTGAACCCGGACTACGAACAGATCGCCATGGCGATCCTCGAGCGGAACAAGCGTTACCCGCGTCAGGCGCTCATGAGCGGCACCGAGGGCACGGTGGAGATCACCTTCGTGCTCAATAGCCAGGGCACGGTGCTGAGTTACACCATCGAGAAGCCCTCAGGCCACGAGGAGCTGGATGCGGAGGTGCGGCGGCTTATCCATGCAGTGCGCTTCCCGCCGTTCCCGACGAACTACACCCAGCCGCGCATGACGCTGAACGTGACCATCCAGTTCACGCTCAAAGGGAACGTGGGGCCCTGAGAAGCCCGTGCTAAGCTCGGGTGATGCTGGCCCGCTGGTACTTCGACCTCATCTCGCCCTATGCCTACCTGCACCTGAAGCAATTCGGGAAGCTGCCGGTTTCCCTTGAGATCGAATACGTGCCGGTGCTCTTCGCCGGGATGCTGAAGCACAACAGCCACAAGGGCCCGGCGGAGATCCCGAGCAAGCGCATCTATACCTACCAGCACGTCACCTGGCTCGGACGGCACTTGGGCGTGCCGTTCCGGATGCCACCGGCCCATCCCTTCAACTCCCTGCACGCGCTGCGCCTCGTCGCCGCCGCCGGGCCCACCCGGCAGCACGTGGAGACGGCTTTCGATCTGGCCTGGGGGGAGGGGCGTGACCTGCAGGACCCGGGTGTACTCACGGAACTGGCCGGACGGCTGCATATAAAGGATATACAGGCTGCGTTGGCGGACGAGGCCGTGAAAGCGCGGCTCAAGGCCAACACCGACGAGGCGATAGCCCGGGGCGTGTTCGGAGTACCGAGCTTCTTCCTGGGTGAACACCTGTTTTGGGGCCAGGATTCACTTGAGATGATGCTCGA
>DATAHN010000094.1:0-21722 GCA_036263155.1 Gammaproteobacteria bacterium | reverse complement strand
CCAGTCCCGCTTCGGGCGGGCGGAGTGGCTCAAGCCCTACACCGAAGAAGTGCTGCGGGAATGCGCCGCCCGGGGCGACAAGCGCGTGGACGTGATCTGCCCCGGCTTCGCCGCAGACTGCCTGGAGACCCTGGAGGAGATCTCGCTGCGCTACGCCGAGAGCTTCCGCGCAGCCGGCGGGGAGGCGCTGCGCTACATCCCGGCGCTCAACGCCGGCGAGTCCCATGTGCGTGCGCTCACGGACCTGGCGGCCTCGGCACTGGCGGAAGGCTGACATGCTCGGCGACTTCCTGGAGCTCAGTCTCAGCACCGCCGACATGCTCGGCTCCATGGAGTTCTACCGCAAGCTCGGCTTCCACGAGGCTGCGGTGGGCGGAAGCTGGAACCACCCTTACATGGTATTCACCGATGGCCGCATCCACGTGGGCCTGCACAAGCGCGAGCCGCGGCCGCCGGCCTTGAGCTTCGTGCTGCCGGACCTGCGCGCACGCATGGCCGGTTTCGAAGCCATGGGATTGGAGTTCGCCTGGTGCGAGATCGGCCTGGACCAGTTCCATCACCTGGGCTTCGACGACCCGGACCAAGGCCAGGTGGCACTGGTGGAGGCCCGCACCTTCTCGCCGGTGCACCCTTCCCATCTCATGCCCTCGCTCTGCGGCTACTTCACCGAGTACCGGCTGCCGGCGCGGGACCTGGATGCCAGCGCCCGCTTCTGGGAATCCCTGGGACTCATCGTCGAGCCCGGCGGCGCGGACTACATCCAGGCTTCCTGGGGCGGCATCAACCTGGGACTGCAGCGGCCCCAAGGCCGCGCCCGCCCGACGCTGGTGTTCGAGAGCGCCAACCCGGAGGAAGCCGGCGCGCTCCTGGAGGTGCGCGGCCTACCGGTGCGGCCGGACCCGGAGGGATTGCGGGTCCCGACTCCGGAGGGTATCGAACTGTTGCTGCGTCCCGAGAGACCTTGAGGCCGTGCTAGAGTCGCAGCGCTTCAAATGAAAGGGCTCGCAACGAGATGAATCTCGATCCCAGCCACCTGCTGCAAGGGCTCGGCACCACTGCGCTGGTGCTGTTCATCATCTATCGCCGCTTCCGCCGCCTGTTCGGCCGGCAGGAGTTCAGGCCCAAGAGCATGATTTTCCGCATCGTGCTGCTGTCGGTGATCTCCGCGTTCCTGCTCATCCCGTCGTTCTTCGCCACCAAGCTGGCAATCGCCGCGATCGCGGGCGCCGCCGTGGGCGTGGGCCTGGGACTGTGGGGCGCCAGGCACACCCGTTTCGAGAAGATGGATGGCAAGCTGTTCTACATCCCCCACACCTATGCCGGCATGGTGGTCTCGGCCCTGTTCATCGGGCGTCTCGCATACAAAATCGTGTCCGGCGGCCTCTCGCCCAGAGTAGCCACGATGGATGCCACCCCCGGCGTGAGCGACTTCAGCAACATGCTGCATCCCCTCACCTACATCGCCTTCTTCGCCCTCGCGGGCTACTACGTCTACTACTACAGCTATGTGCTGTACGAGTCCAAGCACCTCAAGCCCAAGGACTGGGAAGGTGCCTCGCTGCGTAGCGACATCAAGTAGGCGCTGCCCCGCTGCCCTCCACCGGCGGCGGTTCCAATCGTTCGATGCACTTCTCGGTGTTGTGCATGGGGTTGTTCACGTACGGTCCCACCGGATAGCTCTCCAGGTCCGCAGGCCTGTATGACCGCAGCGCGTTCCTGAGGCGCTTCGGGTCCTGGTTGTTCGGGTCCAGCCACACCTCGTACTCGTACGCCGAGAGGATCGCCGGCGTGCGGTTGTGGATCAGCGTGGAGGTGGGGTTCGCGTTGGTGGTGATGATGGCGTAGGTGTCCTCCTCCACCCAGTCGCCGCTGCGGCAGGGAACCCAGATCCCTGCGAACGCGATCAGCCCGTCGTTCTTCCGGTGCAGGTACAGGGGTTGCTTGGCGTTGTCGTTGTCCGGCCATTCGTACCAGCCGGAGGCGGGCACGATGCAGCGCCGCTCCAGGGCGGACTCCTTGAACATGAGGGTATCGAAGATGTGCTCGGCCCGCACGTTGATCTGGGCATGGCTCTCCTCCCGCAGCCACCGCGGCTGGAAGCCCCAGCGCATGTCGTCGCAGCGCGGTGAGCCTCCCACCATCCGCACCACCGGTGCCCGGGTGTGGGGGTTGATGTTGAAGCGCGACTTCATGTCCGTCGGCAGACACAGGCCGCGGGGCGGCCTCTCCACCTTGCTTGGGATCAGCGAGTAGCGCGCGCACACGGGACGAGGACGAGATATACGGGAGACATGCGCGCCATTCTTTTTGCGCAGCGTGCGACGCGTCAAATCTTCCTTACAGTGGAAGCGATTGCCTCGGACTCCTGATAGGAATCCTTAAGGTCATCTCCTGTCGAGCCACACGAGCAGGCCCTTGGCATTGAGGTCCACATCCATCTCCAGCCAGGTATCCACCGTGGCCTGGTCCAGGGTGCAGCCATGCTCGCGCACGCACTTCACCAGATAAGCATGCAGCTTGCGCTTGAGCTTCTCGAGGCGCGCCTCGCCCGCATCCTTGAGCTGCTCCGCCATGCGCACGAACTCGTCCAGGCGCGCGCGCATGTCTTTCGCCAACAGCTCCGGGTTGCCCACCCGGCTGTAGTGGGTGAGGTACACGGCCTTCGGCGCGTAGCTCATGATCCGGTCCAGGGAAGCATGGGCCTGGATGGGGTCGAAATGCACCGGCGTGGTGGCAGGGAAGATGAAGGGACCCTTGACGGTATCGAACACCCGATAGGAGATGCCGAAGGTGTCGCCGGTGAACACGCCTTCGCTCACCTGATCCACGATGCAGTAATGGTGCAGCGCATGACCCGGCGTGTGGATGAGCGTGAGTTCGCTTCCGCCCAGCCGCAGGGTCATGCCATCCGCAGCCTGCACGATACGGTCCGCGGGGATGCCTGGGATATCGCCATAGAGCCGCCGGAACTCTGCCTCGCCGTAGACCGCGATGGTGCCGGCGATGAGCTTCTCGGGATGAGCGATGTGCCCGGCGCCGCGCGGGTGCACCACCACCTTCGCGTTCGGCAGGTGCTTCATCAGCTCGCCGGCGCCGCCGGCATGGTCCAGGTGGATGTGGGTGAGGAACACCCAGTCCACCGCCGCCGCGTCCACACCCAGCTCCCCGAGAGCCGCCAGCAGCAGGGGCACCGAATGTGTCGTGCCGGTATCCACGAAGGCGGCGCGGCCGCCGCGCACCAGGATGTGGCTCGCGTCCAGCAATGGCCGCATGTAGTCCGTGTCCACGGCGGTGATGCCGTGGTCGAAGCGCAGGAGCGAGGGTCTCGGAGTCATCCCCGCATTGTACCGTCATGCCTTGGGAAGCCTTGTGCGGCGCGGGGCCGGGCGCTAAGCTTTTACATAATAATCATCGTCTGGATCCGCATGCTGCGTACCTCGGCCGCCGCGGCAGGAATGCTCGCCCTCCTCGTCACGCTCTCCGCCCGCGCGGAAGGCGCGCCGACTGGCGCGCCCGTGCCCGCCGCGCCCGCGACCGGGACGCAACAGGAGCAGGCGGCCGGCGCGGGCGGCATGGAGGTGACCTGGGACACGAACCCGTACTACACGGACGTGGACCTCAACATCCCGCTCACCGACACGCCCATCCCCACCATCCGCTCCGATAGCGAGGCGGTGATCTACCGCGACCTCATCGAGGGCTCGCTGGTACCGCGCTTCATGCTGCTGGAGGCAAGCGTGTACCCGATGCCGGTGCTCGGCACCTACATCAAGTCCCATGACCCCGGCCTCTACCGCGAGGGCGAGATCAGCCACACCGGCGTGAACGTGATCGAGTCCGCCACCGCCGGCTTCCAGGAACCCTGGGCGCTGTCGGCGTTCTTCGGCAACATCGCGAACCTGGAGCGGCCCGGCAAGGAGCACCAGAGCAACAACCTGGGCTACACCGGCTACCTCGTCAGCGCCGGCGCGCAGCACATCAAGGACAACGTGCTGATCCAGGACAAGTGGTACGAGGTGGAGTGGAAGATCAAGGGCGACCTCAACGACGCGGCGCAGAAGCTGTCCTGGAGCTTCCGCGTCGGCGGCAAGTTCAACGCCAACCCCGACATCACCGACGTGATGTACCTCGGCATCCACCGCAATAACCTGGACTTCAACCAGCCGTTCCTGAGCTGGTTCAAGAACTCCGACGTGGATCTGCAGCTCTCGTTCTCACAGCACGGCGGACAGGTGGTGCGGGAACAGCTGGTGTTCGGCAAGAAGTACCCGTTCCCGGAGAACGGCTTCTCGCTCACGCTGGACGTGGGTTTCGTGTGGGACAGCCCAAACGAGTACTCGGGGGTGCTGCGTACGGATAACTCGAGTTCATTGACCCTGGTCCTGCGCCCCGGGATCGAATTCTAAGAATCAAAAGCAAACGTCCCAAAGCGTCGCGAGCGCGGGCAGAGCGAGCCTCCCGCTCGCCGCTCTCGCATGTCCCTGTGCTCCGCGACGCGTACGCATCCCTGCTACAGACGAAGCTATGCCAGGCGCGGCAGCTTCGGGGCTATCGGGGTTTGTAGACCCAGGGACTCATCAGCGGGAAAGTCTTCCCCACCTTCGCCGCGATCGCCACCGCATCCTTATAGGACGCCGCCTGGCGGATCACCAGCCGGTGCCAAGGGGCGCCGTTCACCGTCACCGGCACGTCCTCGGAGGGGTAGCCGGCGGCGGCGAGGCGCCGCATGAGGCGTGCGGTGTCCGCGTCGCTGGTAGAGGAGACGAGCGCCACCACCCACTTGCCGTCGCCAGTGAGCACGCCGGTGCCGGCGGCCACGTCGGTCTGGGCCGCCCAGTCGGCGACCTTGTCCGGCGTGACCTCCATGTTCATCTGCATCTCGCCGCCGGTGGGCATCATGTTGTAGTGCATGGGCTGCTCCATCATCATGGTCGCGTGCCCGGGCATGTTCATCTCGGCCTTGCCTTCCAGCAGGGCCACCAGCGAGCCGTCGTTGCCGGCGCGGCCCCACACGTCGGTGCCGCGGATGCCGATGGTGGCGACGCCCACCTGGATGTCCACGTGCCGGCGCTCGCTCTTGCCCACGAGGCTGGTGGTGAAGCGGAACACGCCCTTCAGCACGTGCAGCACGCTCTTGAACATGCTGCCCTGCTCGTCCTTGGCCATCTGCATCGTCGGGGTCATGAACTCGGTGTTCTCGCCGAGCTTCACCATGCTGTGCTCGGGGAGCTGCACGTACACGCGCCCGCCCGCGGCGGTGCGCAAGGTGTCGCCGTCGGAGACCTGCATGCCCGGCTTGAGCGGGGTGGCCGCGCCGCCGTGCACCAGCCAGGCGGGGGACTGCACCGCGGTCACCACGCTGCCGGCAGGCGGCTCCTCCGCCCAGGCGGGCGCGCCCAGGGCGCAGGCGATGGCGGCGACGAGCACGAGGCGGATGGGCTTGGACATGGCTCTCTCCCTGACCGGCGATTTATGCGTTCTCAGGCGATTATACGCAGGGGCGACATTTCCGGATGCAGCGGAAAAGCCCGGGATTTCCGGGATTTGGCTCATCTCCAAGGAGTGACCCGCCGGGGTGGCGGGTTATTTCAGGCCGGCGCTAGATCAGGCTGGCTTCGAGATCATGCTCGGCGCAGGCCAGGATCTTCACCTTCGCGAACTGACCAGGCTTGAGCTTGGCGGCACCCGCGACGCGCACCACGCCGTCGATCTCCGGCGCATCGGCGAAGCTGCGGGCGATGGCAGTGTCACCCTCCACGGCATCCACCAGCACCTGGAGCTCGCGGCCCACCAGGCGCGAGAGGCGCTTCCCGCTCACCTTGGCCTGGGCCTGCATGAAGGCGGCGCGGCGCTCCTCCGCCAGCCCCGCCGGCACCCAATCCGCCAGCGCGTTCGCGTCGGCGCCTTCCACCGGCGAGTAGGCGAAGCAGCCGACCCGGTCGAGCTCCGCTTCGTCGATGAACGCGAGCAGCTCGTCGAAGTCCGCGTCGGTCTCGCCGGGGAAGCCCACGATGAAGGTGGAGCGGATGGTGAGGTCCGGACAGATCTTGCGCCACTCCTGGATGCGCTTCAGCGCCTTCTCGCCTGCGGCAGGGCGGCGCATGGATTTCAGGATGCGCGGGCTCGCGTGCTGCAGCGGGATGTCGAGGTAGGGCAGCACCTTGCCTTCCGCCATGAGCGGGATGATCTCGTCCACGTGCGGGTAGGGGTACACGTAATGCAGGCGCGACCATACGCCCAGCGTGCCGAGTGCGGTGCAGAGGTCCGTCATGTGGGTGCGCCACTCACGGTCGCGCCAGCGGCCGCCTGCATAGCGCAGATCCACGCCGTAGGCAGAGGTATCCTGGGACACCACCAGGAGTTCCTTCACGCCGTCTTTCACGAGCTTCTCCGCCTCGCGCATCACCTCGTCGATGGGCCGGCTGTCGAGCTTGCCCCGCAGCTTGGGGATGATGCAGAAGCTGCACTTGTGGTTGCAGCCCTCGGAGATCTTGAGATACGCGTAATGGCGCGGCGTGAGCTTGATGCCGCTCGCCGGGATGAGGTCCACGTAGGGATTGCGTGCCGGCGGCGGGAGCTGCGCATGCACCGCCCTCATCACCGCCTCGTAGTCGTGGGGACCGGTTATGGCAAGCACGTCCGGGTGATGCTGGCGGATGAAGTCGCCGCGCATGCCGAGGCAGCCCGTCACGATCACCTTGCCGTTCTCGGCCAGCGCTTCGCCGATGGCGTCCAGCGACTCCTGCTGCGCCGCCTCGATGAAGCCGCAGGTGTTCACCACCACCACGTCGGCCTCGCCGTAACCGCCCACCACCTGGTAGCCCTCGATGCGCAGCTGGGTGAGGATGCGCTCGGAGTCCACGAGCGCCTTCGGGCAGCCGAGGCTCACGAAGCCCACACGAGGGCTGGTCTGAGCTAATGAAGTGGGATGGGCCATGGGGCGAGGACCGGAAAAAGGTTGCGTATGCTACTGCCCGGTCTTGGCCGGGGCAAGGCTCGCGGCCTGTATATGTCCGGTGACGAGTTCCTCCGCCAGGGCATCCATGCCGTAGACCTTGCGCAGCGCGGCCAGTAGCGCCTGGTTGTCCAGCGCCACCGCGCGGTTCAGGCCGCCGTCGTACCAGAAGTCCCCGCCCAGGGAGTGGATGTTGCCGTCGAACACCAGGCCTACCAGCCGCCCTTCCCGGTCGATCACCGGGCTGCCGGAGTTGCCGCCGGCGATGTCGTTGGTGGTGACGAAGTCCAGGTGGGTGGCGGGGTCGAGTCCCTCCTGGGCCTGCAACCAGCTCTGGGGCAGCGCGAACGGTACGCTGCCGGTGGCGCGGGCGTAGAGCCCGGCGACGTCCGTGAACGCCGGCACCGCGTCCTCATCCTCCTGCCAGCCGCGTACCTGCCCATAGGAGAGGCGCAGCGTGAAGGTGGCATCCGGGTAGTTGCCGGTGCCATCGCGGGCGAAGCGCGCCTGCGCGATCACCTCGCTCTGGCGCGCGATCACCGATTGCACCTCCTGCTCGTAGGTCTTGCGCATGGCGCGCGCATCCTTGTCCACGAGCTCGGCGAGCTGGATCAGCGGGTCGTGAGAGACCTCCATGAAGTCCGCGTCGCCCCACATGCGGCGCCGCACCGAAGCGGAGTCGAGCTGTGTGCGCTCCACCAGGCGGCGCGCCACCTGGTCAGGCGAGTCCTTGCCCAGCACGCGCCGCACCAGCGGATCGTCCACGCCCAGCGCGCTGCGCAGCTTGCCGAGCGACCAGCGCAGCATCAGCTCCTCGTAGTCTGGCGACACTGGCGCGTTGGAGAATAGCGCCTGCTCGACGAGCGGCAGGTTCGCGTCGCGGTACTCCGGCAGGCGCCGGCCGTTGGCCTTGTCCCGCTCCACCACGCCGCGCACCAGGAGGCGCGCGTAGTCGAAGAGCCGCGACTCGAAGCCCCAGCACTGCTCCAGCATGCGGTAGCGCGTGACCAGCGCGTGGTAGCGCCGCGTGGCGGCGGCGATCTCGCTCCAGGGGTCGCCGTACTCGGCGCGCCGCGCCGGATCAGCCATGACCCAGTCGCGCAGCGCCTTCTCCTCGGCAGCCTTGCGGTCGAGCTGGGCCTGGTCCTGCAGCGCTTCCAGCTGGCCCTGCTGCGACTTGACCAGGTTGTCCACGCCGGCCAGGTTCGCGTAGGCCATGCGCCGCTGCTCCGGACCCTCGCGCCCGAACTGCTCGAGGATGCCGCGCAGCTCCGAGTAGTACACCAGCGCCGGGGTGATGTCGTCGTCGCGCAGCGAGGTGAGCTCCGCCAGCGTGCGGCCGCGCTCGGTGCGGCCCGGGTTGCCGGCGGTGAACACCAGTTCGCCGTCATCGGGGCCGCCCGGCGCGAGGCCCAGGTATTCGCCCTGCACCGGCTTGCCGCGGTCATAGGCACGCAGCAGCGCCACGTCCAGGCTGTAGCGCGGGAAGTTGAAGTTGTCCGGGTCGCCGCCGAAGCCGGCGATGGCGTACTCCGGCGTGAACACCAGGCGCACGTCCTGGTAGCGGCGGTACTTGTAGAGCTGGTAGCGGCCGCCGTGGTAGAGGTTCACCACCTCGCAGCTCCAGCGGCGAGTGTCGCCGTCGGCGCAGTCCTGCTCCAGGTGCGAGCTCACGTCGCGCAACGCCCCGGTGTATTCGTCGCCGTCGCGGGCCTTCAGGGCCTTCGCCACCTGCGCCGTCACATCCTGCGTGTCGGTGAGCTGGTCCAGTTCCATCTCCGGGCAGCGGGTCTCCTCCTCCGCAGTGCGGGCGAAGAAGCCGTTGAGCGTGTAGTCGCGCTTGGGCGTGGAGACCTGGGCGATGCACTCGGCCACGCAGTGCTGGTTGGTGATGACGAGCCCGTCGCCGGAGACGAAGGCGGCGGAACAGCCGTCCTTGAGCCGGAGCGCCGCGTGCTGCACATGGGTGAGCCAGTCCGCCGTGGGGTTGAACTGGTATTGGGACTGCATCTCCTTGAGGGGCAGGTTGTCGAAGGTCCACATGCCCTCCTCAGCCCGCGCACCGGCGGCGAGTCCGATGCACAGACACATGAGGAACGCTGACAGCGCGGCCTTGATCATCTCTCCCCCACCCGCTTCCGACGGAAATTTATAAAGAGGCTTGGATGTCCGCCTTCAGACCCGCGTCTTCCGGCACGGTCTTCGGCGAGTAGCGCTTCACGACCCGCCCGTCCTTGCCGATGAGGAACTTCTCGAAGTTCCACTGGATGTCCGTGCCGCCACTCTCGCTGCGTAACCACTTGTACAGCGGGTCGGCGCCGGGGCCGTTCACCTCGATCTTCGAGGTCAGCGGGAAATCCACACCGTAGTTGAGCTGGCAGAACTGCTTGATCTCGGCTTCGCTGCCCGGCTCCTGGGCGCCGAACTGGTTGCAGGGCAGGCCCAGCACCACCAGGCCCTGGTCCTTGTACTGCTTGTAGAGCTTCTCGAGGCCTGCGTACTGCGGGGTCAGGCCGCATTCGCTGGCCACGTTGACCACCAGCACCGGGTGGCCGCTGTAATCCTTGAGGGACTTCGGTTTGCCGTCGATGCTGCGGACCGAGAAATCGTGGAAGCTGGCCATGACTGTGCTCCTTGCGGGCCTAATAAAACGATAAGCGATTGCGCCGGCCACGGCCAGCGCGGCGAAGCCGGAGAGCTGCCAGGGCCAGCCCAGCTGGGGGAAGAGCATCAGCACGAAGCCCGTGAACCCCGCAGCGGCGGCGGGCGGCAGGAGCCGCGCCCGGGGCAGGAACACGTCCGCGAGGGCGAGCGCCAGGGCGAGCTTCCACCAGTCCAGGAACTGCAGCGACATCAGGAAGGTCTGGATGCGTTCCATGGCCGACGGATCCCGTCAGGCGGACTTTCGCAGCGAACGCTTCTTGAGATGGACCATGAGCAGCGAGATGGCCGCCGGCGTGACGCCGGGGATGCGCGCCGCCTGGCCGAGGGTGGCGGGGCGCACCTGGCCGAGCTTCTGGCGCACCTCGTTGGAGAGACCCGGCACCGCGGCGAAGTCGAAACCCTCCGGCAGCGCGGTCTCCTCCTGCCGGCGCGCCCGCTCCACTTCCTCGCGCTGGCGCGAGATGTAGCCGGCATAGCGCGCCTGGATCTCAACCTGTTCCGCCACCTCGGGCGTGACGCCCGCCCCACCCACCGCCGGCAGCGCCGCGAGGGCGGCGTAGCTCGCCTGGGGCCGGCGCAGGAGTTCCAATGCGTAAGTCTCCCGTGAGAGCGGCGCACCGAAACGGGCTATCGCTTCGTCATCGGATACATCCGTGGTGCGCACCAGGATGGACGCGAGCCGCGTGCTCTCCCGCTCGATGGCCTCGCGTTTCCCGCTGAACGCGGCCCAGCGCGAATCATCCACGAGTCCTAGCCTACGCCCCTGCTCCGTGAGGCGCAGGTCCGCGTTGTCCTCCCGCAGCATCAGGCGGTGTTCGGCGCGGCTGGTGAACATGCGGTAGGGCTCAGGCGCACCGCGGGTGATGAGGTCATCCACCAGCACGCCCATATAGGCTTCGTCGCGCGCCGGACACCAGGCGGGCTCGTCCCGCACGAGGCGCGCGGCGTTGATGCCGGCGAGCAGGCCTTGGGCGGCCGCCTCCTCGTAGCCGGTGGTGCCGTTGATCTGGCCGGCGAAGAAGAGCCCGGCCACGGCTTTCGTCTCCAGAGAGTACTTGAGGTCCCGCGGATCGAAGTAGTCGTACTCGATGGCGTAGCCGGGACGCGTGATGTGCGCCTGCTCGAAGCCCCTGATCGAATGCACGAGCTCGATCTGCACGTCGAAGGGCAGGCTGGTGGAGATGCCGTTGGGATACACCTCATGGGTGTCCAGGCCCTCCGGCTCGATGAAGATCTGATGCGACTCCTTGCCGACGAAGCGCATCACCTTGTCTTCCACCGAAGGGCAGTAGCGCGGCCCCACGCCCTCAATCATCCCCGTGTACATGGGCGAGCGGTCAAGCCCGGCACGGATGATGTCGTGGGTGCGTGCGTTGGTGTGGGTGATGTGACAGGCCACCTGGCGCGGGTGCTCCTCGCGCGTGCCGAGGAACGAGAACACCGGCGTCGGCGCATCCCCCCACTGCTCCGCGAGTCCCGCATAGTCGATGCTGCGCCCGTCGATGCGTGGCGGCGTGCCGGTCTTGAGTCGGCCGACGCGGATCGGCAACTCCCGCAGCCTCTCCGCGAGCTTCTGGGCCGGCGGGTCGCCGGCGCGGCCGCCCGCGTGCTGCTCGAGTCCCACGTGGATGCGCCCCGCGAGGAAGGTGCCCACCGTGAGCACCACCGCGGGGGCCGAGAACGTCACGCCCATGGCCGTAACGACGCCCGTGACGCGGCCGGCCGTGACCGCGAGGTCATCCACCGCCTGCTGGACGATGGTGAGGTTCTCCTGGTTCTCCAGGATCCCGCGGATCGCTCTCTTATATAGGACGCGGTCCGCTTGGGCGCGGGTGGCGCGCACCGCCGGGCCCTTGCTGGCATTGAGGATGCGGAACTGGATGCCGCTTAGGTCCGCGGCGCGGGCCATGGCACCGCCCAAGGCGTCGATCTCCTTCACCAGGTGGCCCTTGCCGATGCCGCCGATGGCAGGGTTGCAGCTCATCTGCCCGAGGGTCTCGATGTTGTGGGTGAGCAGCAGCGTGCGCCGGCCCATGCGGGCGGACGCGAGCGCCGCCTCGGTGCCGGCGTGGCCGCCGCCGACCACGATCACGTCGAATGTTTCGGGGAAGTGCATCTGACAGATAGGGCTGTTCGGTGAAATGCGGCTATTTTATGCCCAACGCGTATATTCCCCAAGCCGGTGGCTGCCGGCGCGCGGTGTAACACCATGTGGCTCCTGTTCGCCTTCTCCGGCCCGGTGCTGTGGGCGGTCTCCACCCACGTGGACAAGTACCTGGTGGAGCGCTATTTCAAGCACAGCAGCGTGGCGGTGCTCCTGGTGTTCACCGCCCTCATCGGCCTCGTGGTGTTGCCCTTCATCGCCCTCTTCGACCATGCGGCGCTGTCGCCCGGCTGGAAACCGGCCCTGGCGGTGACCTGCTCTGGCCTGCTCTACATGACCGGCATGTACTTCTACCTCAAGGCGCTCAAGGGTGAAGAGGCCTCGGTGGTGGCGCCGTTCTTCCAGGCGGCGCCGCTGTTCGCCTACTTCCTGGGCCTCCTGGTGCTGGACGAGCAGCTCACGGCGAAACAGCTCCTGGGCGGCGGGCTCATCGTGCTGGGCGGCGCGCTGCTCTCCTTCGAGTCCGGCGGGCGCCGTCGCTTCCGCCTGCGCCTCCTGCTGCTGATGCTGGCGGCGGCGCTGGCCCTGGCGCTGAGCTCGGTCATCTTCAAGGCCGTGGCGGAGGATGCGAAGTTCTGGACCAGCGCGTTCTGGAGCTACGTGGGCGAGGCGCTGTTCGGCTTCGGTGTGCTGGCGCTGCCCGGGATGCGGCGCGAGTTCTTCGGCCTCTTCAGGCGCCACCCCGGCGCGGTAGCAGGCATCAACGCCGCCAACGAGCTCATCAACCTCGGCGGCAACCTGGGCGCGCGCTACGCACTGATGCTCGCACCGCTCAGCCTGGTGCAGGCCATCAGCGGCACCACCACCCTGTTCATCTTCGGCCTGGGCGTGCTGCTCACGCTGTTCCTGCCCAAGTACGGGCGCGAAGACCTCTCGGTCCGCAACCTGCTGCAGAAGGGCGTCTCCGCCCTGCTCATCACCGCGGGCGTCGCACTCGTGGGCGGCAGTGTTCAGGGCTGATCGGGCTGGGGCGGGAACTCGGCGCTGACCTGCGGGTACTGCTGCGCCAGCAGGGTACGGAATCCCGCGGGGTCCTGCACCTGGCGGTTCACGATCTCATCGCCCTCGGTACGGGGCGCCAGCGTGCCGCTATAGGACAACTCGCCTGCGTACACGTCAAAGCAGGCGAGGTGACCGCGCTTGCCGACGAACGCGATGTGGGCGTACTGGAACCTCACGAAGCAGTACTCGCCGGCGGGCACGGCGAAGAGGTAGATGTTCCGGCCCACCGGCACGCTCGGGATGTGCAGGCGCTTGCCATCGTGCCCGTCGATGAGCACTTCGGAGAGGGAGTCGAGAGTATCGAACGTGACCGCCGCCAAGCCCTGGCCCGGTACGAGCCGCACCGGCCCGTCTTCCTGGATCGGCGCCACGCTGCAGGCGGTGAGCGCGAGACCCAGGCCCGCCGCCTTCACCGCCATCGCATGCCGGGGTTTCATGGCCTGCTCAGTGCGCCGGAAGCTTCCAGCGGCTGAGGTCGGCCCCGTCCTTGTAGGCCACGTAGATCGGGCGGCTGTCGCTGGCGTCGGCGATCTCCACCACGTGCTTGTAACCCACCCATTTCAGCATGTCCTTGAGGCAGCGCGTGGTGGGCACCCACTTGGGGTTCTGGTTCACACCCTCGGTGGGGGGCCGGAACAGCAGGAACGAGTTGTTCTCGTTGGGGTTCGCGATGGTCTCGATGCAGAGTACATCGGAGAGCGGCGCCAGCTTCTCCAGGCCCAGCAGCGGCTCCTTGAGGTGGTAGAGCAGCGCGAACATGAACACCATGTCGAACTTGCCGATGCTGCGGTCCAGCTTGTAGATGTCGCCGTGCACAGGCTCGACGCTGCTGAGCTTGAGCTCCTTCTTGAGCCACTTGAGCCGCTCCACGGAGCGCTTGTCCGCGTCCATGCTGAGGATGTGCTTGGCGCCGCGCCGGTGCATCTCCACGCTGAAGAAACCGTCGCTGCTGCCGATGTCGAAGATGTTCATGCCGCGCATGTCCTGTGGCAGCGCGTCCTTGATCTTGAGCCAGCGCGGCATCGGATGGTCCGGCGGCTGCGGACCTTGCAGCGGCGCCACGTCGCGGGTCTTCACCCCTTGGCCCACGTCGATCTGGTGGAACCAGGGCCCGAGCTGCCGGACCTTCTTGATGAGTGCCTCGCGATCCATGGACTCTCTCTCCCGCCTATGAAGAATGCCGCCGGCTCACTTGGCGCCGGCGTCGGCCTGCATCATACCGAACAGGTTGCCCTCGGTGTCCTTGCAGTAGGCGAGCCAGCCCACGCCCGCCACCGCCATGCGCTCGCGGGCGAGCTGCCCGCCGCTGGTGATGACCTTCATGAGGTATACCTCCAGGTCCGGCACCGCGATGGTGCAGACGAAGGCGGTGGTGCCCACGCCCTCGAAATCTATGTCGCGCTTCAGCAGGCCGCCGTCGATGCCGGGCTGGCTGGCCTCGCCGGTCTTCACCACCCAGTAGTCGGTGATGGCATTGGGGAACTTCATGAATTCCCAGCCGAACACCGAGTGATAGAAGCGGATGGCCCGCTGCGGCTCGTCCGCATGGATCTCGAAGTGGATGACCCGTGGCATCGCGCCCCCTTTGCTGCCAAGGATAGCGGCCCTCCGCCGGCCCGTAACCCCAGTGGCTCAGACTGCACGGCAGGTATATATAATGTCTATCATAATTGACTAAAAGTCAATAAAACTTGACATCCTGTCAGGTATGTTCTACTTTTTGGCCCCATGAACACCAAGCCTCGCCTCTCCCCCGATGCCGCCGCCCGCCGTCACCGCACCCATGTGATCGTGGCCATGACCCTGTACCTGGTGACGCTGCTCATCTGCACCAAGCTGCTCAAGGCGACCCCGCCCGGCGCCCTGCAGATCACCCTGGCCCTGGTGCCCACCCTGCCGGTGATCTGGGTGATGGGCTCCCTGTACCGCTTCCTGATGCAGGCGGACGAGCTGCAGCGGCGGGTGCACTTGGAGGCGCTGGCGGTGGCGGCGGGCATCACCGCCTTCTTCAGCCTCACCTACGGCTTCCTCGAGCAGTTCGCCGGCTTCCCCCACATCGCCGCCTGGTGGACCTTCGTCCTCATCGACCTGGTGTGGGGCGCCTACGGTTGTGTGCTGTGGTGCCGCTACAAGTGAAGAACCGCATCCACGTGCTGCGCGCCGAGCGCCGCTGGACCCAGGCGGAGCTGGCGGAGCGCCTCAACGTCTCGCGCCAGACCATCAACGCGCTGGAGACCGAGAAGTACGATCCCAGCCTGCAGCTCGCGTTCAGCATCTCGCGGCTGTTCGGCCGCCCCATGGATGAGATCTTTCTGTTCGAGGCGGATGCCGCTCCGCCCAATCCCTGAAACGGAACGTCACATGCGCAAACGCCGCCCCCTGACCATGCGCGCCGCCCGCGTGCAGACCCTGATCCTGCTCTACGGCCTCGCGGCCTTCGCCGCCACCGCCGCGGGCCGCGCCGCCCACGCCGCGCCGCTGGAGTTCCACGAGTGTCAGGTCGGCGCGGCGGACGCCTCCGCGCACCTGCAGGCGCGCTGCGCCACCTTCATGGTGCCGGAGGACCGGCAGCATCCAGGCGGCAAGCAGGTCGGGCTCAAGGTCGCGCTGCTCAAGGCCCGCAGCAGCAGCCCGAAGCCCGACGCGTTCTTCTACATCGCCGGCGGCCCGGGCCAGGCTTCCACCGAATCCTTCGTGCAGGAGGCGGCCGCCTTCGACCGCATCCGCAGCGAACGGGACGTGGTGCTGGTGGACCAGCGCGGCACCGGCGGCTCCAACCGCATGGACTGCCCGAAGCTCGCCGTCGATGTCGACACCGATGAATCCGCCATCGCCCAGGCGGCGGCCAACTGCCTCAAGCAGCTGCCTGGCGACCCGCGCTTCTACACCACCAGCGTGGCGGTGCAGGACCTTGACGCGGTGCGCGCGGCCATGGGCTATGCCAGCGTGGACCTCTACGGTATCTCCTATGGCACGCGGGTGGCTCTGCAGTACCTGCGTACCTATCCCGAGCACACCCGCAGCGTGGTGCTGGACGGCGTGGTGCCGGCGGACCTCGCGCTCGGGCCGGACGTGTCCCTGGACGCGCAGCGCTCCCTCGGGCTCATCTTCACCCGCTGCGGCGAGGATCCGGCCTGCCACCAGGCCTTCCCGGATCCGGCCGCGGACTTCGCCGCCCTGCAGAAGGAACTCACGGCACGCCCTGCCACCGTCACCCTGCGGGATCCCCTGGATGGCTCGCCCCGCACCGAGACCCTCACCTGGGAGAAGGTGGCAGGCGCTGTGCGGCTCATGAGTTACCAGAGCGAGACCGCTTCGCTGTTGCCGCTGCTCATCCACCAGGCCGCCGCCAGGCACGACTACGCGCCGCTCATGGCCACCGCGCTCATCTTCACCGGTGAGATCCAGGAGAGCTTCGCCGAGGGCATGTCCTCCTCGGTGCTCTGCACCGAGGACGCGCCGTTCCTGGCGCCGGACGCGGCCCACGCCGCCGCGCTCAAGGACACTTACCTGGGCGCCTCCACACTCGATGTACTCATGAAGTCCTGCAAGGTCTGGCCGCGGGGTGTCATGGCGCCGGACTTCAAGCACCCGGTGAAGTCCGGCAAACCGGTGCTGTTGCTCTCCGGCGAGGACGACCCCATCACCCCGCCGACGAACGCCGCGCGTGCCGCCAAGACGCTCTCCAATAGCTTGTCCCTTGTGATGCCCGGCCAGGGCCACGGCAACGCCTTTCGCGGTTGCGTGCCGCGCATCCTGGCCGAGTTCGTGGACGCTGCCGCGGTGAAGCAGCTCGACACGGGCTGCGTCAAGGACATGAAGCCTTTCCCCTTCTTCGTGAACTTCTCAGGGCCGAAACCATGATCGAAGTAAGCGATCTTCAGAAGAACTTCGGCGCCGTGCAGGCAGTCCAGGGCGTGAGCTTCTCCGCGCCGGATGGCCGCATCACCGGCCTGCTGGGCCCCAATGGCGCCGGCAAGTCCACCACCCTGCGCATCGTCTCCACGGTGCTCAAGCCCGGCGCCGGCACGGTGCGGGTGGATGGCGCCGACGTGACGGCGGACGGCAACCGCGCGCGCATGGCGCTGGGAGTGCTGCCGCATCTCAGCGGCCTCTACCCGCGCCTCACCGCGCGCGAGAACATCCGCTACTACGGCGAGCTCAACGGCATCTCCGGCGAGGCGCTCAAGCGCCGCATCGCCGAGCTCGTGGAGCTCCTGGAGATCGGCGAGTTCGCCGACCGGCCGGCCAAGGGCTTCTCCCAGGGCCAGAAGATCAAGGTCGCGCTGGCACGCGCCATGGTGCACGGGCCGCGCAACCTGGTGCTGGACGAGCCCACCAACGGCCTGGACGTGATGGCCACCCGCGCGCTGCGCACACTCATCCGCAAGCTGCGCGACGCCGGCCACTGCGTGCTGTTTTCCAGCCATGTGATGCAGGAAGTGGCGGCGCTCTGCGACGGCATCGTCATCATCGCCCACGGCCGCATCGTGGCCCGCGGCACGCCGGATGAGATCCGCGCGCAGGCCGGCGAGAGCGACCTGGAGGAAGCCTTCGTGAAACTGTGCGGCACGGAGGTGGCGGCATGAACCTGCGGAAGTACTTCACGGTCTTCTATAAGGAAGCCGTCGACAACCTGCGGGACCGGCGCACCCTGCTCACGGTGCTGGTGTTCGGCCCGCTGTTCGGTCCCCTCTTCTATACCGTCATGATGAGCACGGTCATCAACCGCCAGGTGGCGGACCTGGATCAGAGCTACACGCTCGCGGTGCAGGGCGCCGAGCACGCGCCCGGGCTCATGGACTACATCCGCCAGCACAACATGAAGATAGAGGCGGCGCCGGCGGACCCGCGCGCCGCGGTCAAGACCGGCAAGCTGGACGTGGTGCTGGTGGTGCCGGAAGGCTACGCCGCCGCCTTCGCCGCCGGCAAGCCTGCCGCAGTGCAGCTCATCATGGATAAGTCCCGCGACACCGCCGCCAAGAACATCGGCCGCGCCCGCGGCGCGGTGGAGGACTACGCACGCTCGGTGGCGGTGCTGCGCCTCTTGGCGCGCGGTGTGGATCCGCGCGCGGTGGAACCTGTGGTGGTGGAGAACGCGGATGTCTCCACGCCGCAGTCCCGCGCGGTGCTGCTGCTCGGCATGATGCCGTACTTCCTGCTGTTCGCCGCGATTCTCGGCGCGTTCTACCTCGCCATCGACAGCACCGCCGGCGAGCGCGAGCGCGGCTCGCTGGAGCCCCTGCTCACCACCGCGGTGCCGCGCAGCACCCTGGTGCTGGGCAAGCTCTCGGCGGTGACGCTGTTCTCGGCGGTCTCGCTGTTCATCGACATCGCGGCGCTGCTGTGGTGCCAGCGGCTCATTCCGGCGGCCAAGGTCGGCATTGCGGTGGACATCACGCCCGCCAACGCGCTCATCACCTTCCTGGTGTGCCTGCCGTTCTGCCTGTTCATCGCCGGCCTGCTCTCCGTGGTGGCTTCCTTCACCAAGAGCTACAAGGAGGCCCAGACCTGGCTCTCCTTCATCATGCTGGTGCCGCTGGTGCCGGTGATGGGGCTGATCATGTTCCCGATGGAGCCGGCCTGGTGGATGATGCTGCTGCCGTCCATGAGCCAGGACGTGCTCATCACCTCGCTCATCAAGGGCGAAGACTTGAAGCCGCTGTTCGTGGTGCTCTCGGTCGCGAGCACGCTGGTGGCGGGCTTCGGCCTCACCGGCCTCGCCGTCTGGCTGTACCGCCGCGAGCGGATCCTGGGCTGAACATGAAACCGTCCCTCCCCTACCCAGCGCTCCTGCTCGCCGGCGGCGTGCTGCTCTCCTCGGTCCTGTGCGTGCAGCGCTCGGACTGGCTGGTGCTGGCAGCGCCTGCCTCCCTCGCACTTTGCGTGCTGGTGGGCGCTGCGCTGGACTCGCGCCTGCGCGGCGGATGGGTGCGTCCTTCCCCGGCCGCGCTCATCCTGGCCGCCTCTTTCCTGCTGGCGGGTCTGATGGTGGCCCAAGACCGCGAGCAGCTGAGGCAACTCATGCCCATCCTCGGCGCCTCTGCCGCCGTGGTCATCACCCGGCACCCGCGCCGCAAAGCATGCCTGCCGCTGCCCTGAGTCTGGCATTAGGTTAAATATCCGCCGAACGGTAGGAATCCGGCGACAAGCCGCCAGAGCATGCGCCCGGCCTGTGGCACCCTGAGGCCGGGCGTAGATCGCTTCTGGAAGGTCCCGTGAGCTGGAAACTGCTACCGGAGGATGCCAAGCAGGCACTGAGGATCAAGCGCTTCTTCATGGCGGCGCTTTCCTACGTCATTTGGATCTCGCTCACCTACTACTGCTATTCCCTGGGCCTGGTGGACGTGACCCGGGAACAGTTCCTGATGGCGACCGCCCTCTGCCTCGTCTGCAACCTGGCCTTCTACGGTCTCCTCCGCTCCGGCCTGAACCACTACTGGCCGGACCCCAGCCTCACGCTGCCCCAGATGGCCGTGGCCACCTTCTGGGTGATGCTGCTGATGGCGCTGGCGCCCAAGGTGCGCGGCATCCTGCTGCTGCTCTACGTGGTGGTGTTCCTCTTCGGCGTGTTCCGCCTGCGCCGGCGCGAGTACCTGGCGCTCACCGCGCTGGTGGTCATCGGCTACGGCTTCGTGGTGCTGCGCGACGTGTACCGGCAGGACAGCGCCATCCCGCTGCCGCTGGAGGCGCTGCAGTTCGTGGTGCTCTCGGTCACGCTCATCTGGCTCGCGTTCTTCGGCAGCTACGTCGGCAAGCTGCGCGAGACCGTGTCCCGGCGCAACGCGGAGCTGAACGCGGCGCTCGCCAAGAACCGCCGGCTCGCCATCCACGACGACCTCACCGGCACCTACAACCGCCGCCATATCATGCAGATCCTGGAGCAGGAGCAGCTGCGCGCGCAGCGCACCGGCCGCGGCTTCAGCCTCTGCCTCATGGACCTGGACCACTTCAAGGAAGTGAACGATCGCCACGGCCACCTGGGCGGCGACGAAGTGCTGCAGCAGTTCGCGGTGCGCGTGCTCGCCGAGATCCGCGCGCTCGACCGGGTCGGCCGCGACGACGGGGACGGCGCCGAGGGCGGCCAGAACTTCGGGCGTTACGGCGGCGAGGAGTTCCTGCTGGTGATGCCCGAGACCGGGGCCGATGGCGCGCACATGTGCGTGGACCGCATCCGCCGCCGCGTGGCGGAGACGCCGTTCCAGGCCGCCGGCGTGCCGGTGCAGCTCACGGTGTCCTGCGGCATCGCCGCGTTCCGTCCTGGCGATGACCTGCGTGCCAGCCTCGCGCGCGCCGACCAGGCGCTGTACCAGGCCAAGCAAGCGGGCCGCGACCGGGTGAAGACCGCTCACGCCTGAGGCGTCCGTCGGCTACCTGACGAGCCCCGACTGTGGGAGACTGATCGCCTCTCACAAGGGGCGTGCGCGTGAATTCCTCAGTCCATCAGACCGAAGACCTGTTGTTCACGATCCTGGTCCAGCTCATCGTCATGATCCTGGCGGCGCGGCTCATGCACACGCTGGCACGCCGGCTCGGGCAGCCGGGCGTGGTGGGTGAGATCGTCGCGGGCCTCATGCTCGGCCCCTCCCTGCTCGGTCACCTCTTCCCGCAGGCCTCCCTGGCGCTGTTCGGCGAGCATGTGCCGCCGGCCATACCGATCATCAGCCAGATCGGCCTTATCTTCCTCATGTTCCAGATCGGCCTCGACGCGGAGTTCCATCTGCTGAGCCAGCCGCGTAACCGGCGCGGAGTGCTGATCGTGGCCGCCGCTTCCATCGGCGTGCCGCTGCTGCTGGGCTTCCTGGTGGGCCAATGGTCGGCACCCGCGCTGGTGCCGGACGCCGACCCGCTGCCGTTCAGCCTGTTCTGCGGCGTGGCGCTCGCCATCACTGCCATGCCGGTGCTGGGACGCATCATGCGCGAGTTCGCCCTGGGCGAGACCGCCGTGGGGGTGGTTGCGATCTCTGCCGCCGCCATCAACGACGTGGTGGGCTGGCTGCTCCTGGCAGGCGTGGCCGCCTACGCCGCCGCGCAGTTCTCCGGGCTGCACGTGCTCTGGCAGCTCGGCGCACTGCTCGCGTTCGTGCTGGTCATGTACTTCGTGGTGCGGCCGCTGGCAGCCTGGCTGGTGCGCCGCTCCCCGCCGCGCCAGGGCCTGCTGCCTTCCAACCTCATGGCCATGGTGACGGCACTGATCTTCCTGGCGGGCATCTGCACCTACAAGATCGGCATCTTCGCCATCTTCGGCGGCTTCGCCCTGGGGGTGGTTTTCCAGCCCCACGCGGCCTTCGTGGATGCCTGGCGCAAGCAGGTGGGCACGTTCGTGATGGTTTTCTTCCTGCCGGTGTTCTTCACCTTCACCGGACTGCGCACCGACATCACCGCCCTCTCCAGCGGCGCCGCGCTCAGCTGGCTGGCGGTGATCCTGGCGGCGGGCATCGGCGGCAAGATCCTGCCAGTGTACCTGGCGGGTCGCACGGCGGGTTTCGACAATATCCAGTCCTGGATACTGGGCTCGCTCATGAACACGCGGGGCCTGATGGAGCTCATCGCGCTCAACATCGGCTATGACCTGGGCATCATCCCCCGGGACGCCTTCACCATGCTGGTGATCATGGCGGTGGTGACCAACCTCATGACCGGACCGCTGCTGCGGTTCCTGCTACCGCGCATGGGCCACGCGGTGCCGCGCGGCATCGAAGCCTGAAAAGCTTCAGCCGCCCCCGGCAGGGATCTCCACCACCACGAGGCACAGGCTCTTGGTCACCCGCTGCACCGGCGTGAGCTTGGCGAGCGCGGCGGCGGGAGCGCGCGGGATGTCCTTCACCAGCGGATAGAGGTAGTAGGAGCTCACCGCGAAGTTCACGTTCTGTGGCATCACGCCCGTCGCATGATAGAAGGATTCCACCGCGGCGGTGGAGTCGATCACGCCCACCA
>DATAHN010000093.1:0-3774 GCA_036263155.1 Gammaproteobacteria bacterium | reverse complement strand
GCGGTGCAGCACCAGCAGCGCGGCGAGTTCGCCCAGGCCGAGCGGCTCTACGCGCAGGTCTTCGCCCTCGACCCCGGCCAGCCCGATGCCCATCACTTCATGGGCCTGCTCGCGCACCAGACGGGCCGCCAGGGCCTTGCGGAGGAGCACATGCGCCGCTCCCTCGCGCTCGCGCCGCAGCGCGCCGAGTTCCGCTTCAACTACGCGAACATGCTGCTGGCGCTGGGCCGGCCGCAGGAAGCGGCACAGGAGTTCCAGCAGACCGTGGACCTGGCGCCGCAGATGGTGGATGCCTGGCAGGGACTCGGCACCGTGCTGCAGTCGCTGCAGCACGAGATGCACGCAGCCGTCTGCTTCCAGCGTGTGGTGGAGCTCGCGCCGGCACGCGGCGATGCCTGGCAGGCACTGGGCTCCTGCTTCCAGTCCATGGGGCTGTTGCCGGAGGCGGTAGCCGCCTATCGCCGCGCCATCGCGCTTTCACCCAATGACGCATTGCTGCGCACCGTGCTCATCAGTGCGCTCATGGAGTCACGCGAGGAAACGCAGGTCGCTACCGAGCTGGACCAGCTCCTGAAGCTCGCGCCCAATCTGCCGCAGGCCCATTACCAGCGCGGCGTGTGGTTAGCGAACAAGGGCGATTTCCCGGCGGCGCGCATGGCGCTGGAGCGCGCCATCGAACTCGCACCGGACTACTACCAGGCGGCGCTCTATCTCGCCTACATCACGCCGCTGCCGCCGGACGCGCCGCTGGTGCAGCGTCTCACGCAGCGCGCCCGCGAGGGCGGCTGGCGCGACCCCGGCCAGGGCGCCAACGTGCATTTCACCCTGGGCTACGTGCTGGACAAGGATAAGCAGTACGACGCTGCCTTCGGCCACTACCTGGAGGCGAACCGCCTGCAGCGCAGCCTGCAACCCTACTCCACCACTTCCCAACGCGGCCTGCAGGAATCCATGCAGCGCGCCTTCGGTCCGGCATTCCTCGAGCGGGCGCGGCGCTTCGGCAATCCTTCCGCCATACCGCTGTTCATCGTCGGCATGCCCCGTTCCGGCACCAGCCTGCTGGAACAGATCCTCGCCAGCCACCCGCTGGTGCACGGCGGCGGCGAGATGCTGTTCCTGCATGCGGAGCTGCGCCGCCGCCTGGGGCTGCGTTTCCGCAGCGAGTTCGCGGAGGCGGTGGCCGGCCTGCCGGACGCGGAACTGGCGGACCTGGCCGCGGCCCTGGTGGCGCACCTGGATACCCTCGCTCCCGGCGCCCGCCACGTCACCGACAAGATGCCTTCCAACTTCATGCTGCTCGGCCTCCTGCACGCGCTCTTCCCCAATGCCCGCTTCATCCACTGCCGGCGCGACCCCCTGGATACCTGCATCTCCTGCTTCACCACCAGCTTCAAGCAGGGACACAAGTTCACCAACGACCTCACCGAGCTCGGCGAGTACTATCGCCTCTACGAGGAGGCCTTGGGTCACTGGCAGGCCCTGTTGCCCCCCGGCAGCTTCCGCGAGCTCAGCTACGAGCGCCTGGTGGAGGACCTGGATACCGAGGTGCGCGGCCTGCTGGAGTTCTGCGGCCTTCCCTGGGATGAGGCCTGCCTGCACTTCCAGGACAACGCCCGCGCGGTCAGCACCGCGAGCGTCTACCAGGTGCGCCAGCCCATCTACCGCTCGGCCATCGGCCGCTGGAAGCGCTACGAGAAGCACCTCGGGCCGCTGCAACGGGCCCTCGCCAAGCCCACTTGATATAATGCGCGCCCCATCCACCGTGCCGTCCGGACTGCCATGACCACCGAAAACCAGACCCTCTCCCCCCTGGAAAAGTCCCTCGCCAGCTTCGAGGACACTGTCGAAGGCCGCAAGGCGGTGCTGCAGGCCTTCCTGGGCGCGCGCGTGTTCGTGCTGCTGGACCGGCCGTGGGACGGCCGCTCGCTGCCCAGTACCGAGATCCGCATGCTGTTCGTGAGCGACGGCGAGAACCAGGAGCAGGCGATGCTGGCGGTGTTCACCGACCGCGGCCGCGCCGAGACCGTGATGGCCGGCATGGGCGAGTTCAATCAGCCCGTGGAAGTGGATGCCCAGTGGGCGCTGCTCGGCGTGCCACCCAGCGTGGGCGTGCGCATCAACCCCAACGTCGAACCCTCGTTCCGCATCCTGCCGGAACTGACCATCGAGCTGCGCAAGATCGCCGAGCAGACCCAGGCGCAGCGCCGCGCCGGAGCCGCACGCTAAGATGAGCACTCCCAACCCCGGTTTCCAGGACATCGACCTCAGCCAGGCCCGGCAGGCCTACGACGCCGGCGACTTCGCCACCGCCGCCCGCGAGGCCACCCGTCTGCTGCAGCAGCACCCCGGCGACTACCGGGTGCTGGAGTTCGCCGCCGCCGTGGCGCTGGTGGAACGCCGCTTCCAGGACAGCGAGCAGCTGCTCAACCGCGCCCTGGGCGCCACCACCCGGCCCCAGGAGGAAGCGATAGTCTGGAGCGCGCTCGGCCGCCTCGGCCGTGCAGTGAACAACCTCGATTCGGCGGAGGAATCCTACCGACGCGCCATGCTGCTGGATCCGGCGCACCTGGACCATACCCTGGAATTCGCCTACATCCTGGCGACCCGCGGCAAGCTCGACCCCGCCATCGACGTGCTGCGCGGCGCCATCACGCGGCATCCGCGGGACCCGCAGCCCTGCGTGGCGCTCGGCAACATCCTGACCCGCGCCAACCGCCAGCGCGACGCGCTCGCGTTCTACGACATGGCACTGCAGCGGGACCCCAACCTCGCGGCCGCCCACTTCAATGCCGGCGTGGCGCTGACCATGCTCGGCAAGCTCGATGCCGCCAAGACCGCCTGCGAGACCGGCCTCAAGCTCGACCCCAACCTGCCGGGCTACTACCACCTGGCCTCGCTGGGCGCGCTCAAGCCGGGGGACGCGGCGGTCACGCATCTCGAGGAGATCCTGCGCACACCGTCCGCGTCGGCGGAGGCGCGCATCGACGCCGGCTATGCCCTCGCGCGCGTGTACGACGATGCCGGCGACGCGGCGCGCGCCTTCCCGCCGCTCAAGCAGGCGAGCGCCATGAAGCGCGCCACCCTGAGGTACGACATCGCGAACGACGAGGATCGCACCGACAAGGTCATCGCGTTCTTCACCCGCGACTTCTTCGAGCGCTACGCAGGCGTGAGCGATTCCAAGCTCGCCCCCGTCTTCATCCTGGGTATGCCCCGCTCCGGCACCACCCTGGTGGAGCAGATGCTGGCGGGCCACAGCCAGGTGCAGGGCGGTGGCGAGCTGCCTTACATGATGGACATCGCCAAGCGACTCGGCGACACCTGGGGCGGCCGCGGCGCCGCGGCGCCGGGCAGCGCCGACGAGGTTCGGGCGGACCTGCGTGCCGCCATCGAGAGCTACACCCGCCAGACCGCGCAGCTGCATGCGCGCCGCCCGCGCTTCACCGACAAGCTGCCGGGCAACTTCCTGTTCATCGGGCTGATCCACCTGATGTTCCCGGAAGCGCGCATCATCCATTGCCGCCGCGACCCGGTGGATACCTGCCTGAGCTGCTACCAGCGGCTGTTCAGCTCGGACGTGCCCTACAGCTACGACCTCACGGAGCTCGGGCGCTATCACCGGCTCTACCAGCGGCTCATGGACCACTGGCGCGCGGTGCTGCCGCCTGGACGCATCCTGGACGTCGATTACGAGTCGGTGGTGGCTGAGCCGGAGCGGGAAGTGCGCCGCATGCTGGAGTTCTGCGGCCTGCCGTTCGAGCCGGGCTGCCTCGA
>DATAHN010000092.1:0-2832 GCA_036263155.1 Gammaproteobacteria bacterium | reverse complement strand
ACCAGGAAGACACGAAGGATTGGGCCGTCCGGCGTGAGCCGGTCGGCCTTATCTTTTGGGGGCTTTCTTCCGGGTGGGTCGTTTCTTGCGGGCTACCGGCGCCAGGGCTTCCCGTGCCGTCTCCAGGCGGGTGAGCAGGTCGAGCCGCTCACCCCGCGCCACCTCCAGCCAGTGCCGTCCGGTGACGGCGCCTTCGAGCGCCCACAGCAGGTTCAGGCTCGCGCCTTTCCAGATCCGGCTCACCGCGAGGTAGGCCTGCACAGAGCCTTGGGCGCGCAGGTCGTCGAGGCTATGGATGCCCGCCTTCGCCAGCATCGCGTTGGAACGCGGCCCCAGGTTCAGCAGCTTGCCGTTCACGGCACCAGGTCGTCGCCGAGCTGGCGCAGCAGGCGGCGGAAGGGCCCGGTGTCGCTCCGAGCCTGCGCCAGGATCAGCGCGCCCTCGATGCGCGCCACCGTGTCCTCAGCCCGCTCCCTTGCCGCGCGGCGGTCCGAACCGGCGTCGCGCAGGGCGCCCGCCAGCGCGTCGATCCAGGCGTCGAAGATCCACTGCAGGCGCTTCCTGAACAGCGTGCGCGAATCCCCCACGGTGAGCGTGCCCAGCAGGCAGGCGGCATTGCCGCCGTCGTAGAGCGCATCCAGGCTCTTCAGCATGCGGCCGATGCGCTGCCGGGGCGGCCCGTCTTCGCCGAGGGGGCCGAGCACGTGCTCCTGCATCCAGGACTCGGTCACGTCCAAGACCACGTTCCCCATGTCCTCCTTCCCGCCGGGGAAGTAGTGATAGAGGCTGGCCTTGCCGAGGCCGGTGGCTTCGGCGATGCGGGCGAGGGTGGCGCCCTCGAAGCCGCGCTCGCGGAATACCGCCATGACGCGGTCCACGACTTCACGCTTGGGGAGCAGGGGGGCGGGCATGGGACCGTATTGTACCGCAAGGTACAACAGGTGTTGACAAGGCGGATATCGGTCAGTATTGTACCGACCGTTCGGTACAAACTATTCAACCCTAAGGAGCCTGACCATGCCCCGTATCGCCCCCCTGGCCCAGCCCGCCGGCGAAGCCAAGACCCTGCTGGACGCCGTCCAGAGCAAGCTCGGTGCCACCCCCAACATGTTCCGCACCTTCGCCCATTCGCCGGCGGCACTGAACGGTCTGTTGGGCCTGTTCGCCGCCGCCGATGCCGGCTCCCTCGGCAAGCCCCTGGTCGAGAAGATCGCCCTGGTGGTGGCGGAAGCGAACGGCTGCCAGTACTGCCTCTCCGCCCACAGCTACCTCGGCAAGCACGTGGCGAAGCTCGATGACAAGGCCCTGGACCAGGCCCGCACCGGCCGCTCGCAGGACGCGCGCGAACAGGCGGCGCTGCGCTTCGCCGGCGCCGTGCTGGAAGAGCGCGGGCACGTGAGCGACGCCGAGCTGAAGGCGGTACGGGATGCCGGGTTCTCGGATGCCGCAATCCTGGACATCGTCACCGCGGTGGCGCTGAACGTGCTCACCAACTACGCGAACGTGGTGACGCAGGTGGAGGTGGATTTCCCTGTGGTGAAGCTGCGCTCCGCCGCCTGAGCCAAGCCCATCCGGCCCGTCTGGCTTCCAGGCGGGCCGGACGGGTTCCGAGGGGACATCCATGGATCCGACGCCGTCGACGGATATGCGCCCGCCACTGCCGCCGTTCACCCGCGAGACCGCCACGCGGAAGGTGCGGATGGCGGAGGATGCCTGGAACAGCTGCGACCCCGTGCGCGTGTCGCTCGCCTACAGCGAGGACAGCATGTGGCGCAACCGCTCCGAGTTCCTGTCCGGGCGACTCGCGATCACGGGCTTCCTGCGCCGCAAGTGGGAAGCTGAACTGGAGTACCGCCTGATCAAGGAACTCTGGGCCCATGATGGCGAGCGCATCGCCGTGCGTTTCGCCTACGAGTGGCGCTCCCACGAAGGACGCTGGTTCCGCTCCTACGGCAACGAGAACTGGGAGTTCGATGGATACGGGCTGATGAGCCGGCGCATCGCCAGCATCAACGACCTGCCGATAGAGGCATCCGCCCGCAAGTACCACTGGCCCCTGGGACCGCGCCCCCACGGCCATCCGGGACTCAGCGCACTGGGGCTCTGACTCAGCGCGGACGCAGGCGCGTGGTCAGCTCCGGCGAGACCAGCCGCGGCCCGTCGTAGCCCTGCACCTCGCCGAAGCGGGCCGTGCGTTCTTCCCACTCCCGCCGCGCCGTCTGCATCTCCTCGTTGCTGCGGCCCACGAAGTTCCACCACAGCAGCACGTCCTCGCCGAAGGGCGCGCCGCCCAGCAGGAACGCGTGGGCCGGCGCCTCGTTCTCCAGCAGCACGCCGTCGCGCCCCGCGCCCAGGTAATAGAGGTTGCCCGGCTCCGCCTGCAGGCCCTCCAGCGTGAGGCTGCCGGCGATGGGCAGGATCGCGTGCTCGAAGACCGGATCCAGGGGCAAGCGGCGCCGGCCCGTATCCTTCAGCTGGACGTCGAGCCCCACCATGGGTGAATACACCTTCGCGGGAGAGCGTTCCCCCAGCGCGTCGCCCACGATGAGCGAGAGCGCCATGCCGTCCCGGCTCATGGCCGGCAGCGCCGCGTGGTGGTCGAAGGCGGCGGCGCCGTGGCGCGCGGATTCCGGCAGCGCGATCCAGAACTGCAGGCCGTGCAGGTCCTGCGGATGGGGATGCGGGCTTTCCTCGGAATGGGAGATGCCGTGGCTCGCGGTCATGAGGTTGAGCTGGCCGGGGCGGATGAGCTGTCGGGAGCCCAGGCTGTCCCGGTGCAGCACTTCGCCGGCATAGAGCCAGCTCACGGTCTGCAGCCCCATGTGCGGATGC
>DATAHN010000091.1:0-11052 GCA_036263155.1 Gammaproteobacteria bacterium | reverse complement strand
TCAGCACGGCATGGGCGACATCTTTTGGATGCGAAGCACCCACGCTGCGGGGCGCCGCCGTCTGTTTGCGGGAGAACATGCCGGCCTCGTCCACGAAGCCCGGGCAGACCACCGAGACCGCGACGCCGCTGTCCCGCAGTTCCGCCGCCAGCGAGATGCTCCATTCCGCGAGTCCGCCCTTGCTGCCTGAATATGCAGCACCGTAGGGCATACCGGTGCGGCCGGCGAGGGAAGCGATGTTGACCACGTGGCCACTCCGGCGCGCCAGCATCTCCGGCAGAGCCTCGCGGGCGAGCAGCATGGGTGCGAGCAGGTTGGTCTCCAGGATGCGCTGCAACACCGCCGGGTCCTGCTCGGCGTAGAAGCCCAGCTCTTCTATGGCGGCGTTGTTGATGAGCACGTCCACCTGGCCGAACTCGCGCCGCGCCCGCTCCAGGAGCGCGCGCCGGTCGGAGGCCTTGGTCACGTCCGTGGGCTGGGTGAGCACGCGGGTGCCGCGGGGCAGGCCCGCGGCCACCTCAGCGAGCTTGTCGGCGGAACGCGCCGCGAGCAGCAGCGTCGCGCCCTCGTCCGCCAGCGCCGCCGCCATCACCGCTCCCAGCCCCTGGGAGGCGCCGGTGAGGACCACCACCTTGCTGCCGAGCATCGTCATGGCGACATCCTACTAAAAAGAAAAAGCCCCGCGTTAGCGAGGCTTTTCTTAAATCAGAGCAGGGCGCGCTCAGTGCTTGTGGCCATCCGGGATGGTGTCCAGCGGGCCCGGCAAGCCGGAGAAGTACTCCGCCAGGTCCTTGATGTCCTGCTCCGAGAGCGGGGCCACCATGGCGTTCATGGGCGAGCCCTTGCGCTGGTTGAGCTTGTACTCGTGCAGGGCCTGGATGATGTAGTCCTTGTACTGGCCGGCGAGGATCGGCGGCTGCGGGTCCTGGCCCTTGTTGCTGATGCCGTTGGCGTTGTGGCAGGCGGCGCAGGTCTTGCCCGCGAGTTCCTTGCCGGAAGCGGCGTCGCCGTGGGCGAGGGCCGCCGGGGCGGCGAACGCGATGGCCAGGGCGAGGACGATGTGCTTGTTCATGGTGTCTCCCCTCACTGGCCGGCCGGGGTCGCATGCCCCAAGCTCTCGAAGTAGGCGGCGATGTCCTGCATCTGCTGGTCGCTCAGGGACGAGGCCTGGGCGTGCATGGTCTTGTGGGCGCGGTCGCCGGCCTTATATTCCTTGAGGGCCTGCACGATGTAGGCGGCATGCTGGCCCGCGAGCTTCGGCACGCGGTAGGTCGGATAGTTATTGGTGTAGTTCGGGATGCCGTGGCAGCCGATGCAGGTGTAGGCAGTGACGCGGCCCTTGGCGGGGTCGCCGTCGGCGTGGGCGGCCAGGCTCACCAGCATGGCGGCCAGCCCTAGAGCGAATGCGCGGGTCCGCATCGATTGTCTCCCTATGGACGTACTTTTGGAGGGTGCCTGGGCGGCCAAGCGGCCGTCCTGAGGGCGCCTAGGGTATCAAAACCCGGCCCGTTCCTGTAGCCGTGGGACGCGGGCGCATACTGGTAATAGCCCGGCGGCGGGGCGGGTCCTGGGGTTCTTGGGACTTCACATGCGAGAGGCAAGGCAGATGGACAAGATCAGGAAGAGCGACGCGGAATGGCAGCAGGAGCTCACCCCCGAGCAGTACGCGGTGATGCGCAAGAAGGGCACCGAGCGGCCCTTCACCGGCAAGTACGTGGACAACCACGAGGCCGGGATATACCGCTGCGCTAGCTGCGGCAACCCGCTGTTCAGCTCCGGCACCAAGTACGATTCCGGTTCCGGGTGGCCGAGCTTCACCGCGCCGGCGGAGCAGGCCAACGTGGAGATGCACCGGGACAGCAGCCACTACATGGAGCGCACCGAGGTGGTGTGCGCGAAGTGCGATGCCCACCTCGGGCACGTGTTCCCGGACGGCCCCGGCCCGGAGGGACTGCGCTACTGCATCAATTCCTGCTCCCTCGACTTCAAGAAAGACGGGAAATGACCGAGCTGCTGTTCCGGGACGACGCCTATGCCACCGGCTTCGATGCCGTGGTGACCGGCGCCGCCCCGGGACGGGTGGTCCTGGACCGCACGCTCTTCTATCCGGAGGGCGGCGGCCAGCCCGGGGACACGGGCATGCTCATGCTCCCGGATGGGCGCGAGCTTAAGGTAGCGGACACCCGCAAGGGCGGGCAGCCTGGGGAAGTGGCCCATGTCCTTGCCGATGCGGCCGCCGATATCCCGGCGGGCACGCGTCTCGCGGGCCGCATAGATTGGGAGCGGCGCCACCGGCTCATGCGCATGCATACCTGCCTGCACCTCTTGTCGGCGGTGATCGTGGCGCCGGTCACGGGCGGCGCCGTCGGCGACGGCTACGGCCGCCTGGACTTCGACCTACCCGAGAGCCCGGACCAGGCAGAGGTGCAGGAGAAGCTGAACGCCCTCATCAGGGGGGATGCCCCGGTGTCCTTCCGCTGGATCACCGACGCGGAGCTGGACGCGCAGCCCGAGCTGGTGAAGACCCTGTCGGTGCAGCCGCCCCGGGGCGCCGGCAAGGTACGCCTGGTGCAGGTGGAGGGCATCGACCTGCAGCCCTGCGGCGGCACCCACGTGCGGAACATCGGCGAGATCGGCGAGGTGCTCATCGCCAAGATCGAGAAGAAGGGCAAGCAGAACCGCCGAGTGAGGCTCGAGTTCCCCACGGCATAAACTCCAAAACCTGCTGCGCTTGCCAGGGCGTTGTCTGTAGCAGGGATGCGTACGTGCCGCGGAGCACAGGGACGTGCGGGAGCGGCGGCGCGAGGATTCGCCTCGCCCATTTCGCTGCGCAATCCTGCTCCGCTTATGGCCCACGGGGAACATCCTGTTCGCCGGCTCGGCGCATGCGCCGAGTCCTAGCCCTGTCTGCGCTCGCAACGGTTTTGGGGTATCTTCTTTTCAGGCTTATTTATGGGGAGTGGGGAAATGAGCTCTGACAACGGCCGTACCCTGGCCATCGTCGCTTACGTGCTGCACCTCGTCGGTGCGGTCAGCGGCATCCTCAGCATCGTGGCGCTGATCCTGAATTACGTGGTGCGTGATGAGCACGGCGAGCTCATGGCCAGCCACCATAACTGGATGATCCGCACCTTCTGGATCACAGTGCTGGCCTATGTGGCCTGCTTCGTGCTGGTCATCACCATCATCGGCATCCCACTGGCCTGGCTGCTCGGCATCGGCGCCTGGATCTGGTACATCTATCGGCACATCAGGGGGCTCGTCGACCTCTCGTCCGACAAGCCCATGTCCGCCACAGCTTGGGTCTGAGCGGCGCGCTTCAAAAAAGAAAAGGCCGGTCGAAAGACCGGCCTTTTCTTTTTGTCTCTCAGTCCTGCTTCAGGACGCGGCCTTGAGGGCCATCTCCTTCAGCACCAGCGCGATGCGCTCCACCGCCCAGTCGATCTCTTGGCGGGTGATGACGAGCGGCGGCGCGAGGCGCACCACGGTCTCGTGGGTCTCCTTGCTGAGGATGCCCTGGGCCATGAGCCGCTCGCAGACCTCGCGGGCGCGGGCTTGGCTGGGATCGATCTCGATGCCCACGAAGAGCCCCTTGCCGCGCAGGCCCTTGATGAACGGGCTCTTGAGGCCCGAGAGCTTATCCAGGAGATAGGTGCCGAGCTCGGCGGAGCGCTCCGCCAGCTTCTCCTCCGTGAGCACGTCCAGTGCCGCGAGCCCCACCGCCGCCGCCAGCGGGTTGCCGCCGAAGGTGCTGCCGTGGTCGCCCGGGTGGAACACTTCCATCACGTCCTTGCGCGCCAGGAACGCGGACACGGGCAGCAGGCCGCCGCCCAGGGCTTTTCCTAAGATCAGGCCGTCCGGTTTCACGCCCTCATGCTCGCAGGCCAGGAGCTTGCCGGTGCGGCCGAGGCCGGTCTGGATCTCGTCGGCGATGAACAGCACCTTGTGCTTCCCGCAGATCTCGGCGGCCTTCTTGAGGAACCCGGCGGGCGGTACCACGATGCCGGCTTCGCCCTGGATCGGCTCCACCAGGAACGCCGCGGTGTTGGGGGTGATGGCCTGTTCCAGCGCATCCGCGTCGCCGTAGGGGATGAGCTTCATGCCGCCGGGGAAGGGGCCGAAGCCGTCCTTGTATTGCGCGTCGCTCGACATGGAGACGATCGCGATGGTGCGGCCATGGAAGTTGCCGGTGCAGGCGATGATCTCGGCCTTATCCGCCGCCACGCCCTTCACCTTGTAGGCCCACTTGCGCGCGGCCTTGAGCGCGGTCTCCACCGCCTCGGCACCGGTGTTCATGGGCAGCGCCATGTCCATGCCGGTGAGCCCGCACAGGCGCTTCAGGAACGGCCCGAGCTTGTCGCTGTGGAAGGCGCGCGAGCAGATGGCGAGCTGTGCGGCCTGCTCCGTCAGTGCCTTGACGAGGCGCGGGTGCGCGTGGCCGTGACTCACGGCGGAGTAGGCGCTCATCATGTCCAGGTACTTGTTGCCCTCGTCATCCCACACGTGCACGCCCTCGCCGCGCGTGAGCACCACCGGCAGCGGGTGGTAGTTGTGGGCGCAGTACTGGTCTTCGAGCTGGATGGTCTTGTTCATGACGCGTTCTCGCGGTGCGGACGGGTGGGCAAACGACTATTATACCGGGCCTCCCGATCCGTCTTAACCCCCAAAACCCGCAGAGAAACGAGCCACGGACATGAATGATCCGCGCCATACCGAACCCTGCACGTTGCAGGGACCCGCCGGGCTCATCGAGGGGCTGCTCGATCACGCGCCGGCCTCGCCCACCGCGGTCGCGGTGGTCTGCCATCCACATCCCTTGCAGGGAGGCGCGATGCAGAACAAGGTGGCTTACATGCTGGCGCGCGCGTTCAACGACATGGGCGCGTCAAGCCTGCGCTTCAACTTCCGCGGCGTCGGCAGGAGCGAAGGCACATTCGACGAGGGCGTAGGCGAGACCGGCGACGCGCTCGCAGCGATCGACTGGCTCATGTCCCGCCATCCGGGCCTGCCGCTCTGGCTCGGCGGGTTCTCCTTCGGCTCCTACGTGGCGTTGCGCGCGCAGTCGCAACGGCCGGTGGAGCGGCTGGTCACGGTGGCGCCGGCGGTGGAGCGCTTCGACACCACCGCGATCGCGGAACCCACATGCCCCTGGCTGCTGGTGCAGGGCGACGCGGACGAGGTGGTGTCGCCGCAGGCGGTGCTGGCCTGGGCGCGCGCACTGGCGCGGCCGCCCAAGCTCGCGGTGATGGCGGGTGCCGGGCACTTCTTCCACGGACGCCTGAACGAACTCAGGGAGCTCGTGGTCAAGAGCTTCTGAAGGGCGTCATCCCGAGCCCGTCCCGGAGCGTTTTGTTAGACTGGACTCAGGGTCTTTCCACGTATTCTCGAGGGGTATCTCTATGCGTCGCGTACTACTGGCTTGCGGTCTCCTGGCGTTCAGCGGCGTCGCCGCTGCGGCCGACGACATCACCGTCAACGGTCTGGTGCAGACCGATTTCAACGACCTGTCCCAGGACCTCGGGGCCGTGACCAGCTACAAGCAGCTGCAGGGCTCCGCCTCCGAGGGCATCGCGGGCTTCGACTTCTCCTTCAATGCCGGCGCCACCCAGGTGAGCCACGAGGCGGCGTGGAAGGCCGCCACCGGCAGCGATGTCTCCACCGTGCCCTTCGCGAACGTCAGCGTGTCCAAGGGCCTGCCCTTCGGCTTCGACGTGGGCGGCGAGTATGCGTTCGTGCCGGGCTCCAACGTGCACCTGTACGGCGTGCAGGCCCGCTACGCGCTGGTGGATGGCGGCGTGATCGCCCCGGCGGTGGGCCTGCGTGCGGCCTACACCCACCTCACGGGCGTGGACAACCTCTCGTTCAACACCAAGTCGCTGGGCATCTCCGTGTCCAAGGGCTTCGGCCCCGTCACCCCCTATGCGGGCGTGGGCGAAGTGTGGACCGACAGCACGCCGGATGCCTCTACCGGCCTCAAGTCCGCGAACTTCAGCAATACCGAGTTCTTCGCGGGCCTGACCTTCAACCTGGGCGTGCACATGGCGCTGGAATACAACCACCTCGCCGGCAACACCACCTACAGCTTCAAGTTCGGCTTCGGTTTCTAAGGTCACCCAAGCCCTCCGCCGGGATGCCGGCGGAGGACTTGTCTTCGCGGCGGACGGTTCCCATGTTCAGTTCCCTCGTCTCCTTCCTGGAACAGCGCTTCGGCGCCGACGGCGAACCCGCGCCGGTGGCGCGCGACGAGCTGCGCATCGCCGTGGCCGCGCTGCTGGTGGAGATGGTGCGGGCCGACTTCGACGAGGACGGCGAGGAGCTCACGCGGGCTCGTGCCCTGCTCACGCATCGCTACGGGCTGGATGCGCCGGACGCGGAACGGCTGCTGGACGCGGCGCGGCGCGAGGCGGACCACACCGTGTCGCTGTTCCGCTTCACCCACCTCGTGAACCAGCACCTCGAGATGCCGGACAAGCTCACCCTCATGGCCATGCTGTGGGAGGTGGCCTACGCGGACGGCAGGCTCGACAAGCACGAGGACGCGCTCATGCACAAGCTGGCGGACCTCATGTACGTGCCGCTGCGTGACCTGATGCGCCTGAAAGAAGCGGCGCGGGAAAAATCGAGAGAGAGATAGAGACCGCCGGCAGGGCGCCGGAGTTCGGCGGGGCCATCCTTAAGGGGGCCGGAGCCGCGCTCCCGGGCGCGGCTCCGGCCAGGATGGCTTACTTGACCATGTCCTTGAGGCCCTTGAGGGCCTGCACCTTGACCACGTTCCGGGCGGGCTTCGCCTTGAAGATGGTCTTCTCGCCCGTGAAGGGGTTGATGCCCTCACGTTCCTTGGTGGCGGGCTTGCGCACCACCTTGATCTTCATGAGGCCCGGGACGACGTAGAGGCCGGGACCCTTCTTGCCCAGGCTCTTGCCGATGAGGCTCGCGAGATTCTCGAAGATCGAGGCCACCTGCTTGCGGCTGAGGCCGGTCGCATGGGCGAGGTAGGCATAGGTCTCGGACTTGGTGAACGGCTTGTCAGCGTTGACGGCCGGGGCCTTGGCGGCCTTGGCGGCGACTTTCGCGACAGCCTTTTTCTTTGCAGCCATTTAGGTCTCCTGTAGATGGCTAATGCAGATGCACGCCGCGAAATCTAGCACATGGCAGACAGGAATGTTAGGTTTTTTCCGGGGAAAACGCGGTTTTTTTGAAAGAGGATGCGTTTAGCCCTGGGAATATAGGGTTTCAGGAGATACCCGCGCCCCCGAGACCCGCACCTGCTTCAGCCGGCCGGCCTCGCCCCTGACGATTTCGACCCTTGTTTTGCTGGTCCGGAGGCGCTCCGCCAGGAAGGTGCGCAGGGCTTCGTTGGCCCGTCCCTCGATGGCCGGCGCCTTCAGTTTTATCCGGAGCACGCCATCCACGACACCGGCCAAGGCATCTGCCTTGGCGCCGGGCTGCACCTTCACGTCGAGGATGAGCGCGTCGCCGTCGACGCGGTAGAAGCTCACCAGCCGGCCAGGGGCCAGGCGAGGGGCAGGAAGTAGTTGCCGATGATCTGCAGCGCCAGCATCACCAGGAGCGGCGAAAAATCCAGGCCCTCCATGGGCGGCAGGATGCGCCGGGCCGGCCCGAGCAGCGGCGCGTTCACCGGCCGCAGCACTCCATCCATCGGGTTGCGGCCCTGGCCGAACCAGCTCATCACCGCCTCCATCAGCACGGTGAAGAAGTACAGGTTCACCAGGATGTACACGAGCTTGCACAGGGCCCAGAACAGTACGTAGCCCCAGGCGGTCACGTAGGGCGTGCCCGCCACTGCCAGCACGATCTCCACGTTCGCGAGCTGCAGCACCAGCATCGCCACCAGTGCGGCGAGGTCGATCTTCCGCCAGGGCGGGATCACCCGGCGCAGCGGCAGGAGCAGCGGGTTGGTGAGGCGCATCACCACCCGCGCCAGCGGGTTGTAGAAGTCGGCCCGCACCTGCTGCATCAGGAAGCGCAGCATCACCGCGGCGGTGTAGAGGCCCATGAGGGTGTTGATGAGGAACACCAGCGCGTGGATCGAGTTGGAGGCGATCATGCTTTCCCCTTGGCGGATTCCTGCGAGAGCTGCCGGCCGCGGTCGCGGGCGGCGGTGAGCGCCTTCAGCACCACGGCGCGCAGGTGCTCCTCCTCGAAGACCTGGAGCGCGGCGGCGGTGGTGCCCTTGGGCGACGTGACCTGCTGGCGCAGCGTGGCCGGCGCCTCGCCGGATTCCAGCGCCATGCGCGCGGCGCCGAAGGCGGTCTGCAGCGTGAGCGCGCGGGCCGCGGCGGCCGGCAGGCCCAGTTCCAGGGCGGCGGCCTCCATGCATTCCATGAGCAGGAAGAAATAGGCGGGGCCGCTGCCGGAGAGGGCGGTGACCACGTCCATGAGGGATTCATCTTCTATCCAGAGCGCGCTGCCCACCGCCTCCATCAGGGCCTGGGCCACGGCGCGCCGCTTCGTATCCACCTTGGGGTTCGCGTAGAGACCGGCCGCACCGGCACCCAGCAGGGCCGGAGTGTTGGGCATGACCCGCACGATGGCGGTGTTCCCACCCAGCCAGCGGTCGAGATCCGGGGTCGCGATGCCGGCAGCGATGGAGATCACCAGCGGCCGGCGTGCCTGCACCGCGGCAGCGAGGCCCTCTGCCACCTCGCGCATCACCTGGGGCTTCACCGCGAACACCACCACGTCCGCGTCTTGCATCGCGGCCGAGCCGTCGTCGCTCATGCGCACCGGCGCGCGCTCCGCGAGCAGGGCGCGTTGCTCCGGGTTCGGCTCCGCCACGCTGATGCGTCCCGGCTTGCAGCCCTTCTCGACCAGGCCGCCGACGAGGCTGCGGGCCATGTTGCCGCCGCCGATGAACGTGATGCGCAGGTCATCCAGCAAGGTGATTTCGCCTGGGCCGTAAATGTAGGTGCAAGGATACTGCAATGTAGGGAAGAAGACGCTTTTGCGGCGCAAGGGCGAGCAGCGAAGCTGCGAATGGGCTGACAGGATGTCAGTCCTGGGCTTTTCGGCGCAGCAGGATGCGTAGCCGGAAAGTGCCGCATGCGTACATTTTTATTTGGGCGGGCGCGCGCCGAAGATCGCTGTTCCTACGCGAACGATCGTGGAACCTTCCATCACGGCCGCTTCCAGGTCCTCGGACATGCCCATGGACAGTGTGTCCAGCGTATGCCCCTGGCGGTTCAGGTCCGCCAGCAGCGTTCGCAACGCACGATGCGGGACGCGCTGGGCCTCCAGGTCCTGCGCCGGCGCCGGGATCGCCATCAGGCCCCGCAGTCTCAGGCGCGGCAGCGCCGCCACCGCGGCGGCGAGCTCCGCCACGCGCTCCGGGTCCACGCCGCCCTTGCTGGACTCACCCGATACGTTCACCTGCAGGCAGACCTGCAGCGGCGGCAGCGCCGCCGGCCGCTGTTCCGAGAGCCGCCGCGCGATGCTCTCCCGGTCCAGGGTATGCATCCACTGGTAGTGTTCGGCCACCTCGCGTGACTTGTTGGATTGCAGCGCGCCGATGAAGTGCCAGGCCACGGCGCGGCCGGCGAACGCGGCGAGCTTGGGCAGGGATTCCTGCAGGTAGTTCTCGCCGAAATCGGCCTGGCCGGCAGTCCAGGCCGCCTCCAGGGCCGCCACGGGCTGCATCTTGCTCACCGCCAGCAGGCGGATGCCGGCGGGGTCGCGCCCCGCGCGCGAGGCCGCGGCGGCGATGCGTGCGCGCACGGCGGCGAGGTTCCGGGCTATGTCGTCCAGGTGGGGCTCCTTAATATCCGTCCGGCGGCCGGCATGCATATGCACACAAAATGAGTCCGTTATACTCTAGCCCACGTCCCGGAGCCGTCGCCCCGGGGGACCAAGGGGATCGGGTCCGCGCCTCACACTGTTTCTAGGGGAGAGACATGCCAGCCGACATCTCGCAACTGCTCGCCTTCGGCGTCAAGAACAAGGCCTCCGACCTGCATCTCTCCGCGGGCGTGCCTCCCATGATCCGCGTCGACGGCGACGTGCGGCGCATCAACATGCCGCCGCTCGAGCACAAGGACGTGCACGACATGGTGTACGACATCATGAACGACAAGCAGCGCAAGGACTTCGAGGAGTTCCTCGAGTGCGACTTCTCGTTCGAGATCCCCAACCTCGCGCGCTTCCGCGTCAACGCCTTCAACCAGAACCGCGGCGCCGGCGCCGTGTTCCGCACCATCCCGTCCAAGATCCTCTCGCTCGAGGAGCTGAACGCGCCGAAGATCTTCGAGGAGATCGCCGACAATCCGCGCGGCATCGTGCTGGTGACGGGCCCGACGGGCTCCGGCAAGTCCACCACGCTCGCCGGCATGATCAACTACAAGAACGAGAGCGAGTTCGGGCACATCCTCACCATCGAGGACCCGATCGAATTCGTGCACGAGTCCAAGAAGTGCCTCATCAACCAGCGCGAGGTGCATCGCGACACCCTCGGTTTCAGCGAGGCGTTGCGCTCGGCCCTGCGAGAGGACCCGGACGTCATCCTGGTGGGCGAGATGCGCGACCTTGAGACCATCCGTCTGGCGCTGTCCGGCGCCGAGACCGGCCACCTGGTGTTCGGCACGCTGCACACGAGCTCCGCCGCCAAGACCATCGACCGCATCGTGGACGTGTTCCCGGCGGCCGAGAAGGACATGGTGCGGTCCATGATCTCGGAGTCGCTGCGCGCGGTGATCTCGCAGTCGCTGCTGAAGAAGATCGGCGGCGGCCGTGCCGCGGCCCACGAGATCATGATCGGCACCGGCGCCATCCGTAACCTCATCCGTGAGAACAAGATCGCGCAGATGTATTCGGCGATCCAGACCGGCCAGCAGCACGGCATGCAGACGCTCGACCAGTGCCTGCAGGACCTGGTGCGCAAGGGCATCGTCACCAAGGAAGAGGCGCGCAACAAGGCGACCCAGAAAGAACTCTTCACCTGAGCGTGTCCCGTCAGGGGGAGGCGCGGAGCTCGAGATGGAAAGAGACCAAGCGATAAAGTTCATGCAGGACCTGCTGCGCGCGATGATCCAGCGCAAG
>DATAHN010000090.1:0-8355 GCA_036263155.1 Gammaproteobacteria bacterium | reverse complement strand
CGGCAGCGGATCGGGCGACTGCCGCCTGCTGGCGGATGAGTCCTGGCGCGCCGTGACCCACATGCTGACCCGCCTCGAGCTGTTCGAGCAGGAGTCGGTCACAAGAGACGAGGGGATGGACGAGCCGGAACTGGCCGGTGTCGCCTGACGGTCAGTGGGGAGGGATCATGGAAGTGAACGATCTCAGTACGCACATCTCGCATGCCTTCAACGATGACCTGACGCGCATCCGTACCCTGACGCTGGACATGGGGCACATGGTGGAGCGGCAGATCGGCGCGGCGATCACCGCGCTCACCACCGCCGACGTTCACCTGGCCCACCAGGTGGAGGTGGAGGACTACCGGGTGGACCACCTGGAGGTCGCCATCGACAACGAATGCAGCCAGGTGATCGTGCGGCGCCAGCCCACCGCCATGGACCTGCGCTACGTGCTGGCGGTCATCAAGATCACCTCCGACCTGGAGCGCATCGGCGATGAGGCGGAGAAGGTGGCACGCATCGCCGTGCACCTCACGGGGATGGACCGGCCGCGTGACAACTACGCCGAGCTCGGCCTCCTGGGGCAGGATGTGCGGGACATGGTGCGCGACGCGGTCATGGCGTTCGAGACCTACAACGTGCGCCTGGCCCGGGACGTGCTGCGCCGGGACGCAGCGGTGGACCAGCGCTACGAGGCCATCAACGCCCGCTGCATGGCCGCCATGAGCACCGATCCCCGCGACATCCGCCGCCTGCTTTATGTGCTGTGGCTGACCCGGGCCCTGGAACGGGTCGGTGACCATGCCAAGAACGTTAGCGAGCAGGTGTTCTACTTCGTGGAGGGCTTGGATGTGCGTCACGTGACTACGCTATCCGCACCCGTCTAATCGCCCCATTTCGGGGTAACCTTAAGTCCATGAAGAAGAAACAGGCGTCCCACGTCCTGGCCGCTGTTGACCTCGGCTCGAACAGCTTCCACCTGCTGGTGGCGCAGGTCACCGGCCGGCGCATCGAAGTGCTGGACAACATGCGGGAGATGCTGCGCTTCGGCTCGGGGCTGGATGTCCGCGGCCGCATCACCCGCCACGCGGAGTCGCGGGCGCTTGCCTGCCTCAAGCGCTTCGGCGACCGGCTCTCGGGCTACAACCCGGAGTTCGTGCGGGCGGTGGGCACCAACACCCTGCGCCGCGCACGCGCCAGCCAGGACTTCATCGCCGAGGGTGGCCGCATGCTCGGCCACCCCATCGAGGTCATCAGCGGTATCGAAGAGGCGCGGCTCATATATAGGGGCGTCTGTGCCTACCTGCCGCCGTCCCGCGAGCGGCGTCTGGTGGTGGACATCGGCGGCGGCAGCACCGAGCTCATCGCGGGGCAGGGTGGCGAACCGAAATTGATGGAGAGCCTGGCGATCGGTTCCGGCACCGTCACCGACCAGCATTTCCTGCGCGCCGGCGTCACCCGCAAGAGCTACGAGGATGCGCTGCTGGCGGCGCGCCGCCGCCTGGAACCGGTGGAAGCGGCGCTGCGCCGCGCCGGCTGGCGGGTGGCATTGGGCTCTTCCGGGACCATCCGGGCGGTGAGCAACGTGTTGGAGGAGCTGGGCTGGACCCGCGGCGAGATAACCCATGCGGACCTCCTGCGCCTCGCCGAGCTGCTGGTGCAGAAGCGACACCACCGCCGCTACGAGCTGCCTGGCCTCAAGGCGGAGCGCGCGCCGGTGTTCGCCGGCGGCGTGGCAGTGCTCCAAGCGGTGTTCGAGGCGCTGGACCTCGGGGTCATGGAGGTGGCGCCGGGCGCGTTGCGCGAGGGCGTGCTGCTGGACCTGGTGGGCCGGCTCAAGGACCGGGACGTGCGGGCGGCGGCGGTGGACTCGCTCATGGCCCGCTACAGCGTGGACCGGGAACAGGCCCGGCGCGTGGCGGACACGGTGCTGAAGCTCGCCCGCGGCGCGAGCCATTGGGACCTGGGGGACGACGGCCGACGCGCCCTGGGCTGGGCAGCGCAGCTGCACGAGTGCGGCCGGGCGGTGGCCCGCAGCGGTTACCACAAGCATGGCGCCTACATCCTGGCGAACGCCGACATGGCGGGCTTCGCCCGCAACGAGCAGCAGCTCCTGGCGGCGCTGGTGCGCAGCCACCGTGGGCGGGTGGACCCGGACGTGTTCTATGGGTTCGCCTGGGCCGAGCAGGACAGGGCACGCCGGCTCACGGCGCTCCTGCGCCTCGCCTACTCCCTCAACCGCGGCCATGAGCCCGAGGTGCCCCGCTTCAGCTTCAAGGTCCGGGGCAACCAGCTCAAGCTCAAGTTCCAGAAGGGCTGGCTCAAGCGCCGGCCGCTGCTGGAGGCGGACATGGAAGAGGAAGTGAAGAATCTCAGGGACCTGGGATTCAGCCTGAAAGTCAGCTGACTGCGTTCCTACTTGTCCGCGTACTGCGCCAAGAGTTCTTGTTGTGCCGAATGGTGTTTCTTCCCTTTCGCTGACAGCCGCCGGTAGCGTCCGTCGGTGGCGAGCTGCCAGGCACCGGTGTTGTCCTTGAGGTAGCGCTTGAGGTCCACCAGCAGCCGGTCCCGAAGCTTCTTCTGGGTGATGGGGAAGCACACCTCCACCCGGCGGAAGAAGTTGCGCTCCATCCAGTCAGCGCTGGCGCAGTAGACCTCGCGCTTGCCGCCGTTGTGGAAGCAGTAGACCCGGGTGTGCTCCAGGAAGCGGCCCAGCACCGAGCGCACCCTGATGTTGTCGGACATGCCCGGGATGCCGGGCCTGAGGCAGCACACTCCTCTTACGATCAGGTCGATCTTCACGCCCGCCATCCCGGCCCGGTACAGGGCCTGGATCACGCCGGGTTCGGTGAGTGCGTTCAGCTTGGCGATGATGCGCGCCGGCTTGCCGGCGGCGGCATGCTTGCGCTCCCGGTCGATCATCTCCACCACGTCGGTGTGCAGCGTGAACGGCGACTGCTTGAGGCAGGAGAGCTTGCTCAGCTTGCCGAGGCTCGTGAGCTGCAGGAAGATGCGGTTCACGTCCTCGCCCATGTCTGCGTCGGAGCTGAACAGGCTGTAGTCGGTGTAGATGCGGGAGGTGCGCGGGTGGTAGTTGCCGGTGCCGAGGTGCACGTAGCGCCGCAGCTTCCGGCCCTCGCGCCGCACCACCAGGATCATCTTCGCGTGGGTCTTGTAGCCCACGATGCCGTACACCACGTGGGCGCCGGCCTCCTGCAGGCGGTTGGCGAGCGCGATGTTGTCCGCCTCGTCGAAGCGGGCGCGCAGCTCGATCACCACCGTGACTTCCTTGCCGGCATGGGCGGCGGCGAGCAGGGCGTCGACGATCGGCGAATCCGGGCCGGTGCGGTACAGGGTCTGCTTGATGGCCAGCACCTTGGGGTCTGCGGCGGCCTGGCGCAGGAAGTCCAGCACCGGCATGAACGACTCGTAGGGGTGGTGCAGCAGCACGTCCTTCTCATCCAGCACCTCGCAGAGGGGCCTGCCTGCGGCGAGCGCCTTGGGGACGCCGGGGACGAACGGCGGGTACTTGAGCTCGGGGCGGTCCACCATGTCGTACACGGCGTCGAGGCGGCTCAGGTTCACCGGTCCCTCCACAGTGAAGAGATCCTCCGGCGCGAGCTCGAATTCCGAGAGCAGGAACGCGGCGGTCTCCTCGGGACACTCCGCCGCCAACTCCAGGCGCACCGCGTCGCCGTAGCGGCGCGAGGCCAGCTCACCCTGCACCGCGCGCAGCATGTCGTCGATGTCTTCCTCGTCCACGTACAGGTCGCTGTTGCGGGTGACGCGGAACTGGTAGCAGCCCGTCACCTTCATGCCCGGGAACAGCTCCTCCACGTGGGCATGGATGACGGAGGAGAGCAGCACGAAGGGGTGCCCGTCCTTCGCCTCGGCCGGGATCTGGATGACGCGCGGCAGGGAACGGGGCGCCTGTACCACCGCCATGCCGCTGTTGCGGCCGAAGGCGTCCTTGCCCTCCAGCGAGACGATGAAGTTGAGGCTCTTGTTGAGGATGCGCGGGAAGGGGTGCGAGGGATCGAGTCCCATCGGGGAGAGCACCGGCAGCACCTCGTCGTGGAAGTACTTGTGCATCCAGGCTTCCTGGGCGGCATTCCACTCGCTGCGCTTCAGTACGCGGATCGCGGCTTTCTCGAGCGCCGGGATCAGGAGCTCATTGAGCGTGCGGTACTGCTGGCTGACGAGATCGCGGGCCTCCTCGCTGATGCACCGCATCGCCTCGGAGTCCGGCAGGTCGTCCGGGCCCATGGGCGCGGTCTGGAGCTCCAGGCGCTGCTTCAGGCCCGCCAGGCGGATCTCGTAGAACTCGTCCAGGTTGGTGGAGGAGATGCACAGGAAGCGCAGCCGTTCGAGGAGCGGCAGCGAGGGGTCCTGGGCCAGGTCCAGGACCCGGCGGTTGAATGCCAGCTGGCTCAACTCGCGGTTGATGTAGAGGCCGGGTTGGTTGAGGTCCACGCTGTCCACGCCGCTTATATACGCATCCAGGTTTACAAGCATATGACAGGGCCGCCATCCCGACGCGGCCATACAACATATGCGCCTGGATCCGTGGGGGACGAGGGTTGTCCTGTGGTGTTTTAACCTGTCACATCAGGTTCCCGGTTCTGTAATCTGCCTGTCATAGGCGCTCCGTAACCTTGCCCGCCATCCGGCCCTGCCGGCAGATTTCCGGTTTAAATCAATCATAGGGAGACCTTTGACATGCGTAAGCTCAACCTGATCTCGCTGGCGGTCGCCGCGGCCTTGGCCGCTCCGCTGGCCCACGCCGACGCGGGCGATACTACCCTCGGCGGCGTCATGTTCGTCGACTTCACCAGCGTGAACAACCAGAACAACGGCACCGATGTGGACCCGAACGGCATCGGTCTGGACGTGAAGCGCGCCTACCTGATCTTCGGCCATCAGTTCGACGATGTGTGGTCCGTGAACGTGACCACCGACTTCAACTTCCCGAAGCTCTCCGTGACCGGCACCGGCACGGACTCCACCGGCGCCCCGGTGAGCGTGTCGTCCAGCGGCAATGCCCCTGAGACCCAGGTGTTCATCAAGAAGGCCTACGTGCAGGGCAAGTTCAGCGACATGACCGTGCTGCGCCTCGGCGCCTCGGACATGCCCTGGATCCCGTACGCGGAAGGCATCTACGGCTACCGCTTCGTGGAGAACACCCTGATCGACCGTAGCGAGATCGGCGGCATCGGCAGCTTCGGCAACTCCTCCGACTGGGGCGTGAACCTCTCCGGCGGCAGCGGCGTGTTCGGCTACTCGGCGGCGCTGGTCAACGGCGGCGGCTACAAGAACCCGACCCGCAGCAAGACCATGGACTTCGAGGGCCGTGTGAACTTCATGCCGGTGGACGGCCTGAACATCGCGGTGGGCTACTACACCGGCGAGCTGGGCCAGGACACGGAGGCCAACGAGACGGCCAACGCCGCGGTGTCCAAGAACACCGCGACCCGCACCGACGCCCTCATCGCCTGGAAAGCGTCCGGCCTGACCGCGGGCCTGGAGTACTTCACCGCCGACGACTTCGGTTCCAAGCTGATCTTCACCAACACCGAAGACAAGGCTGACGGCTACTCCGTGTTCGCGTCCTACGACTTCCCCGACACCCAGTGGGGCGTGTTCGGCCGCTACGACAACGTGAAGCCGCGCAAGGACACCAACTCGTCCCTGCAGGACAAGTACTACAACGTCGGCGTCTCGCTGAAGAGCAACAAGAACATCACCTGGGCATTCGCCTGGAAGAACGAGAAGCTGACCGACGACGCCACCACCGACCTCAAGTTCGACGAGTTCGGCGTGTGGGCCCAGATCAAGTTCTGATCCAGCCTTAAGTTCCAAGCCTCCGAGACGAGAGTTGGGGCGGGTCGAAAGACCCGCCCTTTTTTCGTGCCTTTAAAAGCTGAAGCACCCGGGAGCCTTCGCATGCTGCCGACTTCAGTTCTTCATGGCCCCTTAACAGGGGCGCAAGAAAATCCCGCCAGAATGCCGTTCGAACCCCACCCCGCGAAAGGATCTGCCGCCATGAAGCTCATCAACACCGATTCCTACACCCTGGAAAGCCGCCTGCAGCGGCTGGCCTCAGGCCGCCGGCGCCGCCGTTTGAACCGCCACGCTCCCGGAGCGAACCCTGGAGACAACAGCCCCCGCGGCACCACGCCCAAGAAGGCTGCCTGACACCCCCAATTTCCCGCCCCCCGGTTACCCCCGCCCACAGCGCCCATGGCTGTGGGTTTTTCGTTTCCTTCCGATCCCGTGAAGGCAGGGTGAAACGTCAAATCACAAGGGGCGGCCGGACGCTGTAATACTGTTGAAATATTTCAGTCATGGAGGCGTAACGCCCCTCCCCTAAAGTGGCGCGCATCCCGGACGGGCAGGCCCCGCGGGGCGTGCCAAATCCGACCATCTCTTAAATTAGGGAGTCACGACATGTCAGTCACTTTCATCAAAAAGGCGGCCCTGGCTGCCGGCATGCTGGCAGCCAGCATCGGCGGCGCCGCTTCGGCGGCTGATCAGCAGCAATTCACCGGTGCCGGCAGCACGGCTATCTACCCGGTGTTGTCCGCCTGGTCCGACACCTACCACAAGGACACCGGCATCGCTTTGAACTATCAGTCCATCGGTTCCGGCGGCGGCATCAAGGCCGTCGAGGAGAAGACGGTGAACTTCGGTGCCACCGACAAGCCCCTGACTCCGGATGTGCTGACCCAGAACAACCTGGTGCAGTTCCCGGCGATCATCATCGGCATCACCCCGGTGGTGAACATCCCGGGCGTGGCCCCCGGCCAGATGGTGCTGAATGGCCAGGTGCTTGCGGACATCTACCTGGGCAAGATCACCAACTGGAATGACAAGGCCATCGCGGCCCTCAATCCGGGCCTGACCCTGCCGGATTCCACCATCGCCGTGGTGCACCGCGCTGACGGCTCGGGCACGACCTTCACCTTCACCAACTACCTGTCCAAGGTCTCCGACGAGTGGAAGACCAAGGTGGGCTCCGACACCGCCGTCTCCTGGCCGACCGGCCTCGGTGGCAAGGGCAACGCGGGCGTGGCCAACTTCGTCAACCAGGTGAAGGGCTCCATCGGCTACGTGGAATACGCCTACGCGCTGCAGAACAACATGGCCTACACCATGATGGCGAACCATGACGGCAAGACGGTCGCCCCGGAGCTGAAGAGCTTCCAGGCAGCCTCCGCCAATGCCGACTTCGCCAAGGTGGATGGCTTCTTCCTGATCGTCACCGACCAGCCGGGCGCCGAGAGCTGGCCGATCACGGGCGCCACCTGGGTGCTGATGCGCGCTGATGGCGATAAGGCCCAGAACACCGCCGTGGCCAAGTTCTTCGGCTGGGCCCTGACCAAGGGTCAGGCGCAGGCTGAGAAGCTCCAGTACGTGCCGCTGACCCAGAAGACCTACGACCTGATCGCGTCCTACTGGAAGGCCAAGCTGGGCATCAGCCTGAACAGCCACCAGAACTTCCATTGATCGCGGGGAGGGGGCCGGACGCCCGGTAAGGGCACCCGGCAGACCTCAGAGACGGCGGTAGGGCAATAGAGCCCTGCCGCCGTCGCTTTTTTAGCCATCCCAAAGAGGATGTTGGCCTTCTAATTAAGGTTCCTCACCCCCAGATTGGCCCCTCCTATGCTTTAGGGCCACCCGACTGGGAAAATATCGTGCGGGGTGGGGCTGGAAGACCCTGCCCATACCCCCGAAACCCGCGCCGTTCCTGGGTCTAAAGTTGACACGGTTCAGCCACTTATCGCACAATTACCGGCTTCGCCTGTGGAGGGGTACTCAAGCGGCCAACGAGGGCAGACTGTAAATCTGCTGGCTTTACGCCTACGAAGGTTCGAATCCTTCCCCCTCCACCAGACAGTGCGGCGCTTAAGACCACCGGAGCCCTCGTTGGCAGGGTAGACCGGAGCGCCCGGACTAAACGCCTAAAGCGGGTGTAGTTCAATGGTAGAACCTCAGCCTTCCAAGCTGATGGTGTGGGTTCGATTCCCATCACCCGCTCCAGAGTGCTTGCTGGACTGAGTGTCGTCGAAAGAGTGAGAGAGACCGACTGTTTATCGCCCATGTAGCTCAGTCGGCAGAGCACGTCCTTGGTAAGGACGAGGTCACCGGTTCGATTCCGGTCATGGGCTCCAGGTCGCCCGACTCCATATATATGGAGAGGGCAGTGTGAGACGCAACAGAGCAAAAAACGGAGTAGCACCGTGTCCAAGGCAAAATTCGAGCGTACCAAACCGCACGTGAACGTTGGCACCATCGGTCACGTTGACCATGGCAAGACCACGCTGACCGCGGCCTTGACCGTGGTGCAGGCGAAGAAGTTCGGCGGTGAGGCGA
>DATAHN010000089.1:0-18192 GCA_036263155.1 Gammaproteobacteria bacterium | reverse complement strand
GACGAGGATGGCTTCCACGGTGTGATCGTGCCGGCGGGCAAGGGCAGCATCGCGATCGTGACCAACAATGCGACGCCGGTGCAGCCGATGGAGCAGGAATTGGCTACGCACGTGGAATGGACCCTCTAACCACCGCCGTATAATGGAGGCCCTTTCCCGGGTCTCCTTATGAAACTCATCGACAGAATCCTGGTGGCCTCCCTGCACGCCAAGGCCGTCACCGCGCCGCGCCTGCGCACCCACCACAACCTCCATCCCAGCCACGAAGACCCGATCCAGCGCATGTGCATGGCCATGGAGCCGCGCACCTACGTGCGTCCGCACCGCCATCCGGACAAGTGGGAGCTCTTGCTCATCGTGAGCGGTGACATGCTGGTGCTGTACTTCGATGATCAGGGCAAGGTCACCGCCGTGACCCGCCTCACGGCCGGCGGCGAGACCCTGGGCCTTGAGACGCCCGCCGGCACCTGGCACGGCATCGTGACCCTCGCCCCCTCCACCGTGGTGTTCGAGTGCAAGAAGGGCCCCTACGTGCCCACGGAGGAGAAGGACTTCGTGGCCTGGGCGCCCGCCGAGGGCCATGTCCGCTGCGCCGAGTTCGAACGGTGGTTCAAGGATGCCCGCGTAGGTGACCAGGCCCCGGACTACCGCAAGTGAAGTCAGAACACACGGAGGGCAAAGTCAGGTGCCACTGGGCGCCGCCAGACGACTCGCTCTATACCGCCTATCACGATAAAGAATGGGGCGTGCCGGTGCACGACGACCGGCGCCTGTTCGAGTTCCTGGTGCTGGAGGGTGCCCAGGCGGGCCTCTCCTGGTCCACCATCCTGCACAAGCGGGAGAACTACCGGAAAGCCTTCGCCCGCTTCGATCCCAGGAAGGTGGCGAAGTTCGGCAAGCGCGACGTGGCGCGGCTACTGAAGGACGCAGGGCTGGTGCGCAACCGCCTCAAGATCGAGAGCGCCATCTCCAATGCCCAGGCTTTCCTCGCGGTGAAGGAAGAGTTCGGGACCTTCGACAAGTACATCTGGTCCTTCGTGGGCGGCAAGCCGAAGCGAAACCGCTGGAGGGGCAAGAGCCCCGCCACCACCCGTGAGTCCGATGCCATGAGCAAGGACCTCAAGAAGCGCGGCTTCCGCTTCGTGGGCTCCACCATCTGCTATGCGTTCATGCAGGCGACAGGCATGGTAGATGATCACCATGTGAAGTGTTTCAGACATCGCAGATGACGCCGCTGCTCACGGTGTCCCTGGTCCTGGCCGGCGGCCTCTTCGCCGGCTTCATCGGCGCACTCACCGGTCTCGGCGGTGGCCTGGTCATCGTGCCGCTGCTGACGCTGGTGCTGCATCTGCCGGTCCAGCAGGCGGTCGGCGTGAGCCTGCTCGGTGTCATCGCGACCTCCGTCGGCGCCGCTCCCCGCTTCGTGGGCACCGGTCTTTCCAACGTGCGCCTGGCGCTGGTGCTGCAGGTGGCGGCTTCCTCCGGCGCGCTGCTGGGCGCCCTGGCCGCCCACAGCATCAAGTCCCAGGTGCTGTTCATGGTCTTCGGCGCGGTGATGCTCTACTCGGCCGTGATGTCCCTGCGGCCGGGCCATCATGACAGCCGCGGTGCCCCGGAGAGTTCGCCGCTGGCGGAACGCCTGCGCCTGGGGAGCCATTACCGGGAAGGCCACATCTGGGTGGACTACAAGGTCGCGGGCGTCGTGCCGGCGTTCGGCGTGATGCTGGGCGCGGGCCTGCTCTCCGCGATGCTCGGCATCGGCTCCGGTGTGTTCAAGGTGCTGGCGATGGACCGGCTCATGCGCCTGCCGTTCAAGGTCTCCACCGCCACCTCCAACTTCATGATCGGCATCACCGCCGCCACCAGTGCGGGCTACTACCTCTCCCGCGGCGACGTGCCGCCGCTCGTCGCCGGGCCGGTGGTGCTGGGCGTGCTGGCGGGGGCGTACCTGGGCGGCCATGCGGTGCACCACCTGCCGGCGCGGCTGCTGCGCCGGGTGTTCGCGGTGGTGCTCATGGGCGTGGCGCTGGAGATGCTCTACAAGGGATTCGTGCCGTGAACGAGAAGCTGGAAGCCCAGCGCCGCGCCGTCACCCGCTGGATCCTGAGGGCCAGCATCGGCCTCGCGGTGCTGTTCCTCCTGGTGGGGCTGGAGCTGTTCCTGTTCCGCGGCGGGGTCTATTTCCCCACCGCACCGGCCGGGGCCATCCACGTGATCCTGCGGGACGTAGTGCATGGGATGCTCAGCCTGCGCCCCAGTGCCTTCCTGGACGCGGGCCTCCTGGTGCTGCTCTTCACGCCGCTGGCGCGGCTGCTGTCGGGCGTGGTCGCCAATGCGCGTGCGCGGGATTGGCTCTATGCTTTCATCGGCATCGTGGTGGTGGCGCTGGTCTCGGTTGGACTCTTCGCGGGGCAGGCGGGAGTCTGAGAATCTACTTTCTGAATAGATTGCCCATGTCTTGGAACGCCTTGAACTCAAGGGCATTGCCGCTGGGGTCCTTGAAGAACATCGTGGCCTGCTCGCCCACCTGCCCCTTGAAGCGGATGCCGGGCTCGATGATGAACTTCACCTTGCCCTTGAGCCGATCCGCCAGCTTCTCCCAGTCGTTCCATTCGAGGATGACGCCGAAATGGCGCACCGGCACGTCCTCGCCATCCACCTTGTTGGTGGCGGCTGCGGTTTCCTTCGGCGCCAGATGCGCCACGATCTGGTGCCCGTAGAGATCGAAGTCGATCCACTCGCGGGACTCGCGGCCCGTGGGGCAACCCAGGAGTCCCGCGTAGAAGCGGCGGGCTTCTTCCAGATCATGCACCGGGAAAGCCAGGTGGAAGGGCTGGAGGGTCTTCATACCCAGTCCCTCACTACCAGGAATCTCTCGTACAACTCGGCTTCTTTGGAGCCCGGTTCTGGCTTCCAGCCATACTCCCAGCGGACCTCGGGAGGGAGTGACATCAAGATCGATTCGGTGCGTCCGCCGGACTGCAGGCCGAACAGCGTGCCCCGGTCCCACACCAGGTTGAATTCCACGTAGCGGCCGCGGCGGTAGAGCTGGAACTGCCGTTCCCGTTCGCCGTACTGCGCGTCCCTGCGCTTCTCCACGATGGGCAGGTATCCTCTCAGGAAGTGGTCGCCCACGCTGCGGGTGAAGGCGAAGGAACGTTCGAAACCCTCGGCGTTGAGGTCGTCGAAGAACAACCCGCCGATGCCGCGCGGTTCATTACGGTGCTTGAGGAAGAAATACTCGTCGCACCATTTCTTGTAGCGGGCATAGGCCTCGGCGCCGAAGGAGGAGTCGCAGGCGGCCTTGGCGTTCGCGTGCCAGTGGCGCGCGTCCTCCTCGAAACCGTAGTAGGGGGTGAGGTCGAAACCGCCGCCGAACCACCACACCGTGTCGGCGCCGTCCTTCGGCGCCGAGAAGAAACGCACGTTCATGTGCACCGTGGGCACGTAGGGGTTCCAGGGGTGCAGGACCAGGGAGACGCCCAGCGCCCGCCAGGCACGGCCCGCGAGCTCCGGCCGGTGGGCGGTGGCGGAGGGCGGCAGTTGCCTGCCATGCACGTCCGAGAAGTTGACGCCGGCTTGTTCGAAAAGCCCTCCATGCCTCAGGACGCGGCTCTCGCCGCCGCCGCCCTCGGGACGCGGCCAGGTTTCTTTCTGGAAACGGCCCTTGCCGTCCGCCTGCTCGAGGGCGGAGGTGATCTGGTCCTGCAGGGAGCGGAAGTAGGTCTCGACGGCCTGGATGTCCATGCCGCTATGGTATCAGCCAGCGCGCAGTACCTTTCCAGTAAGCGCTTCGCGGATCTCCGTGGGCTTGGCGAGGCCGCCCACGGGACCGGGCAGCACCGCGTCCACGCGGGCACCGAACTGCGCGCGCACCGCGAGCGCCGTGCGGGCCGGCGGCAGGCCGCTCTTGTTCGCGCTGGTAGAAACAAGCGCCATGCCGGCGGCCTCGCACAGGGCGGAGGCTATCGGATGGGCGGTGACACGCACCGCGAGGGTGGCGCGACCGCCCGAGAGCCAATCCGGCAGCGCCTCCGCCGCCGGCACCACCCAGGTGACGGGCCCGGGCCAGCTGGCTGCAAGCTTCTGCCGCACGTCGGCAGGCAGCGGCGCCATGAACGGCGTGAGCTGCTCCATACGGGAGGCGATGAGGATGAGGCCCTTGGCGGCGTCGCGCTGCTTGAGCTCGAAGATGCGGGCCACCGCCCGGTACTCGAGGGGATCGCAGCCGAGGCCGTAGACCGCCTCGGTGGGGTAGGCGACCACGCCGCCCTTCCTCACCGCTTCGACTGTTCTACGGAGAGGCCAGGCGGCGGGCTTCATGCGGTCAGGCTGGGGCCGCCGTCTCTTCCGGCGGCGGCGCGAGTTCCGGCGCGGGCTCGGCGAAGCCGCATTCCTTGCGCGGACACACGCGCTCCGTGCCCTTGCGCTTGGTGGTCTTCACCGTGAGGATCGGCCAGTTGCACTGCGGGCAGGGCTGCGCGAGCGGCAGGTTCCACACTGCGTACTTGCAGTCCGGGTAGCGGGCACAGGAGTAGAACACCTTGCCGTAGCGCGACTTGCGCTTGAGCATGGTGGCTTGCTTGCATTCGGGACACTCGACACCGGTATCCGCAGGCTTCTCCAAGGGCTCGATGTGCTTGCAGTTCGGGTAGCTGGAACAGCCGATGAACTTGCCGTAGCGACCGCGGCGGATGATGAGGTCCGAGTTGCACTTGGGGCACTGGCGGCCCTCGATCTTCTGCGGCTGGGCCGCCTGCTCGGCGGTCTCGTCCAGGTTGCGGGTGTAGTCGCAGTCCGGGTAGCCCGTGCAGCCGATGAAGCGGCCGCGGCGGCCGAGGCGGATGGAGAGCGGCTTGCTGCACTTGGGGCAGGCCTCGTCCAGCGCCTCGGTGGTCACGTCCTTGCGCGAGACGTGCTCTTCCTTGTGGTCCACGAGCTTCTTGAACGGGTCCCAGAACTCGTGCATCACCGGTACCCACTCCTTCTCGCCGCGGGCCACGGCGTCCAGCTCGTCCTCCATGAGGGCTGTGAAGCCGTAGTCCACGTACTGGGTGAAGTGCTCGGTGAGGAACTTGGCCACCACGCGGCCCACGTCGGTGGGCTTGAAGCGCTTGCGGTCCATCTCCACGTACTCGCGCGCCTGCAGCGTCGAGATGATGGTGGCGTAGGTGGAGGGGCGGCCGATGCCGAACTCCTCAAGGGCCTTCACCAGGCTCGCTTCCGAGAAACGCGGCGGCGGCTCGGTGAAGTGCTGGTCGCACTGGATGCCCTTGAGGGTGATGCTCTCGCCCTCCACGAGCGGCGGAAGCATGTGCTCCTCGTCGTCCTCGGCGGGAGCCGCGGTCGCGGCCGGGGCGTCGTCCTTGCCTTCCTGGTATACCGCCATGAAGCCCGGCACCACCAGCACCGAGCCCGAGGCCCGGAACAGGCTGTCGCCGCCGGCATCGAGGTCCGCGCTCACGGTGTCGAACACCGCCTGCTCCATCTGGCAGGCGATGGTGCGCTTCCAGATGAGCTCGTAGAGCTTGCGCTGCTCGTCGGTGAGCTTGCCCTGGATCTCCTCCGGCGCGCGGGCGGCGGAGGTGGGGCGCACGGCCTCGTGGGCTTCCTGCGCGTTCTTTGACTTGGTCTTGTAGACGCGCGGCTCTGGCGGCAGGTGGTCCTTGCCGAAGCGCTTCTCGATCACGTCGCGGATCTCTGCCACCGCCTCGGCGGCGAGGTTCACGGAGTCGGTACGCATGTAGGAGATGAGGCCGACCTGGCCCTCGCCGGTGAGGTCGATGCCTTCATAGAGCTGCTGGGCGATGCGCATGGTGCGCTGGGCGCCGTAGCCGAGCTTGCGCGAGGCCTCCTGCTGGAGGGTCGACGTGGTGAAGGGCGCGGCCGGGTTACGGCGGCGCTGCTTCTTCTCGACGCTGGCGACCTTGAGCTTGCCGCCCGAGGACTTCAGCAGCGCCTTCTCGGCGCCCTTGGCCGACTTCTCGTCGCGGAAGCTGAACTGCTCGACCTTGGTGCCCTGGAACTGCCAGAGGCGCGGGGCGAAAGGCGTACCGTTCTTCTCGGCCTGGCCGAGCAGGGTCCAGTATTCCTCGCTCTTGAACTTGTCGATCTCGTCCTCGCGCTCGCAGATGAGGCGCAGCGCCGGCGACTGCACGCGGCCGGCGGACAGGCCGCGGCGGATCTTCTTCCAGAGGAGCGGCGAGAGGTTGAAGCCCACCAGGTAATCCAGGGCGCGGCGCGCCTGCTGGGCGTACACCAGGTCCTTGGACAGCGGGCGCGGGTGTGCGACCGCATCAGAGACCGCGCGCTGGGTGATCTCGTGGAACACCACGCGGTGCACATCCTTGTCCTTGAGCAGGCCCTTCTCCTTCAGGATCTCGGTGAGATGCCAGGAGATGGCCTCGCCCTCGCGGTCCGGGTCGGTCGCGAGGTAGAGCGCGCCGGCCTTCTTGATGGCCTTGGCGATCGCGTCCACGTGCTTCTCGTTGCGCTCGATGAGCTGGTACTTCATCGCGAAGTCGCTGGCCGGGTCGACCGCGCCCTCCTTCGGTACGAGGTCGCGCACGTGGCCGTACGAGGCCAGCACCTCGAAGCCCTTGCCCAGGTACTTCTTGATGGTCTTGGCCTTCGCGGGGGATTCGACGATGACGAGGTTTGCACTCATATATATACAGCAATACTACAAAAGGTTTTCGGGACGCAAGTTCGGGGCTTGCACATGTATCCCCGGAGACGCATCCAGGGATGGATTTAGTGGACGAAACTCCGCGTTCCTTTCCGCATAAAGCAAACCCGGCGAGTAGCCGGGTGAAGTATGGAATTTGTTCTTCGCCGGGGCTTTTGACCCCGGCGAAGGCCGCATTCTACATGGCTTGGCGGGCTTTTCACCCATCAGTGCATCACGCCCATGGACTCGTCGAACACCAGCTCCTCCATGCGGGCATAGGCGTCCTCCTGGCCGGGGCGGTTGAACAGCACCATCAGGATGATCCACTTCACCTGCTCCAGGTCGATCTCCGCGCCATCCAGGGCCATGATGCGGTCGATCACCACCTCGCGCTGGGCCGCCTCGAGGATGCCGATGTTCTCCAGGTACTGGATGAAGCCGCGGCACTCCACGCTGAGTTTCTCCAGCTCCTGAGCCGCGTACACGCGCAACGCGTCGCGCTGGGTGATGGGCGGCTCGCTGTCCGGCGGGTTGCGCGCCAGGTTCTCCAGCCAGTCGAAGGCGCGGTTGATCTCGTGCTTGGCGAAGCCGGCTTCCTCCAGCTCCACCGTCAAGGTCTCGCGGTCGGCTTCCGTCTCGTTGTCGTCGTCATCCAGGTAGTTCTCGAACAGGTACATGAGCACGTCGAGTACGTTTTCCTTCATCATGACGTCACGACCTCTTGTTCACGCGGGAATATCTGCCGCCCGGAGAGGCTTCCACGTGTCCCTGAAGCTCGAGCATCAGGAGCATGGAGGAAACCACATCGGGCGTCAAACCGGTGCGCTCGACCAGCGCATCCACCGAGGTGGGGGCATAGTCGAGGGAATTCAACAGCAGCTTGTACTCCGGATCCTCCGGCGCCGCGTCGCCTGCGGCCTCCGGGACTTGCGCGCCGGAGTCGGTGCCCATCGTGTCCGACAGGCTCAATCCAAGCAGCGGAGCCAGCTCCTCGAGGATGTCGGCGGCGGATTCGACGAGCTTGGCGCCGTCCCGCAGCAGGCGGTGGCAGCCGCGGGCCATGGGATTGTGGATGGAGCCCGGGATCGCGAACACCTCGCGGCCCTGCTCGCTGGCGAGCCGCGCGGTGATGAGTGAGCCGCTCTGCTTCGCCGCTTCCACCACCAGCGTGCCCACGGCGAGGCCGCTGATGATGCGGTTGCGGCGCGGGAAATGCGTGGGCAAGGGCGGCGTGCCCGGCGGGAACTCGCTGACCACCACGCCCTTGGCCGCGATCTCCTCGGCGAGCTCGCGGTTGCGGGGCGGGTAGGGACGGTCGAGGCCCGTGCCCCACACCGCCACCGTGGGACCGGCCTTGAGCGCGCCCTTGTGGCTGGCGGCGTCGATGCCGAGCGCCATGCCGCTCGTGATCACGAGGCCGCAGCGGGTGAGGTACTCGGCGAATTCCTCGGCGTTGCGCCGGCCTTCCACGCTGGGATTGCGGCTGCCGACCATGGCGAGCTGCGGAGCGGAGAGCAGCGCCACGTCGCCGCGCAGGAACAGCGCGAACGGCGGGTCGGGTATCTGCTTGAGCAGCGGCGGGTAGGTGGGATCGGTGACCGTGAGCAGCCGCGCGCCGGAACGCTGTATCCAGTTGAGGTCCTGCTCGGCCGCGGCGCGGTCAGGGGCGCGCAACCAGGCGCGGGTCTCGGGGTGCAGTTGGAGGGAAGCGGGCAGGTCTTTGGAGGTGAAGCATCCCGCCGCGCTGCCGCAGTGCTGCAGCAGCCGGAGAGCGCCGGCGGAGCCGAGCCGCGGGGCGCGGATCAGCGCGAGCCAGTCCAGGGCATCCTGTGGGTCTATCGCCTTCCCCTCAGGTGAGTCGGCCCCGCGTATTGATGGCGGGCCCGGCGTTCATGAACCCGTCTTAGCGCGTCTCTACTCTCGCATCATCCGGTCGGCGGTTCAAGGATTGCCGACCAGGTCCTCGATGTGGATCTCGTGGCCGGCCTGCATCACCAGCGCGTAGCTCGCGCGGTCGAAGCTGCGGAACACCATCAGGATGCCGGTACGCTCGGTGGGCAGCGTCACGCTGCTGCTGCTGAAGAACCCGGCGTCGTTGTCGTGCACCTTCTCGCCCTTGCGGTAGATGCCGAGTACCGTGCCCGGGTCCACGCCGTCGGAGGTGCCGCGGTTCAGCACCACCACGTTGTACTGGCCGATCTGGTCCACGCCGCCCAGTACCGCCATGATCTGGCCTTCCACGGTCTTGCCCGGGTGATGGGGCATGAAGGAGAGGTCCACGCTGTCGCCGGTGGTGGCGAGGAAGCGGTCGCCCTTGAGCGCCTCCTGCACCGAGGCGGTGATCATGAGCTTGGCCGGGTCGCCCCAGGCCTCCACCGCCGCGTCGCCGATGTAGGTGGCCTCGTAGCCCAGCGTGTCGCCGCTGTCCGGGTCCTCGTAGGCCTGACCCAGGCGGAAGATCTCGTAGCGGCCGCCCTCGTCGGGCTTGAGGTCCCGGGCATAGACCTCGTCGCCGCGTCCCATGGCCGGGCCGTGCTCGAAGGGCGCCACCAGGTAACCGGCGTCTTCCAGCTCGGCCTTGGTCACGACACGCGTCTTGGACAGGAAGGGCCTGAGGCCATCCAGGGGGATCGCGGTCACCGCGGTGTCCAGCGGCAGGTAATGGATGTTCGGGCTCAGCTTGGCCACCGGCAGCGAGGGCGAGGCCGGCACGGTGTTCACGGGCGCAGCGCTCACCGGCGCGTTCGCGGTCATGACCGGTGCGGTCTCGGTCACCGTCTCGCCGTTGCGCTCGACGCTCAAGGTCGGGCGGCCGGCGGCGTTGTAGCCGAGCACCAACACGTCGCCGGGATAGATGAGGTGCGGGTTCTTGACGTCCGGGTTCGCGTACCAGATGTCGGGCCAAGCCCAGGCATCCTTGAGGTACAGCGAGGCGATGCCCCAGAGGGTGTCACCCTTCTTCACGGTGTAGCGTTGGGGCGCCGCCGGCTGCATGGCCGGGGGCGGAGCAGTGGCCGGCGCAGGGGCTGCGACCGTGGCCGGGGCGGGCGCCTCGGCGGGCTGCTGCGCCTGGGTCGGGTGGTGGGCGCAGGCGGCGAGCAGCGCGAGGGCCGCGCCGGCCGCGAGGGAACGGGGGACGTTATAATGGTTCATCGATGCGGTCTCCACGACTCGCCTGTGGCGTGCCCAGCCCAAAGTCCCGACACCCATCCGAAGGCTCGATTTTGGACCCCTATGCGGCTTGAAGCCGCTGGGCGACTTTTCAACAGTATCATAACTTTAGCAGTCTTTTATGCAAAAGTGCGTGAGGATTTGACTCCCTGGCTTGAGAACCCCTGCCCGGGCCCCAACTTTAGATAAGGCTCTGTTGTACGCTTACCACTATGGCGCTCCTGGATATCCTGCACTTCCCCGACCCTAGGCTCCGCATCAAGGCCCAGCCCGTTGCCGAGGTCACCGACCGGCACCGCCGGCTCATCGCCGACATGCTGGAGACCATGTACGCCGCCCCCGGCATCGGCCTCGCGGCGGTGCAGGTAGGCGTGGGCGAGCGGGTCATCGTGGTGGACGTGTCCGACAACAGCGACCAGCCGCTCGCCTTCATCAACCCTGAGATCCTCTCCAAGGAAGGGACCGAGGTGATGCAGGAGGGCTGCCTGTCGGTGCCGGGCGTCTATGAGGATGTGGAGCGCGCCGAGCGCATCCGTGTGCGGGCCCGGGACCGGGACGGCCGCCCCATGGAGTTCGACGCCGACGGCCTGCTGGCGGTCTGCATCCAGCACGAGATAGATCACCTGGACGGCAAGCTGTTCGTGGACTACCTCTCGGACCTCAAGCGCCAGCGCATCCGCAAGCGCATCGAGAAGGAAGAGCGCGAGCGCAAGGAACGCCGTTCCCAGGCCACGACTTCCGTGTGACGCCGTCCGTCCGGCGTCCCATGCAACCCCTGCGCATCGCTTTCGCCGGCACCCCGGAGTTCTCCCTCGCGGCACTGGATGCCATCGCGGCCTCGCCGCATACGCTGGTGGGCGTGTGGACCCAGCCGGACCGGCCCGCAGGCCGCGGCCGCAAGCTCACGCCTTCCCCGGTCAAGCAGCGCGGACTGGATATCGGCGCGCCGATTTATCAACCCGACAACTTCAAGTCAGCGGAGGCGAAGCAGGCATTGCGGGATGCCCGCCCGGACGTGATGGTGGTGGTGGCTTACGGCCTGATCCTGCCCGCCTCGGTGCTCGCGATCCCGCCCTTGGGCTGCCTCAACATCCACGCTTCCCTGCTGCCGCGCTGGCGCGGCGCCGCGCCCATCCAGCGCGCCCTGCTCGCGGGGGACGCCGAGACCGGCGTCGGCATCATGCAGATGGACAAGGGCCTGGACACGGGCGACGTGCTGCTGGAGAAGCGCACGCGTATCGACGACACGGATACGGCAGAGACCTTGCATGACCGCCTCGCCAAGCTCGGTGCCGAGGCGCTGATGGAAGTGCTGGACGCGCTGCCGGAGAAGCATCCTCGCAGGCAGGATGCGGCTGCCGTCACCTACGCGGAGAAGCTGACGAAGGAAGAGGCGCGGCTCGACTGGAACAGGAGCGCGGCGGAACTCGCGCGCGCGGTGCGCGGCTACAACCCGTGGCCCGGCGCCTTCGCGCTCCACGCGGGACAACCCCTCAAGATCTGGCGCGCCCTGCCGGTACCCGCCGCGGCCTTCGCCGGCGCCGCACCAGGCACCGTGCTCGCCGCCGGGCGCGAGGGCGTGGACGTGGCCACCGGCGGCGGCGTGCTGCGCATCCTGGAACTGCAGCCCGCCGGCGGACGCGTGCTCGCGGCGGCGGACTTCGCCAACGGCCGCGACCTCGCCGGCGCGCGGTTCGAGTGATGGCCGCGCCGCGCCGATCCGCCGCTCCCCGCGTGCTGGCGGTGCAGACGCTGCTCGCGGTGCTCAAGGACGGGCAGACCCTGACCCAGGCCGCCGACCGGGCCGCCGCGGATTGCGCCGATCCGCGCGACGCGGCGCTGGTGAAGGAACTCTGTTACGGCACGCTGCGCTGGCAGCCGCGCCTGGAGGCCTGGCTCGCGCGCCTGGTGGAGCGCCCGCTCAAGCCCGCGGACCTGGACGTGAAGCTGCTCCTGCTGCTCGGCCTCTACCAGCTCGCCTACCTCCGTGTCCCGCCCCATGCGGCGGTGCAGCAGACGGTGGAAGCCTGCCGCGCGCTGGACAAGCCCTGGGCCGCAGGCCTGCTCAACGCGGTGCTGCGCCGCTTCCAACGTGAGAAGGATGCGCTGGAGTCCGCCGTGGCGGACGATCCGGTGGCGCGCTACGCGCATCCGGAATGGTTCATCGAGGAGCTGAAGAAGGACTGGCCGGATCACTGGCAGGTGATGCTGGAGGCGGGCAACACGCGGCCGCCCTTCACGCTGCGGGTGAACCGCCGCCATGGCAGCCGCGACGATTACCTGAAAGCGCTCGCCGCCGCCGGCATGGCCGCGCGGCCCTGCGCGCATTCCGCCGACGGCGTCGTCCTTGAGAACGCGGTCGACGTGGAGGCGCTGCCGGGTTTCACGGAAGGGAAAGTCTCGGTACAGGACGAGGGCGCGCAGCTCGCGGCGGAGCTGTTGGATGTAACTGACGGAATGAGAGTACTGGACGCCTGCGCCGCCCCCGGCGGCAAGACCTGCCACCTGCTGGAACGGCACACGCTCGCCACGCTCACGGCGGTGGAGCTGGAGGCGCGCCGCGCACAACGCATCCGTGCGAACCTCACGCGCCTCGGACTCGCGGCGGACCTCAAGGTGGCGGATGCCGCCGAGGTGCAGACCTGGTGGGACGGGGAACAGTACCAGCGCATCCTGCTGGACGCGCCCTGCACCGCCAGCGGCGTGGTGCGCCGCCACCCGGACGTGAAGGCACGCCGTACCCCGGCGGAGGTGAGCACCGCCACCGCGCTGCAGGCGCGGCTCCTGGCCGCGCTATGGCCGCTGCTCGCGCCAGGCGGTAAGCTGCTGTACGTCACCTGTTCGGTGTTCCGGCGGGAGAACGCCGCCCAAGTCGCGGCCTTCCTCGCCGCTCACCCGGACGCCGCCGCCCTGCCGCTGGACGCGGACTGGGGCGTCGCGAGCGGCGCGGGCCGGCAGGTGCTCACCGGTGAAGGCGGGATGGATGGCTTCTACTATGCCTGTCTCGAGAAGCGCGGTTGAGGCGGCGGCATGACGCGTCCTGACCTCAGGCGCTGCTTCGCCGGTCTCGGCCTCGGGGCGGTGCTTGCGCTCGGCCTCGCCGGCGCCGCGCACGCCGATGCCGGCGAGGAGCCCGGCTTCGTGATCCGCACCGCCTATACCGAGCTCGTGAACGGCGTGTATTACCTCAACGCCGACGTGGGCCTGAACCTCTCCGACGATGCAGTCAACGCGCTGGAGAACGGCCTGCCGCTCACGGTGGAGCTGCAGATCGAGGTGATCAAGCACCGCACCTGGTGGACCAACCAGCAGACCGCCTACCTCGAGCAGCGCTACCAGATCAGCTACCACGAGCTCAGCCGCCGCTTCATCGTCACCAACCTCAACAGCGGCGAGCAGCAGAGCTACCTCACCTACCGCGAGGCCATCACCGATCTCGGCCAGGTGAGCGACCTGCCGGTGATCGACGCGAACCTGCTGGACCCGGAGGCCCGTTACAACATCCGCATACGCGCGGTGCTGGATGTGAAGAGCTTCCCCGGGCCGCTGCAGCTCATCGCCTCCCTGTTCAAGGGCTGGGACCTGTCGAGCGACTGGTACCAGTGGGTGCTGGTGTCGCCATGAAGCGTTACGGCGTCTTCTTCCTGATGGGCTTCGGCATGATCGTCATGCTGGCCTCGCTCATCACCCTGGCCAAGAGCACCTCGAACTCCGCGAGCTTCGAGAGCATGCACGTATGGCTGGTGCTGCTGAACGCGGGCGCTGCGGTCGCACTGTTCATCGTCATCGGCTACAACCTCACGCGCCTCCTGCTGCAGCGAGCCCGCAACGTGGCCGGCTCGCGCCTCACGTTGCGCCTAGTCGGCACCTTCAGCCTGCTCGCGATCATGCCGGTGGTGCTGGTGTACTACTTCTCCTACCAGTTCATCAGCCGCGGCATCGACAGCTGGTTCGACGTGCGCATTGAGAGCGCGCTGGGCGATGCCATGGAGCTGTCGCGCACCGCGCTCGACATGCGCGTGCGCGACCTGCTGGTGCGCACCGAGCGCATGGCCCGCACCCTGGCGGTGAGCGACACGCGCCAGGCCTCATTCCAGCTCGACCAGCTGCGCCGCCTGAACGGCGCCAGCGAGCTCACCCTCCTCGGCGGTTTCAACAACCGCATCATCGCCACCAGTTCCTCCACCCCCGGCAGCCTGCTGCCGGACATGCCGGGCCCCGAGGTGCTGGTGCAGGTGCGCTCAGGCAACGAGTACGTGGGCCTGGACCCGGTGGGCGAGGGCGGGCTGCACATCCGCGCGGTGGTGCCGGTGCCCGTCCCGGGCGGCGCCTGGTGGAACCGCCAGAGCCTGCAGGCGCTCTACCCCGTGGGCGGCGAGCAGAGCGGGCTCGCGAACAGGGTGCAGCAGGCCTACTCGCACTACCGCGAGCTCACGGTGCTGCGCGGACCGCTGAAGCTCATGTTCAACCTGACGCTGCTCCTGGTGCTGCTGTTGTCGGTGCTGATGGCGGTGTGGGGAGCGTTCGTGGCCGCGCGGACCCTGGTGGCGCCGATCCAGGACCTGGTCGAAGGCACCCGCGCCGTGGCGCGGGGCGACTTCACCACGCGCCTGCCGCTGCCCTCGCGCGACGAGGTGGGGTACCTGGTGTCCTCGTTCAACGAGATGACCCAGCGCCTGGCGGAGGCGCGCGAGGCCGCGCGCAAGAGCCGCGAGCAGGTGGAGAACGAGCGCAGCTACCTGGGCGCTGTGCTCACGCGGCTGTCCTCCGGCGTGATTTCCTTCAACGCCGCACTGGTGCTCAAGACCGCGAACCCGGCCGCCAGCGCGATCCTGGAGACCGACCTGCACCAGCACATGGGCCGTTCGCTGGCGGGCCTGGGCCAGGACGACACGCTGCTCGGCCAGTTCGTGGCCGCCTGCCGCCGCCACCTGGACGCGGACGACAAGGAGTGGCGCGAGGAGATGGTGCTGAACAGCCCGGGCGGCCGCCGCATCTTCATGGTGAGCTGCGCCATGCTGCCCTCCACCGGAGAGGTGCCGGCGGGCCGGGTGGTGGTGTTCGACGACCTCACGCTGCTCCTGGAGGCCCAGCGCGACGCCGCCTGGGGCGAGGTGGCGCGCCGCCTGGCCCACGAGATCAAGAACCCGCTCACGCCCATCCAGCTCGCCGCCGAGCGCATGCGCCGGCGCTACCTGACCGAGCTCAAGGGTGAGGACGCGGACGTGCTGGACCGCTCCACCAACACCATCGTGCAGCAGGTGGAGGCGATGAAATCCATGGTCAACGCCTTCAGCGAGTACGCCCGCGCGCCGCTGCTGGAGATGTCCGCCTTCGACCTCAACGCGCTGGTGCGCGAGGTGACCGACCTCTACCGCACCCGTGACTGGCATATGCAGGTGGAGCTGGATCTGGATGCGGCGCTGCCGCCGCTGCGCGCCGACTTGGGCCGGGTGCGCCAGATCCTGCACAACCTGCTCAAGAATGCGCACGAGGCGCTGGAAGGCCGCAAGGACGGCCGTGTGCGCATCGCCACCCATTACTTCCGGCGCGGTGCCGAGGAGATGGCCGAGATGACCGTGGAAGACAACGGACCGGGCTTCGACCCCGGCATCCTGGGCAAGGCCTTCGAACCCTACGTCACCAGCAAGCCCAAGGGCACGGGACTGGGGCTCGCGATCGTGAAGAAGCTGGCGGAGGAGCATGGCGGCAGCATCCGCGTGCAGAACCGCGCCGAGGGCGGGGCGCAGATCGTGATCCGCCTGCCCGTCAACGAACACACCCGCGGCCATGCGCTGCTGGGCAACGGAGAACGCCGCAGCGGCGGCAGGAGGGAGGCGAAATGAAAGCCTCGCAGATACTCGTGGTGGACGACGAGGCGGACATCCGCGGAATGGTCCAGGAGATCCTCACCGAGGAAGGCTACGAGGTGCGCACCGCCGGCAACGCCGCCGAGGCGCGCGCCGCGCGGGCCCATGCCGAGCCGGACCTCATGCTGCTCGACATCTGGATGCCGGACATGGACGGCATCAGCCTGCTGCGCGAGTGGACCCGCGACGGGGCGCTCGCCTTCCCGGTGGTGATGATGTCTGGCCACGGCACGGTGGAGACCGCGGTGGAGGCCACGCGCCTCGGCGCCGTGGACTTCGTGGAGAAGCCGCTGTCGCTGGCGAAGCTCCTGCGTACCGTGGAACAGGCGGTGGAGACAGGCAAACAGAAGCGCGGCCGCCACGGCGGAGGCAGCCGCCCGGCGCTGGAGCCAGTCGGCAAGAGCCGCGCCATGCAGACGCTGCGCGACCAGCTGCGGCGGCTCGCGCCGCACGAGGCCTCGGTGATGCTGGTGGGCGAGCCCGGCTCCGGCCGCGAGACCCTGGCGCGCTACCTGCACGCCATGGGGCCGCGCGCGGCGGGGCCGTTCGTGTCCGTCTCGCTCGCCGGCCTGCAGCTGCGCGACGTTCTGGAGTCTCTGTGCGGACGCGAGGGTGCCGAGTCGCCCGGCTGCTTCGAGCAGGCCCGCGGCGGCACCCTGTTCCTGGGGGACCTCTCGGACCTGCACGCCGAGGCCCAGGCCGCCCTCACCGGCGTGCTGGAGCAGGGCGCGTTCACCCGCGTCGGCAGCCAGACCGCCCGCACTCTCGACGTACGGCTCATCTCCGCGGCCGAGCCGCGCATCGAATCGCAGCTCGACCAGGGACTGTTCCGCCGTGACCTGCACAACCGCCTGGCGGCGGTGATGGTGCGGGTGCCGCCGGTGCGCGAGTACCGGGAGGACGTGCCGGACCTCTTGCGCTACTTCACCGACCACCTGGTGGATACCCTGGACCTCAAGTACCGGCGCTTCAGCGTCGCGGCCCAGAACCGCCTGCGCAACTACCCCTGGCCCGGCAACCTCGGCGAGCTCTCGAACCTGGTGCAGCGGGTGCTGATGCTGGGGGGCGACGGCGAGGTGACGCTGGAGGAGGTGGAGCAGGCCATCGCGCCGCTCTCCACCGGCGACCACGAGGCGATCATCAAGCAGGACATCCTGGCCATGCCGTTGCGCGAGGCACGCGAGCACTTCGAGCGCGCTTACCTCGAGCAGCAGCTGCAGCTCTGCGGCGGCAAGGTGGGCAAGCTCGCGGAGCGTGTGGGCATGGAGCGCACGCACCTCTACCGTAAGCTCAATTCACTGGGAATCGATTTCCGTCAATTGGGCGGAGAAGACGGAGAGGGTTGAGCCGGGTTACTGCTTGATGACGAGAGGCTCGATGTGGTCATCGGCCAATTTGGCGCGGATGGAATTGAGCTCTTTCAGGTCCTTGATCGGTCCGATGCGGACCCGGTTCCAGGTGGAACCGTTGTTGACCTGCACTTGCTGGATGCTGGACTCGATGCCCTGCAGCGCCAGCGTCGCCTTCATCTTGTCCGCGTCCGCGTAGTTCGGGAACGAGCCTACCTGCAGGATGTAGCTGCCCGGCTGGCTCACGGGCGTCGCCGGGCTGCCTGACTTCACTTCCTTGTCCTGCCCGGGGATCACCACCTGGAAGGACGGCAGCATCTTGTAGAAGTCGTAGTGGGGCGCGGTGGAGGCGGCAGGAGCCTTCACCACCGTCGCCGCGGCCGGCGGCTTGCCATGCTTGCCGGCTTCCATCTCCGCCTTCCACAGCACCGGGCCGCCCTTGATGATCAGGATGGCGGCGACGATGCCCAGGAGGAACCAGCCCCAGCCCGGGAAGCCGCCGGACTTCTTCTTCGGCTTGTCCTTGGGCTTCGGGCTGTTCTTATAGTCCTTGGCCACTTACATGGACTCCGGCGCGCTGACGCCCAACAGTGTAAGGCCATTTCTCAGCACCTGGCGGGTGGCGAGGGCCAGCGTCAGGCGCGCGTCCTTGAGGTCCGCGTCATCCGTGAGGAACGGACAGTTGTCATAGAAGCCGTGGAAGGCGGCGGCCACCTCCCGCAGGTACTGGGCCATGAGGTGCGGCTCCAGGCTGCGGGCTGCGGTCTCCAGGAGCTCCGGGTAGCGTGAGAGCTCGGTCATGAGCGCCTGTTCGTGCACGCCGTCGAGGCGCGCGGCGTGGCGCAAGCCATTCGCCTGGTCGAAACCGATCTTCTTCTCCGCGCGCTGGCGCTCCACGCTCATGATGCGGGCGTGGGCGTACTGGATGTAGAACACCGGGTTGTCGTTGCTCTTGGAGGTCGCCAGGTCCACGTCGAAGGTGAGCTGGGAGTCGGACTTGCGCGCGATCAGGAAATAGCGCGTGGCGTCCTTGCCGGCCATGTCGATGAGGTCGCGCAGCGTCACGTAGCTGCCGGCACGCTTGGAGAGCTTCACCTCCTCGCCGCCCTTCATCACGGTCACCATCTGGTGC
>DATAHN010000088.1:0-5329 GCA_036263155.1 Gammaproteobacteria bacterium | reverse complement strand
ATGGGCGCGCTCATGCAGGAGATCCAGGGTTCCGGCGCGCAACCCACGGCGGACCAGCAGGTAGAGATCGCGTCCCTGAAACGGACGATACGCCAGGGTTCCCTGGTGGGAGCCGTCTGCATCCTGGTCGCGTTGGTCGGCATGTCGGTGGCGCGCGCCTTGTAAGAGGCACGACGGCGCCGATGGACGGCCGCGGGACTCGCCCTTAGGCGGAAGCCGGTTCCGGCGGCCGGCCGATGCTCCTGAGCCAGCGGAAGTGCGAGGCCACGGCGCCGCCGAAGCTGCGGTTCACGTTATAGGGTACGCCGTAGTCCCGGCAGGTCTGCTCCACCACGCCCGCGATGGCGGGGTAGTTCACGTGGCTCAGGGTAGGGAAGAGGTGGTGCTCGATCTGGAAGTTGAGCCCGCCCACGAGCCATGAGACCACGCGGCTGTCCTGCGCGAAATCCACCGTCGCTTCTGCCTGGTGCACCGCCCAGGCGCCAGCCATGCGCGCGGTGCCCGGCTCCGGCGCGGTGAAGTGCGCTTCCTCCACCGTGTGCGCCAGCTGGAACACCGTGCTCAGCACCACGCCGGTGACGGCCACCGTCACCACGTAGAACAGCGCCACCGCCCAGAGCGGGTGGAACAGCAGCGGGATGCCGAAGGCGAGCGCCATGAACACGAGCTTGCCGCCGACGAACAGCGCCAGCTCCCAGCCGCGCGGCCGTGGGAAGGGGTTCACGCCCATGCGCCCGGTGGCCACGTCACGGTAGTCGTCGTAGAAGTGCCACTTGATCACCATCACGCCGTACAGCGGCCACAGGTACCACTGCTGCCAGCGGTAGATGCGCCGGTAGGGCTGCTCGGGGCTCAGGCGCCCGAAGATGCCGAGCTCGATGTCCGTGTCATGGCCGTGGATATTGGCGTACATGTGGTGGAACACCGCGTGCTTCCAGCGCCACACGTAGGAGCTGCCGCCCACCATGTCCAGCGTCATGGCCATGAGCTTGTTGACCCAGGCCCGATCCGAGTAGGCGCGGTGCCCGCCGTCGTGCTGGATGTTGAAGCCGATCTCGGCGGTGGCGAAGCCGAGCAGCACCGCCAGCGGCAGGGCTTGCCACCAGGCCTGCGCGGCGAACACCAGCAGGCCATAGCACAGCGCGAAGCCGGCCAGCACCACCGCGGTCTTGAGGTACATACGCGGGCAGTCCCGCTCACGGATGTGCCGCTCGCGGATCAGGGCGTCCACGCGGCGGCGCAGCTCCTTCTGGAAGCCGGCGTCCGGCGCGAACTTCAGCCGGCCTCCCTGTGCTTCGGCCGCGGCCGCTTGGCTTGAATCGGATGTCTTCGGGCCGATTTGGATCATCATTCGATACCACGCCGTTGCGTGGACCTCGGGTGAGGTCCTTTTAAGGGGGTCTGGGAAGCACTCTAGTGGGGGCGGACGCGCCGAGCCCTGACCCAAGTCAACTCCCTATGACTTCGGCACGCCCCGCAAGGAGCTTATGCCCAAGCCGGCATGCAGGAACGGCCCGGCGCCGGTATTTTTTGGGCTGCGGCGGGCGGTAGTGAGAAGCATTTTCGGCAAGGGCGGAGCCGCGTCTCTCCGCACTGTGAGCTTTAGTCACTCTCCAGCCCGGCAAAAAATAGGGCCGGAATCACCCTGAATATCCCGTACCATGTCGCGGCCGCAAAATGGGGTAAGCCGCCATAGACGCGATACCACGCTCATGAGCTGCTGGCGGGAATTTCGGTCCTGATCTCCGGTCTTTCATCTGGGTCGGTGACCAGCCAAACCAGGAGTAGCCGATGAACCTCGACGGCTTGACCATGTATGTGAGCCATACCGCCAACCAGGGTGTCGTGGGCGCCGATACCTTCCTGCGCTTCATCCAGAAGGAGTCTCGCGTGGCGGCCCGTTATAGCGGCGGTTCCATAAAGAACGGCTGCCTGGTGGGCGAGATCGAGGGTGAGGTGCTGACCTTCCGGTATGCCCAGGTCGAAGCCTCGGGCGAGATCCATGGAGGCAGTTCGGTCTGCGAGATCGTGACGCTCGACGATGGCCGCACGCGCATCATCGAACACTTCACTTGGCGCACCCGGACAGGCTTCGGCGACAACATCTTCGACGAAGCGGAGGCCGGCTAGCCCGCTCCATGGTGCATATCTCGAGTGAATCCCCGGCGGAGACGGACGCGCGTTTGCGCAGAGTGATCTCCAGCACGCAGATACGGTTCTATGACGAGCCTTATGCGTTCGTGGAGTTCCCCGCATCCGGCTTTCCGGCGGCGGTCGACCCCAGGGCGCTGGCGCTCGTCCGTGACGAGGGACTCTGGAGCCAGCTCGTACCGAGCCTCGATCCTGACGCCGAGCGGTTCATGGTGTTCCGCTGCCACTTTCCCGCGGGGATGGACAACAGCGGATTCGTGGGCTGGCTCGCCAGCCGTCTCAAGGCGCGCCTGGGCACGGGTGTCTTCGTCGTCTGCGGCCAGAACCAGGCGCAGGGCGGCATCTTCGATTACTGGGGCGTGCCGCTGTCGCTCGCCGATGCCGCCAGACGGGAGCTTGAGTCCCTGTCGCGCGGTGATGCATCTTGATCTCATAGGGTACCTGCATGAACGCCATAACCGCCGATACCCCACGCATGACGTGGAAGGTCCTGCTGGCCTACGCGATCATCTATTTCGTGTGGGGTTCCACCTACCTCGCGATCCGCGTCGGCGTGCTGGAGATGCCGCCGCTGCTGATGGCGGGCGTCCGCTTCCTCGTCGCCGGCCTGCTGCTCTACGGCTGGACCGTGTGGCGCGGCGAGCGCGTGCCGACCGCGCGCCAGTGGGCATCCATCTCGCTGCTGGCGTTCCTGATCTTCGCCGTGGACTATGGCCTGGTGTTCTGGGCGGAGCAGCGCGTGCCCTCCGGTGTCACCGCCATCATGATGGCGACCATCTCGGCCTTCATGGCCCTGGCGGAGATCATCTTCCTGCGCACGCAGAAGCTCACGTGGCGTCTCTCCGTGGCGCTGCTGATCGGCTTAGGCGGAGTCGCGGTGCTGGTGAGCGATTCCCTGGACTTGGGCGGCTCGCCCGTGGATGCCTGGGGCGCCTTGGCGCTGATCGTCGGCGCCGTCGCCTGGGCGGTTGCGGCGGTGTTCGCGCGCACCCAGCCGCTCCCGGATTCGAGGTTCCTGAGCTCCGGCGCGCAGATGCTGGTGGGCGGCGTGATGCTCCTGCTCAGCTCGGCGGCGCTGGGCGAGTTCGGACACTTCCACCCGGCGGCGGTCTCCTTCGGCGCCTGGTTCTCGCTGGCCTACCTCATCGTCCCCGGCTCCATCGTCGCCTTCACGGCCTACGTGTGGCTCCTGCATCACGATTCCCCGACCCGGGTCGGCACCTATGCCTACGTGAACCCGGTGGTGGCGGTGCTGGTGGGTTACTTCATGGGCGGCGAGTCACTGGATGCGCGCACGCTCCTGGGCGCGCTGTTCGTCCTCGTCAGCGTGGTGATGATCACGACCAAGAAGACGCCGCCTGCGGCGGTCGAGGCCTCTGACTAGGCGCGCCGTGCATCCTCTTGCCCGGCGAGGGAGAGCGAGTATCCTTGGGGCGGAAGGCAGCCCAAGACGCTGCTCCAGCCCATTGAGGGGGCCACATGGATATGTCGCCGGTTCGTTCCCTTAGGCTCGCTGCACTGTTCGCCATCGTGGCCATCGGCGGCTGCGCTTCGGCGCCCCCGCTGCCACCGCCTCCGACCCAGCTTCCTCCGGACGACTATCTCATCGTGCCGGGTACGCGCATCGGTCCGGTCGCCATCGGCATGACCAGCGAGCAGGTGCTGCAGGTGAAGGGCAGCCCCGACAAGGGCTCCACCCGGTCCATGTACAACTATCACGATGACTACCGGGTGATCGTGGACGACAAGACGCAGCAGGTCTTGCGCGTGGATACCCGCAGCGTGTGGTACAGCACTGCCGAGGGCGTGAAGCCCGGGCAGTCCGAGCTCGATATGCGCGCCAAGATGGGTACCCCTGATAGCTCGTCGAACGTCGGTACCGAGGAACTGCCCACTTACCTGTACTGCTACGACAGGGGCCTGGCCGTGTACATCTTCCAGGGCAAGATCTACAACCTGTCGGTGTTCCTACCCGGCGGGGTCTGCAAGTAGCGGGCGACGCGTCCGGCCACACCGGCAGAAGCCTGTCCATCTGGCAAATACCTGATTGACATAAGGGCCAGCCGTCCCTATTTTCACATCGTTTTTTAAATAAGCGCCTGGATCGGCGTGAAACCAACCTTGATATCGAGGGTCTCGATATGTCGCAACCAAATGACAACTGGCTGCTTCTTTCCTTGCCGGAGACGGACTGCGCGCGGCTCAAGGCAGAGCTGCAGCGGGTCAGGCTCGAGAAAGGCCGGCCGCTTTACCGGCCGGGGGAGAAGACGGACTACGCGTACTTCCCGCTGGACTGCCTCGTCTCCACCGTCTATATCACCCCGCACACCGCCGCCGCCGAGATCGCGGTGACGGGTCGCGAGGGCGTGGTGGGCCTCGAAGTCCTGCTGGACGACGTCGCCATCCCGCGTTTCGCGGTGGTGCAGGGATCGGGTTCGGCCATGCGGATCCGTGCCGAGGTGTTGACGCAGGAGTGCGCCCGCAGCCGGCCCTTGCGCGAGGCATTCATGCGCTACATGCAGGCCCTTATAAGCCAGATGATGCAACTCTCCATCTGCAACCGGCACCACGGCGTGCAGGAACGTTTCTGCCGCCTGCTGCTGTCGCGGCTGGACCGGATGATGGGCGACACCGTGGATATATCTCACGAGCTCATGGCCAGCGCGCTCGGCACCTCCATGCACGACGTGACCCGCATCGCCATGGACTTCTGGTCCGCCGGCTACATCGACCAGGGAGCGGGCTCCATCCGGGTGCGGGACCGCGCCGCACTGGAGGCGCGCGCCTGCGATTGCTACCAGACGGTCCGGGACCACTATGACCGCTTGTTGTCCAACTGGCGCGCCCCGGCTGGATCCGCGCGCTCGGACAAGGTCGGGACGATGCCCTCGCTCTCCGCGGTGGACCGACCTGGATTCGAGATGCAGGCGACCGGAGGTGAGTGACCATCGCGTCATCTTCTATGAGCGGGAGCAGGATTTCGTGGATCAGGTCGCCGGGTTCCTGGCGGAGGGCCTCGTGAACCGCGACGCCTGCGTGGTTATCGCCACCGCCGCGCACCGGGCCGCCATCGCCGCCGAGCTCACGGCGCGAGGACTGCTGGGGCGCGAGGTGGATGCGGACAGTCTCATCTACCGGGTGCTGGATGCCGGCGAGGTCCTCGGGAAGTACATGGTCG
>DATAHN010000087.1:0-11761 GCA_036263155.1 Gammaproteobacteria bacterium | reverse complement strand
CCAGGCTCGATGACCATCCCACCTGGGACCTCAAGCTGGCCGCACTGCGGGCGCGGCTCTTCAACCAGCAGAGCCGATCGAGGGCGTTCGAGGTGGGCCGGCGCCATTACGACCTGGATACGGAGCTGTACCGGCGCATGCTGGGCCGGCGCCTGGTGTACAGCTGCGGCTATTGGGCCGAGGCCCGGGACCTGGATGCAGCCCAGGAGGCCAAGCTCGAGCTCGTGTTCCGCAAGCTCGGTCTCGAACCCGGCATGCGGGTGCTGGACATCGGCTGCGGCTGGGGCGAAGCCCTGCGGCTGGCGGCCGAACGCTACGGCATCACCGGCGTCGGTGTCACGGTGTCCCAGGAGCAGGCTGTCTATGCGCGCGCGCTCTGCCGCGGTTTGCCGCTGGAGTTCCGGCTCATGGACTACCGCGAGCTGGACGAGCGTTTCGACCGCGTGTTCTCGATCGGCATGTTCGAGCACGTGGGCTACAAGAACTACCGCACCTACATGGAAGTGGCACGGCGTTGCCTCGCGGATGACGGCCTGTTCCTGCTGCACAGCATCGGTAGCAACCTCAGCGTACATGACACCGACCCCTGGATTGCCAAGTACATCTTCCCGAACGGCATGCTGCCCTCCATCCGCCAGATCGGCGAGGCCACCGAGGGCCTGTTCGTGATGGAGGACTGGCACAACTTCGGTGTGCATTACGACCGCACCTTGCTCGCCTGGCGCGAGAACTTCCTGCGTAGCTGGGGCATCCTGCAGGACCGCTTCGACGAGAGCTTCCGCCGCATGTGGCTGTTCTATCTCAGCTCCTGCGCCGCCTCGTTCCGAGCCCGCAAGAACCAGCTCTGGCAGGTTGTGCTCTCGCCTCATGGTGTCGCAGGCGGCTACGTCGCGCCGCGCTGACGGTTTTCAAAAAGCATAAGGCCGCCGCCGGCATCACCGGCGGCGGCCTCTTTCATGTCCAGCGCGTATTTAGCGCGGCGGATTGTTGATGTTGAGGTCGCTGTGGACCGAGCGCACGCCGACCACGCTCTGGGTCGCCGAGATCGCCGCGGTGGCCATGGCCGAACTCGGCACGTCGCCGCTCAGGGTCACCACGCCGTCGTCGGCATCCACATTGATGTAGTGGGCATCTACGCCCGGCGTGCTCGCGAGCGTGGCGCGCACGTTGTTGGCGAGAGTGAGGTCATCCACGTCGCCGGCCTGGGCCGTGGCGTTGGGACCGGTGGTCGTGGTGGTGGTAGTAGTTGTGACGCGGCGGTTCATGTCCTCATGGTCGGTGGCGCAACCGGCGAGGCCGAGCAGCATGGTCGAGGCTACCAACATGACGGAAAAAGTACTTATGGGCTTCATTGAAGATGCTCCTTATAGGTTTGGGATGAGTCGTGCCGGGCCGCAGCAGGGTACAGATGCCCCCTGCCCGTCCGGACAGTCACCGCCGGGAGCGCAGGCCCCCGGCGGTGACGGAAGTCAGCGCGGAGGCTGGGAGCCGGAGACGTTGAGCTGGTTCTGCACCGAGGACACGCCGTTCACGCCTTGGGCGGCCTGCACGGCCGCGTTGGCTGCATCCTGGCTATCCACGTCGCCGCGCAACGTCACCACGCCGTCGCTGGACTGCACGGTGATCTGGTTGGCTTTCACGCCAGGCGTGTTCGCCAGGGTGGCCTGCACGTTGTTGGTGAGGGTCACATCGTCCACCACAGCACCATTCGTGCTGGTCGCGCCGGTGGCCGACGACGACTGGTCGGAAGTGCCGGTGGCCGCGACCGACTGGTCAGAGGACGTCGTCGACTGGTCGGTGGCGCCGTAGCCGGCGTTGTCGCGGGTGGCATGGTCCGCGCAGCCGATGGCGGCGGCCAGCATCGCGGCGGCGGCCGTGGCGGTGGTGATCTTGATCAGGGTTTTCATCGTGTGCTCCTTGCAACTTTATCCGTTATTTCAGGTTCATCGGCGGGTGGGCGGGTACACGGTGTTCGGGTACCTATGGGACATCATGTGCGCGCGGGAAGATAATTTCCGTGCAGTAACTCACAAGGACGCGGGACATATCGTCAGGTGATCACCTGAGTCCATGCGTCGACGCCACTCAGTGCAGCGCCTGTGCCTTCTGGCCGAGATGCGCGTGCAGGAAGCGCCCGACCTGGTAGACCATCAGGCCGCGCGCGAGCCATGTCCTCAACCGCGGCAGGCGTGAGCTTAGTGCCAACATGCCAGCGAAGGCCGGGATGCCCATGATCTTGGGACCGGTACGCAGGGAGCCCGCGAAGTCCATGCCTACGTCGAACCAGTGGAGCGGGTGCTCCAGCCGCTCACGCGCCGCCGCCAGGGTGGCCCGCTCATCCGCGGCCCGGTCCACCAGCATCGCTCGCCGGCGTCGCAGGGCCGCCAGCCGACCATCCCGCGGGAGGTTCACGACTGCAGCCCCACCTGGTCCTTGCGCAGTTCATCCAGCGTGGCGGCGAACAGCGGCGAACGGCGCATCAGCCGCTTGTAGAGCTGGTTGGCCGACAACCCGCCGAGCAGCAGGTACGCGAGCGAGACGCAAACCAGCGCGGCCACGCGGTGATCGTCCCAGAACACCACGACCACCAGCAACGACAGGAAGATCAGAGCCAGCGCCGCGAAGAGCAAAGTGCAGGCAGCCCAGGCCACGATCGAGCCCAGGCGCAACCGCTCCTCTTCCAGCTCGGTGGCGAGGATCTCCAGGCGCGTGCCGACGATCGCGACCAGGGTCGAAAGGAAGGTCTTGGCCGAGGCCAACACGCCCAGCCGCGGCGCCGCGGCGCCCGCCCCCAGCTGCCCCGCTTCCATCGTCATCTCGACGATGAACCCCGGGTCAGCAGGAAGCCGAGCACGAAGCCAACGCCGCCGGCGATGAGCGCCGACTGCCAGGGATTCTCCTGCACGTAGGCATCGGTGGCCTTGGCTGCCGCGCGCGTGCGTTCCACCACCCGCTGCTCCGCATCGGTGATGCGGGTCTTGGCGTCCTCCAGGCGACTGGCCATCTTGGTGCGCAGTGCCGCCAGTCTCTCGCCGCCTTGGTTCGCCGTGGCACCCAGCAGCTCTTCCGTATCCGCGATGAGAGCCTCGAAGTCGGCGAGCAGCTTTTCCTTGCTCGCCTGCGGTATCAGGCCGTTGTTAGCACCCATCTCATTTCTCCTGTCGTTTACATGGTTGGTGATGCCGGTCCGCGGGTCCGGCCGTCAGATCTTGGGCCGGCCACGGCGAGAGATGCCGAACACGAGGGACAGCAGGAACAGTACGATGAAGATGAAGAACAACACCTTCGCGACGCCTACCGCGCCCGCAGCGATGCCGCCGAAGCCGAAGATGGCGGCGATGATGGCGATGACGAGGAACACTCCGGTCCAGTAAAGCATGTTCGGCACTCCTGTGTTTCTTGTGCTTGAGAGCGAAACTACAGGGTGCAGCCGGCGGTTTCTGTGCTGCCGTGCACAGAGCCGCCGTAGTGTGGTGTTTCAGGTCGGAGGCATCGGGTGATCACCCGATGCGCGTGCATGCCGGCGGCGGGTGCCGCCGGGGCGATCAGGTGCCGGTCTCTTCCGCGATGATGGCGGAGAGGTCCACGTTGTGTGCCTTGGGATCCACGTTGCCCTTGAGGCCCCAGCGCGCCACCAGGCTGGCATCCATCGTGGCAAGGCTGAGCAGCATGCGCGGCCGCGTCTCCTTGCCGCGCTCATCGCGCACCACCATGATCACGGGCTTGAGGCGTGAGGCCGGCGTGGAGGACACCACCACCGCCAGCGCGCCGTTGTTGCACTGCACCAGGCTGCCGATCGGGTAGATGCCGAGGCAGCGGATGAACTCCTGCACCAAGTCCTTGCCATAAGCATCGGCGCCTTCCGTGCGCAGCACGGCGAGCGCGTCGGCTGGCGTGAGCGCCGCGTGGTACGGGGTCTCGCTGGTGAGACTGTCGTAGGTGTCTACCATGCCCACGATGCGCGCACCCAGCGGCACCGCGTCGCCGGCGAGGCCGTCGGGATAGCCCTTGCCGTCGATACGTTCGTGATGGTGGCGCACGATCTCCAGTACCTTGTCAGGCAGCTGCCGGGTGAGCTTGAGCACCGCTTCGCCGTCGATGGGATGCTTGCGCACCACCTGCTGCTCGGCCTCGGTGAGCCCGCCGGCCTTGTCGAGGATGGCCGGAGGCACGCGCACCTTGCCGATGTCGTGCAGCATGGCGCCCTGCCCCAGTATGTTGAGGTCCACCTCGGAGAGGCCGATGTGCTTGCCGAAGGCGATGCACAGGATCGCGGAGTTGAGGCAGTGGCTGGCGGTGCGCTCGTGCTTGAGGCGCAGGTTCGCGAGCCACAGCATGGAGTTCGGGTTGGCGGTGACTGCGCTCACCATCTGGGTGACGGCGCCCTTGGTCTCCTTGGTGTCCAGCGTCTTGCCGAGGCGCGCTTCGTCCAGTACCCGGCTGATGTTGGTACGGGCCATCTGCTGGGCCTGCACCACCTCCTTCATCTCGCGCTTGAAAGGGGTCGCGTCTGCCGGCCCGCGGCTGGTGATGGTGGTGCTCACGCCGCCTCCCGAGACCGGGCGCGGCGCAGGTGCCTTGAGGGAGGCCGGGGTGGACTGCACCTCGTCGATGTAGACGAACTGGCACTCCTCGCGCAGCTTCGCCAGGTCCTCGTCGGTCTCGATGCCGAAACCCTGGAACAGGAACGAGCTCTTATCCCAGGGCTTGTCCAGCTCGGCCACGTACATGCCGATCACGAGTTCAGACACGTTTACCTTGCGGCGCATCGTCGGTCCCTTGGAACTGCAGGCAGGGCTCAGGCCGGCTCCGAGCCGGCCAGGGCCGAAGCCGTGGCGGAATGGGGTATCGGTCTGGGGATTTTACCTAATTTGGACGGGTCCCGCCCAAGGGCCCCACCGGCACCCGGTGGCACCGCGGGCATGGCGAGTCGTGGACTAGAACTGTATCTCTTCCAGGATCACCTGCCACATGTCGATGTCGTAATCGAGCGGGTCTACCAGCCGCTGGATGCCCCAGCGTTCCGCCAGCTCCTCATCGGAGTACTTGGACAGGTCGTTGAGCATGCGCGGACGCTCCAGTCGCCCCTCCTCATTGCGCACGAACATGATCAGGGGCTTGAGCCGCGCGCTGGGGTTGGAGCCCACCACCATCACCACCGAACCGGAGTTCAGTTCCACCAGGCTGCCCACGGGGTAGGTGCCCAGGCAGCGGATGAATTCCTCCACCAGCTCCATGCCGTACTCCTCGCCGGCCTGGTTCTTGAGCACCCGCAGTGCGTCGGTAGGCGTCATGGGACGGCGGTAATAGCCGCCGGTCATGCTGTCGTAGGCGTCGGCGATAGCCACCATACGCGGCGGGTCTGGCAGCCCGCCGCCGAACAGGCCTGCGGGGTAGCCGCTGCCGTCGGCGCGCTCGTGGTGGTAACGGACGATATCCAGCACCGGCTTGGTGAGCTGGCCGGCATCGTTGAGCATGTCGTAGCCCTGCTCCGCGTGGCGCCGGACGAGCTGCATCTCATCCGGCGTGAGGCGCGAGGGCCGCTCCAGCACGGAAGACGGCAGGTGGGCCTTGCCGAGGTCATGCAGCATGCCGCCGAGACCGAGCGCCATGACATCGCTGCGGCTCATGCCGCGATGCCGGCCGAACACCATGGAGAGCACCGCTACGTTGAAGTTGTGGCAGGCATTGGCCTCCTGCGGGAATTGCAGGTTGGTGATCCACAGCAGCACGTTGGGGTTCTTGGCAAGGCTGTCGAAGATGGCCTGCACCACCTCCTTGGCGATGTCTAGGTCCAGCGGTCGCTTGGCCTGCACGTCCTCGAACAGCCACTGCAGGCAGGCGCGCGCGCGGCCGTAGAGTCTGGCGCCATCGCGAATGTTGGAGGTGAAGTCGGATTTGATCCGGCGCTCCTGCTGGAGCGCATTGCGGATGTCGGTGGTCGTGTCGTCCGGCCTGAATGCGGTCTTGGCCATGCCTCTCCCCCACTGTTGCGGCACGCGCAGCGGTGTCGAGGCTGGTCGGCGTGGATCTTCCTTGAACTGGAAACGGGCACTTCGTCCCACACCGGCGACCGACCCTTCCAGCCGCTCGGCGCTCCCTCTGGTCCCTCAAAGCACGTCCGGTGCCCCCACCGGATGCTTCCTTGAGCTAGTTTATACCCCAAAAACCGCGTAGCTTCAGCGGTCACCGATGGATTGTCCGAACGTTCGCACTCTAACTAAAGACCGAAGGGAGTCGTCGCATGGATCTCGCACGCATCCTTGTCGCCCTCGCCTGCCTGCTGCCCCTGCCGGCTAGCCTGGCGGCGGACGAGCCGCCATCCGAACTCAAGGGCCTGGACACCTACATCCAGCACGCCATGGCAGATTGGAAGGTGCCCGGCCTCGCCATCGCCGTGGTGAAGGATGACAAGGTGGTGTGGGTGCAGGGCTTCGGCCGGCGCAACCTGGACGCCCCGGACAAGGTGGACGGCGACACGCTGTTCGGTATCGGCTCCAACACCAAGGCCTTCACCGTCGCCGCACTCGGTACGCTGGTGGACGCCGGCAAGCTCGACTGGGACGACCCGGTGGCTACACTCATGCCGGGCTTCCAGATGTACGACCCCTACGTGACGCGCGAGGTGACGTTGCGCGACCTGCTCAGCCACCGCAGCGGCACCTGCGGTGAGGACGGCGTCTGGTACGGAACCGATTTCAACTCCGAGGAGATCATCGCCCGCCTGCGCTACCAGAAGCCCGCCTACGGTTTCCGTTCCCAGTTCTGTTACAGCAACAGCCTCTACATGGCCGCCGGGCAGGTGGTCCCCGCAGTGACAAGTACCGCGTGGGGCGACTACGTGCGCGCCCGCTTCTTCGCGCCGCTGCACATGGACACCAGCAACACCAGCATCCGCGCCTTCAAGTCCGGCGCCGACGTGGCCACGCCCCACGCCGAGATCGACGGGCGCCTGCAACCCATCGCCTGGGACAACACCGACAACATCGATCCCGCCGGGGCCATCAACTCCAGCGTGCGCGAGATGTCGGAGTGGCTGCGCATGCTGCTGGCGGACGGCCGCTACGAGGGCAAGCAGCTGCTGAGCCCCGAGACGGTGCAGGAGATGGAGACGCCGCAGATGCTGATCGGCGGCAAGGACGGCGAGGCGAAGTTCCTGAGCGCCCTCAACCCGGAAAGCCACTTCTACGCCTACGGGCTCGGCTTCTTCCTGCAGGACTACGCCGGCACAAAGGTGGTGTGGCATTCCGGGCACATCGACGGCATGAGCGCGGGGCTCGGCATGGTGCCCTCCCGGCACCTGGGCGTGGTGGTGCTGAGCAACATGGACCAGAGCTGGCTGCCCATGGCGCTGGTGTGGCGTGTAGTGGATGCCTACGACGGAAAACCGGATAAGGACTGGAGCACGGTGGTTCTGAAGGCAGTGGCTCCCGTCTACGCGGCGGACCGCGCCGCCCAGGCCGCGCTGGACAAGACCCGCCAGCCCGGCGCGGCACCGCTGCCGCTCGCGGAGTATGCCGGGCACTACAGCAACGAGCTCTACGGCGACGTGAATATCACGCTGGAGAACGGCAAACTGCGCCTGCGCGCCAGCAAGCGCCTCACGGGCGAGCTCAGGCACTGGCATCACGACACCTTCCAGGTGCAGTGGGACTATGCCTACTTCGGCAAGAGCTACATCACCTTCGGGCTGGACGCATTCGGCAAGCCCGTGAGCCTGGACATGCCCGGTGTCGCCACCTATGCCCGCGCTGATGCCGCCAAGAGCGGCGAGTAGCGCTCAGCGCGAGAAGCGGCCGGGCGAATAGGCGGTGAGGTCCAGTGCCGGCGCGCGGCCGGCCATGAGGTCCGCCAACGCGCGGCTCGAGCCCGCAGCGAGCGTCAGCCCCAGCGGGCCGTGTCCGGCATTGGTGTAGAGGTTCGGATAACGGGTGGCGCCCACCAGCGGCGGCCCGTCGCAGCTCATGGGCCGCAAACCTGCCCAATGTTCCACTCCCTCCACCTGCCCCGCCACTTCCGGCAGGAGCTGCAAGGCATGCTTCAGCACGGCCGCACCGCGCCGCGGGTTGAGTGAAGTGTCGAAGCCGGTGAACTCGGCGGTGCCGGCGATCCGCAGCCGTTCGCCCAGGGGCGTCACCACGATCTTGCGCTCGAAATCCACCAGCGGTATCCCCAGCCGGCGCTTCGGCTCACGCAGGTTCAGCGTCACCGAGTAACCTTTTACGGGATAGATGGGAAGATTTAGTCCCAGCGTCGCGGCCAGTGCCGGGCTATAGGAACCCGCCGCCAGCACATAGGTATCCGCCTGGAACTGGCCGCGTGCAGTGCGCGCGGACGTGACCTCGCCTGCCTGCGACACGAAGCCAGTCACCTCAATGCCCGTGAGGAACTCCACGCCGGCGGCGCGGGCGTGCTGTTCCAGCGCGCGGGTGAAAGCATGGGCATCGCCGCTCTCGTCCTCTGAGTAGTGGATTGCACCCGCGAGTCCCGGTGCCGCTTCCAGCATCGGTTCGAGCGCCACCGCCTCGGCGCGGCTCAGGACGCGGTGCCTCAGGCCGAGGGGCGCGAGAGTACGGGCCAGCGTATCGGAGCGCTCCAGGAACGCTGCGTCACGGAACACCTTGAGCGTGCCCGCACTCATGGCTTGGTACTGCAACCCGAGCTGCCCGCGCAGTTGCCGCAGGCAATCGGCGCTGTAGAGCCCGAGGCGCAGGTTCGCCTCCGTCGCCGTCCACCAAGGCGCGGCGCGGGAGGCCAGCAGGAACTTGAGGCCCCAGCGCCACATGCCGGGCAGCGCGCGCGGACGCAACAGCAGCGGCGAGTCCTCCCGCCACAGCCAGCGCAGCAGGTGGCCGAAGGTGCCCGGCGCGTTCCAGGGATCCGACTGGCTCGGCGTCACCAGCCCGCCGTTCGCGTAGCTGGTCTCGAGGCCAGTGCCGGACCGCCGCTCCAGCAGCGTGACCTTGAAACCGCGCTCGGCAAGGTACCAGGCGCTGGTGACGCCCAGCAGCCCGCCGCCGATCACCAGCGCTGTGCGTGCCATCCCTGCCGGCTCACTTCCCCTGGGGCTTGAGCTGGCGCTGGAAGAACTCCACCGTGGCCTCGTCGGCTTTCCGCCATGACGCGCGCCTGAGGAAGCCGTGGATCTCGTTCGGTATCACCAGTTCCTCGTAGGGCACACCCTGGTCCTGCAGCCGGTTCACCATGTCGATCATCTCGTTGAAGTAGACGTTGCGGTCGTCGTCGCCCTGGATCAGCAGCACCGGCGAGCGCCAGCCCTTCACCGCGGCCACCGGCGAGGACTGCCAGGCCACCTTCATGGCCTGCTTGCGGTCACCCTCCTCGTAGCGCGGCTTGCCGCCGTTGAACCAGTCCGAGAGGTCGTACGACCAGTCGTGTACACCGTTGAGATCCACGCCGGCCTTGAAGATATTGGAGTTCCTGGCCAGTGCCATGGCGGTGAGATAGCCGCCATAGGAGCCGCCCCAGATGCCGATGCGCTTGGCGTCCACCCGCGCGTCACGCATTAGGAACTTGGCGGCGGCGAACACGTCCTGATATTCGGCGGCTCCGGTCGGGCCCCAATGCGCCGGGTGATTGAAGTCATGGCCATAGCCGATGCCCAGGCGGTAGTTGAGCGCCAGTACCACGAAGCCGTGGGCGGCCAGGTACTGGTCCACCGCGTAGGCGTTCGCGTAGTAGTTCATGTAGTGCCAGCCGAGCAGCATCTGGCGCGGTGGCCCGCCGTGCACGAACACGATGGCGGGCTTGCGCGCGCCATCGTCCGTGGCATAGAGCTGGCCGTGCAACTCGGTGCCGTCGGCGGCCTCGAAGCTCACGGAGCGCGGCGTGACGAAGCCCTGCGCCGGGAACATGGCCGGTATGCTGTCGCGGTTCAGGGTGTGCCAGTCGCTCTTATCCACGCCGCCCGCCACCACCAGCGGCGGCAGCTGCACACCGGCCTGGATGAAGCCCAGCGTCTTGCCATCACCGCTCAAGGCCGGAGTCCACTCGATCTCATCGCCCGCGGTGAGAACGCGCTCGGGTGAGCCGTCGGTGCTGATGAGGTAGAGATGGCGGCGGTCCTGGTCGCCCACGGTGGCGCCGACGTTGGCGCTGTACACCACGCGACTGCCGTCGGCGCTCGCGCTCACGTACTCCACCATGAACTTGCCGGGGGTGAGCAGCTTCGCCTCGCCGCCCTTGGATGGCACCGCGTAGAGATGCGGCCAGTTATCCATGTCGGCGAGGAACAGCAGACGGTCGCCCGGAAGCCAGTGCAGGTTCGCCTCGCCCTGGGTCTGCGGATAGGAACCGCGCAGCGTGTTGGGGCTCTGCCAGGCGCGTGCGGCCTTGCCGGTCGCGACCTCACCGACCCACAGCGCCCAGGGATCCGGCACCTGCTTCAGGATCGGCTTGGGCACCCCGCCCTGACCTGGCACACGCACGTAGGCGATGCGGGTGCTGTCCGGCGACCAGCGCGGCATGAAGTCGCTGCTGGTGGACGGCGCCAGGTACTCGATGGGCGTCTCACCGTTGCGGTACACGCCGATGAAGCTGTGGTCGCCGCGCCCGGACACGAAGGCCAGCGCCTTGCCGTCCGGCGACCACCGCAGGTCCGAGGCCTTGCCGCGGTCGAACAGCAGCAGCGCGGCCTTGCCGCCGCCGCCGCCGAGGGCCGCCGACCATACCGCACGTTCGGGCAGGTGGATGAAGGCCACGCGTGAGCTGTCCGGCGCGATGGCCGGCGCATCGCCGTCGCCCACGAGCTGCAGCTCGCCGGTCTTGAGGGCGACGCTCCACACCTGCATGGTGGGTTGCACCGGCATGGAACTCGGCTCCGGCTCCAGCGCCTCAGGCCAGTTGGCATCGTGGTCACCGCCGCGCACGAACACCAGGTAGCGGCTGTCCGCCGAAAGTTCCACGTGGCTGATCTCGACGCCCTCGTCGCCGGTGAAGTGCGTGAGCTGGCGCGGCGCGGCACCAGGGCTCTCGGCGATCCACACGTTGCGCGCGCCCTCGATGTCCTGCACCCAGGCCACGGCGCTGCCCTTGGGGGCGGCGGTGAGCTCGGAGGGAAACGGGTAGCTCAGGGCCTGCTGCAGGGTGAAATCGGCGGCATGGGCAGCCGCGCCCGCGAAGCTCGCGGCGAAGGCGCTCAGGATCAGGACCAGACGGGACATGCGGACCTCCGGTGGCTGGATCGGACGGGATCAGGCGGGCACTCTAGCACCGCCCGGCCCGGTTCACAGCCAGTGGCGGATGGACCAGCCGAGAGACTCGAGGGTGCGCATCCACCAGCGGCGGTTCGCCCAGCGGCGTGGCTGGATGCGCAGGGACTGGGTGAGGTCCTGCTGGAAATCCGCCTCCAGGCGCTGCACCAGCGCGGCGTCGGTACTGGTGAGGGTGAGCTCGTAGTTGAGGAAGAAGCTGCGGTAGTCGAGGTTCGCGGTACCCACGCTGCACCACTCCCCGTCGATGACCAGGGTCTTGGCGTGCAGCATGCGCGGCAGGTACTCGTGGATCTGCACACCGGCCTCCAGCAGGCTTGCGTACATGGCATGCGCCGCCCACTGCACCACGCGCTCGACGGGCTCATCGATGTGGTGCGGCACCAAGAGCTTAACCTCCACTCCGCGCCGCGCGGCCAACCGCAACGCGCGGCGGGTGCGCCGGTCCGGCACGAAGTACGGTGTGGTGAGATGGATACTGCGCTTCGCCTCGGCGAACTTGCGTCGGTACAGCCGGTGTAGGTAGCGGC
>DATAHN010000086.1:0-9657 GCA_036263155.1 Gammaproteobacteria bacterium | reverse complement strand
GCTCGACTTGATGCCCCAGTCATCCCAGCCGTAGCGGTAGGAGAAGTCCAGCACCTGGCCGCCGAGGTAGGCCTTGTTCTGCAGGTAGAGCGCGTGCTTCACCCGCGTCGAGGGCCGGCTCTCGTAGATGTTGCTCAGCGGATCGCCGAGGGCCGGCCCGAAGCCGCCGCCGGGGCCGCCCGGGAAGAACCCGCCCAGATGGGAATTGATGATGGAGACGACCTTGTAAGGGTCGTTCTGGTATCCGTCGGATCGGCTGTAGGAATAGTTGAGCGCCACGATCCAGTCGCGGTTCATCACCTGGGTGACGCCCAGCAAGAGGTCCTTGACGTGCTTGTGGTCGCTGGAGGCGATGGCGGGGTTGCCGTTAGCGGCCTCGCCGTTGCCATCACCGCCGCCCTCGTCCGCCGCGGGCATCACGCCCTGGGGGAACATCGCCGCCATGTCGGGCTCCGGGTCTTCCGGTTCCGGCGGCGGCGGCAGCTTGATGGTGCTGAGCGGCTGATGGATGCCGCCGATGGGCTTGATGAGGTCCGACTCGAAGGACACGCCGGCCGAGACGGTCGTATTGCGCTCGTTGAAGTCCCGCGCCAGCAGCAGGTTGATGCCCTGCGACTGGAAGTCGTGCTCGGTGGAGTAGTTCGCGCCGAGGTCGAGGCGCCACAGCTGCGACAGCGGCCGCGACCAGGTGACGCTGAGGGCATAGCGCTGGTCGCGGAAGCTGTTGTCCAGCGGCGTCTTGCCGGCGCCAGCCGCGTTGCCGGATTGGCCCGAGGGGCTGGTCACGGTGGTGCCGGTGCTGGCGGGCATGGCGCCGGTAGGGGTGGCGCCGCTCAGGGTGTCGCTCACCACGCGGGCGCTCACCGAGGCGTCATCGCCCAGGTCGCGCTTGACGATGACCGCGGGCTCGATGGCTCGCACCCGGTCCACCTCGGAGTAGTAGAGCACGCCGGCATCGAAGCTCCAGTCGCCGTCAGCGGCGCGGGCGGTGCCCGCGGTGCCGAGCAGCGCGCAGCTCGAGGCCAGCAGCGTCTGCCGCAGCTTGCGGCGTTGCTTGCGCTTCAGTTGCATCCGCAGCCTCCGCCGGCGAAGCCCCGGCCACCACTGATCGCTTCCTTGGAGAAGTAGATGTGGTCATCGAACGACAGGCTCAAGGGATCGCAGTTCAGGGCCATCTCGGGCTTGGCGAGGTTGCCGCGCTGCCAGGGCTTCACGCCCAGGCTGGTGCAACCACCCAGCAGCACGGCCAGCGCCGCGAAGACCGACAACAATCCAAGCATTCTCATGGCAGGTACCTCGGTCGAATCCAATCTCATTGCTTGCCCAGGATCTCGCGCAGCTCCGCCTCGTACTTGGCGGGCGAGTCCTCGAAGAATCCCTGGTGCTTCTTGAGCACCTGGCCGTCACGGCCGATGACGAAGGAGCTCGGCATGCCGATGATGCCGTACTGCTCGGCGGACTTGCCTTCCGGGTCGTAGACCACCGTGAAGTCCGCGGGGGTCTCCTTGAGGAAGCGGGCCGCGTCGGCCTGCTCCTCGTCCAGGTTCACCGCCACGATCACGAGCTCGCCGGCGTACTTCTTCTGCATGGCGTTCATCCAGGGGAAGGACTGCCGGCAGGGTTTGCACCAGGAGGCCCAGAAATCGAGGTAGACGACCTTGCCCTTGTAGGGAGCGAGGTCCAGCGGCGTAGCTGCGGACGCAGGCAGCCACGCGAGCGCCAGCGGCAGTGCCGCCAGCAGCATCAACACGAAACGGCGCATGACGAAATCCTCCGAGTCGGAAGCATGGCCCCATCCCACCCCTGACCACCTTCTCCTCTATGTTAGGGCGGTAATATCATGCTCAAGACACAATGACGTGAATTTTTATTCCAAAAGCAAAATCGCAGTACATCAAGGAGTTACTAGATTCTTAGTAGTCTAAGTGGGCGCCGCGTTGTGAACTGCGTCACGCTCGTTGGAGAGGAATGCGAATCAATCTCGACAAAAGCAGGCTAGCGTGCGTCGCCGGGAAGCCGGCACTCCGGATGATGGGTCTCGGCATGACAGTTAGCGCAGAGCAGTCGGCACTTGGCGGCCTCCTCCTGCAAGGCCAAGTCGCTACGGTTGGACATGGCACGAAGATCCAGCTCGAAGGACTTCTTGTCCGGTTCGATATGGTGCCAAGCTAAGGCTGCATAGTTCTTGCGATAGCCGCAGCGTTCGCAACGTCCGCCACGCTCGGCTACCAGGGCGAGCTTCCTGCGCAGGCCTCTTGCTTGCTGGCTGACGTAGTTCTGATGCCGGTTATTGGTATCGCTGTTCTTGCACTTCAGACCGCAATACTTGCGTTGGCGCCCCTTGAGCGTCTTTCCACAAATCGCGCAGCCAGCATCGGATTTATGCATATGAATATAATCATAATCTAAAACAACTACGGTTGTTGGCGAGTACAATTGCGCTTGTCATGGGCCTATAGCTCAATGGTTAGAGCAGGGGACTCATCAAGATGGTGACGCCGCGCCGGAAGGCGCGGATGAAAACGGGATGAATTCAGGGAAACCTCACCGGCATATGCCGATGGCAACCCTGAGCCAAGCCGGCGGTGCACCGCCGGAAGGTGCAGAGACTACCTGAGGGCTGAAAGCGCCCTTGATGACAGGCTAGAGCGTCCCGCACCCTACCGGCACGGCCGCGGGTGAAGAGATAGTCCACTCCCACCGGAAACGGCGGGGCGAAGTGAATCCCTTGGTTCCAGGTTCGAGTCCTGGTGGGCCCACCAATCCGTCGCTATAGAATCGATACCAGCCGGCCCGTCCCTGGGTATAGACGGCGGCGCTCCAGGCGCCGCGCTCACCGCTTCGCGGTTCGCCCTGGTGGGCCCACCAAAATTTCTTAGCGTTTGCCCACCGCGAGCCACGGCACGCCGCGATAACTCTCCGCCACCACCCAGCCGGCCGCCGCCAGCGCGCAGGTGGCAGTGACCTCGCCCCAGTTGAAGTCGGTCATCTTGCCGGCCAGGAAGACAGGCAGCCACACCAGCAACAGGAACGACCCCATCTGCACGGCGACTAGGGTGGCGGCGAGCCGCGCCCACACGCCGGTGAGCACCGCGACGCCTGCTGCGAGATACGTGGTGCCGGTGAAATAAGCCCAGAACACGGGCCACAGCAGCCAGCCGGGGATGAGCGGCGCGGTGAACTGCAGATAGAAGAAGTGGGACAGGCCGAAGGCGATGAGGGCAAGGCCATAGAGCGTGCGCGCGATGCGCAGGCCCCGCTCGCCGGTGGCGAAGCCGAGCTGCCGCCGGTCCCAATCCGTGGCGAACCAGGCGAACAGCACCCAGGCGCCCGCCACGATCACCGCGTTCTCACCGATGCTCTGGTAGGAGCCTTCCTGCAGTGGCGCGAGGAGGATGAAGCGCCCCTTGAAGAGCAGCATCCAGGCCAGGAGCCAGGCGAGCAGCACCCGGGCTGCGGGCGCCGCGGTGCGCGGCCACAGGAGCCCGAGGCCGCAGGCGATGGCCACGAGGGCGCAGAGATAGGGCAAGGCTCCGCGTGCCGGGAAATCCTTGGGTACCCCGTTCCAGATGGCGGCGTACTCGGGCCGCACCAAGCCCACGATGCCGATGGCGACCAGGGTCGCCGCGAAGACCGCATGACCCGGGCTCACGATGCGCATCGGCCTCTCCTCCACAGCCAGTACTGTCATCTACGACAGGACCTGGAGCCCGGAAGTTTCCGGCGGAGCCTCGAAATGGATCCGTCGCGCGGCGGATCTCATCCGGCGAGGCTGTTCTCCGCGGCGGCGGCGAGATGGGACGGCCCGGGGTGAGCCTGCCCGTGGCCGTGCATGAGATGTACCTTGCTGCCGGCCTTGTCGCGGGCGAGCTCGCTCGCGGCCATGGCATCGGCCAGCAGCACGGCGCCGTCGGCGCAGCCCTCTGCCATGACACCGCCGATGCGGGCGTGGGCCGAATGCATCTCACCGCCCCACATGACGTGGAAGCTGGCGACGATGGTGGCCACGGTGCGGGCATAGGTGGCAGCCTGGCGCGCGTCGGTGTCGCTCAGCAGCACCGCGAACTCCGCGTCGCCGAGGTAGGCCACGGCGCCGCCGCGCATGCAGGCGCGCAGGGTGTTGCCGACCAGGTTGAGCATGCGCAGGGATACAACGCCGTCACCGGCGGGATCGCCCTGTATCGCCACGTGCAGCACAGCGCACTCCTCCCGTTCCAGCAGCCCGGCCACGCCTGCCTCGAAGCGCCGGCGGTTGGGGAACACGGTGATGGGTGCCTGCAGGGGGCGGATGGCCTGGGCGCGGGCGGCGGTGCCGGCGTCGATATAGCTGTCGTACATGGTCACGTTCCCTGTGGTTTGAATACGGGCGCATCAGACCATGCCGGCCTCACCGGCCCGTATCCGGGTATCCCTGAATACTTCGCCGGCAAAACCTGAAAATCCATGATCCTCGGGACTCACCGGCCGGGACCCCTTATGGCGCAAGGGGGTTTGGCAATTTCGGCCACCTACACTGCCAAAAATGTCATCTGCCTTCTATACTTGCCGGCAGCGAATTTCAGCCCCATCCGAGGTGCCCATGGCCGCCAAGTCCGTCTCCAAACCGCGTACCGCCTCCGCCGCCAAGCCCATGGACGTGACGGTGCTGCTGCTGGAGGGAGGTTTCGCCTCCACCGCCATCGGCCCGCTGGAGGTGTTCCATTCCGCCGGCGCGGTCTGGAACTGGCTGCACGGCGAGACGCCGCAGCCGCGCTTCAAGGTGCGCACCGCCTCCCTCGGCGGGGCCCCGATCGTGAGCGGGCATGGGCTCACCATCTGCGCCGACAGCGCCCTGGAAGACGTCGCCGAGACCGACCTCGTCATCGTCGCGACGCCGGGCTGGGACATGGTGGAGCAGCTCGCGAAGCACGGCCCGCTGGTGCCGTGGCTGCGCGGGCAGCACGAGCGCGGCGCCTATATCGCCGGCGTCTGCACCGGCGTGGCGTTCATGGCGGAGGGCGGCCTGCTGGACGGACGCGAGGCCACCACCCACTGGGCGCTGGCGGATGCGATGCGCCAGCGCTACCCGAAGGTGGACTGGCAGCCGGAACAGTTCGTGACCGAGGACGGCGGCCTGTTCTGCAGCGGCGGCGTGTACGCCGCCATCGACCTCAGCCTGTACCTGGTGGAGAAGTTCTGCGGCCACGAGGTGGCACTGCAGTGCGCCAAGTCGCTGCTGCTCAGCATGCCGCGCGGCCGGCAGTCCGGCTACGCGGTATCGCAGCTCTCGCCGCCGCACTCGGACGCGCCGATCCAGCAGGCCGAGCGCTACCTGCAGGCGAACTTCGACCGCGACGTGTCCATCGAGGCACTGGCGGCGCAGACCGGCATGAGCCCACGCAACTTCATCCGCCGCTTCAAGGCCGCCACCGGGCGCCTGCCCGGCGCCTATCTGCAGACGCTGCGCATCAGCGCTGCCCGCGAGATGCTGGAGCACGGCGCCGCCTCGATCCAGGCGGTGTGCAGCAAGGTGGGCTATGAGGACCTCACGTTCTTCCGCAGCCTGTTCAAGCGCCACACCGGCATGACACCGGCCGAGTACCGCATGCGCTTCGCGCGGATGAACTTCGACCGCGGCGAGCTGGCTTCGGCCTAAGCCCGGCGCTTTACCTTTCGCGCCGTCACGACACCGCCCGTGACGGCGCGGTATCCTGACGGGCACAGCCATGGATACCGCCAAGCCCGTCACCCGTCCCGGCGCCCCTTCCGTCTCCGCGCTCAGCCGCAAGCTGCTGCCCTGGCTGGTGGCGGTGGCGTTCTTCATGGAGTCGCTGGACACCACCATCCTCAACACCGCGGCGCCTGCCATCGCCGCGGCCATGCAGGTGGTGCCGCTCAGCATGAAGGCGGTGCTGTCGAGCTACACCCTGAGCCTCGCGGTGTTCATACCGGTGAGCGGCTGGGTCGCCGACCGCTTCGGCACGCGCCGCGTGTTCGCCGCCGCCATCGGCATCTTCACGCTGGGCTCGTTCCTGTGCGGCCTGTGCACGGGCATCCACGAACTGGTGGCTTGCCGGGTGCTGCAGGGCGCCGGCGGCGCCATGATGATCCCCGTGGGCCGCATCGCCATCGTGCGCACCTTCGGCCGTTCCGAGCTCATCCGCACCATGAGCTTCATCGCGATCCCGGGCCTGGTGGGCCCGATGCTGGGGCCGGTGGCGGGCGGGCTGATCGTGAGTTACCTGCCCTGGAACGTGATCTTCTTCATCAACATCCCCATCGGACTGGCGGGCCTGTACCTGGTGCACCGCTACCTGCCGGACTACCGGGAGACGAAGCGCACGCCGCTGGACCTCGTGGGCCTGATCCTGTTCGGCTCGGGCGTGGCGCTGCTCTCCTATGTACTGGAAGTGTTCGGCGAGCACAGCCTGAGCGGGCGCGAGATGCTGAGCCTGCTCGCCATCTCCGCCGCGCTGCTGGCGGGCTACGGCCTGCACACCGCGCGCCTCGCGCACCCGCTGCTGAAGCTCACGCTGTTCCGCGTGCGCACCTTCCGCACCGCGGTGAGCGGCGGCTTCGTCACGCGCCTCGGCATCGGCGGGATCCCGTTCCTGTTCCCGCTCCTGTACCAGGTGGGCCTGGGGTTCACGCCGCTGCAGTCGGGACTCATGCTGGTGCCGCAGGCGTTCGCGGCCATGAGCCTCAAGCTCACCATGCCGAAGATCCTCACGCGCTTCGGCTACCGGCGCGTGCTGATGGCGAACACGACGATGATCGGCGCCATGATCGCGTTGTTCGCCACCATCGACGCCGACACGCCGGTGCCGCTGGTGGTGCTATACGTGTTCGCCTACGGCTTCTTCTCCTCGCTGCAGTACACCAGCATGAACACGCTGGTGTACGCCGACGTGACCGCGCGCCAGACCAGCGGCGCCAGCACCGTCGCCAGCACGCTGCAGCAGATGTCCATCAGCTTCGGCGTGGCCTGCGCCTCGCTGGTGACGGCCGCGTTCATCCCGGACCGCTTCCACACGGAGCCGGCGCAGATGATCCACGGCATCCACGAGGGCTTCCTGGTGCTCGGCGTGCTCACGGTGGCCTCGACCCTGGTGTTCCAGAGCCTCAAGAGCGGCGACGGCGACGCGGTGAGCCGGCCCAAGGCGGTGCTTCCCGGCGGGCCTTGATGGGGCTATGCTCGGGCCACGGGGTCCAGGGAGGGGTATCCGTAATCTCCATGACATAACCTCTCGGGTAATCACCCGATACGGTGCGCCCGGCGCGCACCGCATAATCGCGTGCACGTGACATAAATGGGTCCAGAGCCGATCCGTCACGCGATTCAGCCTTATAACAACCGCCGCTGGGGAGTGGCGCACAACGAAAGCGAGGCGTGTATGGGACGCATGCCAGAGTCCATCCCGAATCATCTCAAGCTCGCGTACGCGATCAGCGCCGCGCTGCTGGCGCTCGGGCTCGCGCACGCCCCGCCCGCCTCCGCCCAGGAGACCGCGCTCGCGGACCTCTCGCTGGAGGAACTGGCGAACCTGCCGGTGACGTCCGTCTCCAAGCGGCCCGAACCGCTGGCGAACGCCGCGGCGGCGGTCTACGTGATCACCAACGACGACATCCGCCGCACCGGCGCGCGCACGCTGCTGGGCGCGCTCAGGCTGGCTCCCAATCTGCAGGTAGGCGACGCCAACAACCAGACCTGGGCGATCGGCGCGCGCGGCGCCACCTCCGCCACCACCGACAAGATGCTGGTGCTCATCGACGGTCGCATCGTGTACTCGCCGCTGTTCTCCGGCACGTTCTGGGACGCCCAGAACGTGATGCTGGAGGACGTGGATCGCATCGAGGTGGTGAGCGGCCCCGGCGGCACGCTGTGGGGCACCAACGCCGTGAACGGCATCATCAACATCATCACCCGCAAGGCCCAGGCCACGGGCGGCACGCTGGCCGCAGCCGGCGGCGGCCGGCACGGCGGCAACGCCGAGGCCCGCTACGGCGGCGAGCTGGAGAGCGGCAGCTACCGCGTGTACGGCATGATGAGCGCCGACGCCAACAACCACACCAATACCGGCCTCGAGATGCCGGATGCCCAGAACCTGGCGCAGGCCGGGTTCCGCACCGACTGGACCGGCCTCGAGCACCAGGACACGCTGCAGGGCGACGCCTACAAGCGCGACGAGGACAACGCTCTGGGCGAGGGTATCCGCATCTCGGGCGCGAACCTCTCGAACCACTGGCAGAACAAGCTGTCCGGCGGCTCGGACCTCTCGGTACTGACCTACCTGGATCACGTGCTGCGCGACCAGCCCAACAACTACACCGACCGCGAGGACATCGCCAATGCGGAGTTCCAGCAGGCGCTGCCGCCGGTGGGGGCGCAGTCCCTGACCTGGGGCGCAAGCTACCGCTACGTGATGGATGACTTCCAGCCGGCGCCGACCTCAGGCCTGAACTTCATCCCGGCCAGCGTGAACCAGTCCTGGGAGAGCCTGTTCGCCCAGAACGAGACCGCACTGACCGCCTCGCTACGGGGCATCGTCGGCTTGCGGCTGGAGCACAACCCCTACACGGGCACCGAGACGCTGCCGAACCTGCGCCTGGCCTGGAATGCGACCGACAACACGCTGTTGTGGACCGCGGTCTCGCGTGCGGTGCGCTCGCCCTCGCGCCTGGATACGGACCTCTACTCGCCGCAGAACCCGCCCTACTTCCTGGTGGGCAACCAGAACTTCGAGTCGGAGGTGGTGAAGGTCTACGAGGCCGGCATGCGCTCGCAGCCCGCGCCGGAGTGGTCCTACGCGGTGAACGTGTACCACGACTATTCAGACAACATCCGCACCACGGACGTGGTCACGGCGGTGCCGCTGCAGGTGACTTTCGGCAACGGCATGACCAGCAGCACCACCGGCATGAGCGCCTGGGCCACCTGGAAGCCGCTGGACAACTGGCGCTTCCAGGCCGGGTTCAGCGCGCTTAGGGAAAGCCACACGCTCCAGCCGCAGTCGCTGCCGAGCAGCATCTCACCCGAGGGCAACGACCCCCACAACCAGTGGAGCCTGCGTTCCTCCTATGACTTCAGCAGCGGCATGGAGCTGGACGTGACGGTGCGCCACGTGGGCGCGCTGCCGGATCCGATGGTGCCCGCCTACACCGTGGGCACCGTGCGCCTGGGGATGGATCTCGGCCGTAACTTCGAGCTCTCGTTCGCCGCGTTCAACCTGTTCGGCCCCTCGCACATCGAGTTCGGCCCCACCGGCACCGCCGAGTTCGGCCGCAGCTATTACCTAAGGCTGACGTGGCGTTCCTGAGCGCGATGCATCGCAGCCGGCTCTGCCGGCTGTTCGCCTGCACGTCGCTGCTGGCGGCGCTGCCTGCGCTCGCCATCGCGCAGGATCAGGAGATCGACGCCCAGCAGCGTATCGAGGCGGCCTACCTCTACAAGTTCGGCGGCTACGTGACCTGGCCGGACCAGGCCTTCGCCTCGCCCAACAGTCCCATCGTCATCGGCGTGGCGGGTTCCGACCCGCTGGCCGAGAACCTCGGCGCGCTGGTGGAGGGCCGCAGCATCGGCAACCGGCCGGTGCTGGTGAAACGCGTGCGGCCCGGAGACACGGTAAGCGGCCTGCACATCCTGTTCGTCGCCGCCGGCACGCCGGGAAGCCCGTCGTT
>DATAHN010000085.1:0-73432 GCA_036263155.1 Gammaproteobacteria bacterium | reverse complement strand
CCTTGCTACCTTGGAGGCGACATTCTCAGAATTGCAGACAAACGTGGGAGAGATCAAGGTCGATGTAAAGATTCTAGTAGCTGCCCAGAATCGTCAAACCGGCGCGGCCAAATTGGCTGCGGTAATTTGGAGCGGACTGCTTGCGTTAGGAGGGGCCATCGGGGGCGCATTCGTGGCGAAGGCGCACTAATGAGTTTCACGCAGGCATTGATGTTCACGTTGAATGAAGAAGGCGGCTATGTGAATAACCCGCACGATGTGGGTGGTGCCACGAACCACGGCATCACCCAGGCTACCTACGATGAGTGGCGGCAAGCACAAGACAAGCCGTGCCGCAGCGTAGAGCTTGTCGAGCCGCCTGAAGTGCAGAGCCTATACGGGATGATGTATTGGATGCCGGGGCAGTGCGAAGGGATGAGCCCTGCGTTAGGGGTATGCCATTTCGACTGGTGCGTGAACCATGGGGTCACAGGGGCTATCAAGACTTTGCAGCAAGGGTTGGGCGTGGCTGCCGACGGTGAACTTGGTCCCAAAACGCGGGCGGCATTGGCTTCCTGCGATCAGGCGAGGTTGCCGCACGTCTATAACGGCCTGCGGCGAGCCTGGTATCGGAATCGCGTCAAGATGCGCCCGGACCAGGCGGTATTCCTGAAAGGCTGGCTGGCGCGGGTGGACAGGCTGGATAGATACATGGAGGGACTGGAATGAGCATCCTGGGTACGGTGGCGAACCTGATCCTGCCGGGGGTCTTCAAGGAAGTGGACAAGGCGATCCCGGACCAGGACCTGAAAGCGAAGCTCAAGGCCAGCATCCAAGCCGCTGTGCTCTCGGCGGATGTCGCGGCGCTGGAGGCCCAGGCGGGTGTAGTGAGGGCGGAAGCGAAGGGTGAAAGCTGGCTGCAAAGGAACTGGCGGCCCATCACGATGATGGTGTTCGTGGCGGTGGTGTTCAACAACTATCTATTGGCGCCGTACCTGCAGGCGATGTTCTCCTGGTCGGCGAGGCTCGATACGCCGCCCGACTTATGGGAGCTCATCAAGCTCGGGCTCGGCGGCTACGTGGTGGGACGTTCGGCCGAGAAGTGCGTCGCGGCCTGGAAGGGCGGATGGAGCTGAAGCGGATCAAGATCGGCCCCCGCTGCTACCACGTGGACTACCAGGACATGCCGGATCTCTACGGCATGATCCGGCTCGATACCCGGCGCATCGTGCTGGCGGATGACCTGCAGGACCTGGACGCGGTGTACGGGGTGGTGCACGAGATGCTGCATGGCATCTGGGACAGCCGGAAGGTGCCGGAGCGACCGCGGGAGGAGCGGGTGGTGACGGAACTGGCCTGGGGTCTCGCCGCTGTCTTCCGCGACAACCCGGGCCTGCTCACCTATATGGATGAGCTCTTGAAAGAGGCACGTTAGGGCCCGGAGCCGGACGGCTTGAGCGCGGCCATCTGCCTCGTCGCGGTGGTGGCGTCCACCGGTACGACGTTGGTATCGCCCTTCTCCTGGCTTCCCAGGAAGTACACGAGGAAGTAGTAGTCCTGCCCGGCACGAAAGCTGGTGGCATAAGGGATGCTGCCGGCTCCCGGTCCCAGTGCCTTGAGGCTGCGCGGGCCGGGGTCGGCGTAGTAATCGAGATAGGTGCCGCTCTTCAGGGTGCCTACGGGGTGGCCGGCATCATATATAGAGAGGATGGCAGGACCCATGGGCAGGGCGCGGCGGTAGAGATGCACGGCGGCCTTGCCTTCGGGGATGGCCGGCGCGCTCGGTGCCGCAGGCCGGGGAGCCGGCGCGGGGGGCGGTGACGGCGGCGGCGAGATGGGCGCCTGAGTGGCGCAGGCACTCAGGAGCAAGAGCAGCGGCAGTACGAGCTTGCGCACGATGGGAACCCGGGATGGCTTGAGAGAAGTCTGCCGTCCGGCTAGGGAGAAAACCGGGCACGGGTCACAAAATAAAAAACCTGGGCGGCTCGAGGCCGCCCAGGTCTTTGCGTCTTCAGCCGGCCTTCACCAGCAGGGCCTTGGCGAGATGGCCATGGAGCCAGCCCATGCCGCGGGCGAGATGCATGAGGACGGCGAGCAGCACGATGCCGAGCACGGTGAAGATCGGCGTCACGATCCAAGGCACGTTAAAGACGTCATAGCCACCGATGTCGAACCAGATGTCGTGGCTGAATCCCATCTCGATGGGCATGAAGATGAGGGAAAGGGACAGGCTGCCCAGGAACACGAAGATGACAAAATCCACGATGCCGAGGGGCAGCTTGAGGACCATGTAGAACAGGGTGCTCCAGGTGCGCGGGTCGGTGAAGACTTCCTTGACGCGCTCCATGAGGGGGCGCGAGTTGCCGTTGCCGGGATGCACGGGGCGGCGCGGCATGCGCACACCGAGCAGTACCTCGACGATGCGGCCTTCCACCAGGGACAGGAGCCGGGTGCTGCTGAGGAACAGCAGGCAGAAGGGCAGGCCGATGATGAGCACCATGAGGCCGATGGAGAGGGCGGTGCCGGTGATGGCCCAGACGAAGTAGAAGATGCCGGTGACGAAGGCCAGCAGCATGAAGAGGAGCGAGGTGTAGGCACGGGGGTCGGCGTATACCGAGAAGAAGCGGCCGATGAGGGATTCGCGCTTCCTGGGTCGCGGGGTGCGCAGGGCGAGCTGCACCTTGGCTTCGGTGTTGCGATAGGCCTCCGCCACTTCTTCCGGGGCGCCGTAGGTGGTGGCGATGGCGGCGAGGATCTGCTCCTCGCTCTTGTCAGGGTGGGCGTGGAGCTCGCCGCGCAGGTATTCCTCCGCGTCGTAAAGGGCGTCCTGTATCAGGGCGGGGTCCGCGCCGGCAAGTTCGGCGCGGAGCTGGTCCAGATACTCCTGGATGGAGCGTGGCACGGAGTTGCTCATGGCGTTAATCCCCTGAGGATGGCGTCGACGAAATCCCGGGTGGTGACCCAGGCATTCTTCCACTGGGCGAGCACGGTCTGGCCCGCTTCGGTGATGTGGTAGTAGCGGCGCGGCGGCCCGGAGACGGAGGGCTCGACCTTGCTGTCGAGGAGGCCCGCGGCGCAGAGGGAGCGGAGCACGGGGTAGAGGGTCCCCTGCTTCATGATGGCGGTGCCGATCCCCTCGTGCTCCATCTGCTTGGCGATCTGGTACCCATAGAGGGGCTCCCGGGCGCCAGCCATGATGGAGAGGAGGACGAGCGAGACGATGCCGGCGTTCAGTTCCTTCTGGAACTTGCGCTGCTGGCCCTGGAGGGCTTCGTCTTCGGTCTCGGTAGCCACTGTGTAGTGCTCAATACTATCGATTTGATAATACTGTAGACTACACAATAGTACATTGCAAGACCTATTCCGGGACCGCCCTGCGGACGGTTGGCCAGCCATAAATCTTGAGGTCTATGCGGCCCCGCAGGCTGAAATGGACTCCTTCTGCTTCTAAAAGCCGCCTTTGGCGCATTTCCCCATCCCCACCCTTCCTCAGGCTGATCTCTCCCTTGTGGTTCACCACCCGTTGCCAGGGCACCACGGAGCCGGTATGCAGCGCGGCCATGGCATAGCCCACCACCCGGGGACCCGGTGCCTTGGCCAGTTTGGCGATGCGGCCATAGGTGCTCACCCGGCCCTTGGGAATCTTGCGGACGGCGGCGTAGATGCGGGTGTAAAGGGAGTACTGGGACTCAGGGTTTTTCGGCGTCATCCGTAGGGTCGCAGAGGATGTAGTCACGCTTGTCTTCGGTGACGAGGCGGCAGTCGAAGTGGTCCGGATCCATGGGCCGGTAGTGCTCGCGGGGTATATAGGGCGAGGGCACGTTGGGTGGCTGGGTCTGGCCCTGGCGCATGAGTTGCAGGTTCAGCCAGTCCTGGTGCAGGCGATCGTCCTGAAGCTGCATGCGGCAGCTCACATAACGGTATTCGGGATATTTCCAGCCTTGCTGGTTGCAGGCCTGATCGTCCTTGAGCGCGGTATTGAGGACGCGCGCATGCTCGCGGGCGCCATAGCTTGCGCAGGCGCCGAGGAAAACCGGCAGGAAGACGATGAGTAGAAGACGTTTCATATGTGATGCCCTGGACTCCTCGTTGAGCTTAAACCCCTTGTGGCGAGCGGGGTAGTGCGGTGCACCGCCGCGCCGGGGGTGCGTTCTCTTGACCTAGCGCGACGTCAGGCCCCTGCCCATGGGGGTGCCGCTGACGTAGCATATGCAATATAGAGGACGCCGGCCCCGTGGCCGGTGAGGCAACCGCAGGGGAGAATCCACATGAAATCCGTATCCATGGCCCGCCTCGGGCTCCTGGTGCTTTTCGCCGGGGCGCTCAGCGCCTGTTCCAGCAACCAGCTCAAGGGCGACCTGGGCATCAAGGGCGCACCCGACTGGGTCAACGAGGGTACCCAGGTGGTGAACGACAAGGACGGCCGCCTGATCCACGGCGTCGGCATGGCGCCGAACATGAACGACCTCTCGCTGCAGACCTCCACCGCGGACGACCGCGCCCGCACCGAGGTGGCGCGGGTGCTGAACTCCTTCATGCACGTGGTGTCGCAGGACTACTCGGCCTCCGCCGGCAGCGGCCAGGACCAGCAGAGCGAGCAGTCGGTCTCGCGCCAGATCCAGAACATCACCGAGCAGAACGTGAGCGGTGCGCGCATCATCCGCCACTGGCGGAACGAGAAGGACGGCAGCGTCTGGAGCATCGCCGAGCTCGACCTCAAGCAGGTCAAGGACATGGTGGCTAACTCCAAGGACATGAACGGCGCGTTCCGCGACTACTTCAACTCGCACGCCGATAACATTTTCGACAGCATGCCCAAGGGAGACCACTGATGAAGACCCTGAAACTGATGGCCGCGGCCTCCCTGGGGTTGCTGCTGGCGGCCTGCCAGACCATGCCGAAGGTCGAGCGCATCGCGCCCGACCAGGTGACGGACGTGAGCGGCTTCTGGAATGACACCGACGCGAACCAGACCGCGCAACAGATGATCGGCCAGATGCTGGGCGATCCCTGGCTAAAGAATTTCGAGAGCGCCAGCCAAGGTACCCAGCCCACCGTGATCGTGAGCCAGATCAAGAACCTGAGCGCCGAGCACATCAGCACCTCTACCTTCATCGACGACATCCAGCGGGCGCTGATCAATTCGGGTCAGGTGCAGTTCGTGGCGAGCCAGGACCAGCGCGGCGCAGTGCGCAAGGAACGCAAGGACCAGGACCTGAATGCCGCCAGCGATACGCGCAGCGCGATGGGCGAGGAGACCGGCGCCGACTTCATGATGCAGGGCACCATCAATACCATCATCGACGCGGCCGGCAACTACCAGGTGAAGTACTACCAGGTGGACCTGACGCTCATCAACATGCACAACAACAGGATCGTCTGGGTCGGCCAGCAGAAGATCAAGAAGACGGTGAAGAACGGCAGCGTCCGTCCCTGATCCGGAGCCGACCGATGTCGGCGGCCATCCGCTGCCGTCCGCGCCTGTGGTTTCTGGCCGCGGCGCTCGCGCTCGGCGGCTGCGCGCTGAACTACATGGATGTGATGCGCCAGGTGGACCAGGACCTGGCCTCGCAAAAGCCAGATGCGGCGCTTAAGGCGCTGGACAAGCTGGCGGGCGGCGGGGACCAGGCGCTGTACCTGCTCAACAAGGCGATGGTGCTGCGCATGACCGGAGACTACGCCGCCAGCGTCCAGGTCTTCGAGCAGGCTAAGCCGCTGATGCAATACCTGGAGGCGACCAGCGTCTCCGAGTCCGCGGCAGCCTTCACGTTCACGGAGAACCTGCGCGCCTATCAGCCTCCGCTGTACGAGCGGCTGCTGATGCACGTCTACCAGGGCCTGAACTACCTGCAACTCCATCAGCCTGATGCAGCGCGGGTGGAGGCGGTGCAGATGGATGACCTCCTGAAACGCCTGTATCCCGGCGCGGCCGCCGCGCCCAACGGCAGCGATGCCTTCCCGCGCTATTTCTCGGGGCTCATCTACGAGAACATGGGCGAGTACAGCGACGCGATGATCGCCTACCGCCAGGCTTACAAGGCCTACAAGGCGCAGGGCACTTCCGACGATGCGATCCCGGACGATCTCAAGCTCAGCCTGTGCCGCTTCGCCGAATACCTCGGACTCGACGAGGAACTTGAGGACTACAAGAAACGCTTCGACCTGAAACAGTGGCCGCCGGTGAACAAGCAGGATGAGGAAGGGCAGCTCCTGTTCGTGTTCAGCGACGGCATGGGGCCGGTGAAGTACGCGCAGTCTAGCCTGCTGCCGGATCCGGTGAACGGGCACTACTACAGCATCACGCTGCCGGTGCTGCGGCGTCGGCCGCCGGGCATCGGTGGCGCCACCATCTCGGCCGGGGGCGCGGAGGCGGGCACAGAGAAGGTGGCGAATATCGCCGCGGATGCCTCACAGCAGATGGCAGCGGACCGGCCGAAGCTGCTGGCGGCGGAGTTCGCCCGCAACGTGACCCGCAGCGCGGTGGCCAACCAGGCCGACAAGAACGCGCAGGGGCTGGGCAGCCTGATCAGCCTGGTGGCTTCCGCCGTGGACCAGGCGGATACCCGCATCTGGGCCACTCTTCCCGACAACATCCAGCTCGCGCGGCTCAGGCTCGCGCCCGGGACCTACGACCTGACGGTCGAGCTCAGAGGCGGGCACGGCGGCTCGCGTATGCTGAAGGGCGTGACCATCAGCCCAGGCCAGATGACTTTCGCTTCCTTGCAATGGACCTCATTAAACTGACGAGGGTACGAGCATGAACAAAATCCTGTGCATCCTGGCCATGGCCGCGACACTGCTGCTCGCTGCCTGCAGCAGCGCCAAGCCCGGCGACGCGCGTCCCGATTGGGTCACGGGCAACAGCAGCCGGTATCCAGCCGCTTCGTACCTCACGGGGCACGGTGAGGCGGACAACATGGCGGTGGCGAAGGACCGTGCCCGCGGCGAGCTCGCCAAGGTGTTCTCGGTGAACGTGAGCGAGCAGACCCGCGATGCCTCGTCGTACTCGCAGACCAACGCGGGTGGAACCGCCGTCATGCAGAACACGCTGGACGTGAGCCGCAATATCAATACCCGTACCGACCAGGTGCTGAACGGCGTGGAGATCTCGGATACCTGGCAGGATCCCCAGACCCACCTGTACTACGCGCTGGCGACGCTGTCGCGCGCCAAGGCCGCCACGGCGCTACGCCAGCAGATTGGCGACCTGGATGCGGCTACTGCCACCTACCTGAGCCAGGCGCAGGGCAGCAGCGACCTGTTCGACAAGATCTCGGCCGCGGGACAGGCGGTGACGGCGCAGCAGACCCGCGCGGGGCTGCAGAAGTCGTTGCAGGTGGTGGACGTGAGTGGCCTCGGCATGCCTTCGTCCTGGTCGCTCGGCAAGCTGCAGGCGGACCGTGCCGCGCTGCTCAAGCAGCTCACGATCGCGCCGGCGGCGGATGGCCGCGACGCGGGCGCGGTGAAGAAGCTGCTGGCGGGTGCGCTGGCGGATGCCGGGTTCACCGTCACCGAAGGCGCGCCATACACCATGACCGCGAACCTTGACTATGCGAACCTGAAACCGCAGAGCGGCTGGTACTGGATCACCGGCACGCTGCAGGTGACGCTGGATGGCGCGAATCGCGCACATGGCGTGCGGCGCTGGGAACTCAAGGTGTCGGGCCAGGATCCGCAGCTCGCGCAGCAGCGGTTGCTGGAGCAGGTCTCGCAGGATCTGCAGAGCGACATCCAAGGTACCGTGCTGGACTTCGCCGGCGGCACGCGCACGCACTGACACGGCGCGTCTGGCGAGTTTTTATCCAACGCCCGCCAGCCCTGGCGGGCGTCGGTTTTGCGACTGCTTCCGCGACCTGCGCGTGTATACTCCTTGTGGGTTTTAAAACCCATAAATCAGTCCCGCGTGCTCGAGGTGTTTCTCCTTGAGGGGAACGCGCCGGAAGGGATCCTGCGTTGCGTAAACAGAGTGACACCGGCCGCCCGGCCATGGATGCGTTCAGGCTGGTCTTCGTGTGCGATGCCGCGGGCAGCACGGGATTCTGGCAACACCCTTTCACCGGTACCCGCACACGGAGTGGGGGTGACCTCACCCAGCGATTCCACCCGGCTGATCGCGGCCGGGTGCGCGAGGCAATCATCGAGGCTTTCAAGCAGGGCCAGGCGAACCTGGTGGCGACGCTCAAGGCCGGCCCGGACGCGGGCAAGCTCGTGGAACTGCAGCTCGAGCGCATCGGCCTGGATGGACGGCAGTTGTTGCTGGGATTCATCCGCACCCATACCCTCGGCGGGCATCCGCGCACGGCCACGGCCCTGCGCGAGAGCGAACTCCGCCTGCGGCTGATCTCCAGCGTCACCACGGACGTGATGTGGGATCTCAATCTTGCGACCGGGGAGTCCTGGCACAGCGAGGGTGCCACCAAGGTGTTCGGCTATCCCCAGGACAACACTCTCGGCGTGGCCAATTGGTGGCTGGAGACGGTGCACCCGGAAGACCGGCAACGGGTCCAGGCGAGCCTGCAGGACTATCTCGAGCAAGGGGACGGCTTCTGGGAGGAGCGCTACCGCATGCGTCGTCCCGACGGTGGCTATTCCCATGTGCAGGACCGTGGACGCGCCGTACGTAACACGGAAGGCAAGCCGGTGCGGGTGGTCGGCGCGATGCTGGACATCACTGGGCGAGTCCAGGCGGAGGAACGACTGCAGCTCGCCTATGAGGCCCTGGAGAACATCGCCGAAGGCCTGCTGGTCCTGGACCAGGACATGCGCGTGGTGTCGGCGAACCTGGCTTATTGCAGCCTCATCGGCAGCGGCCGCGAGGCGCTGACGGGAGAGGTGCCGTTCTGCCTCCGGCCTGAGACGCTGGATGCGGCGCTATACAAGGAGATATTGGCGACCATTGACCGTGAAGGCCATTGGCGCGGCGAGCTCACGGACCGGCGCAACGATGGCAGCACTTTCCCGGAGCTGGTGAGCCTGAGCAATCTGCGCGGCAGGCAGGGTCATCCCGGGCGCTACGTGGCGGTGGTGACGGACGCGACGCAGGTGCACAAATATGAGGACCGCATGGCGTTCCTCTCCAGCCATGACGCCCTGAGCGGCCTGCCCAACCGCTTCATGCTGATGCGCCGCCTGGCCCAGGCGGTGGAGCATCCGGGCCGGGACGACCGGCTCATGGCGCTGCTCTACCTCGACATAGACAACTTCAGCCTGGTTAACCGCTCCTTCGGCACCGCCGTGGGGGATGATGCGCTACGCAAGCTGGCGAGGCGCTTGGCGGAGACGGTGGCGGGCTGGGGCGAGGCATTCCACCTCGGTAGTGACGGCTTCGGTGTGCTGCTTACCCAGACCGCTTCAGAGGCCGAGGCGCGTGACATGGCGCGCAACATCCTCGCCAGCTTCGAAGCGCCACTGGACAGCCAGGGACACAGCCTGACGCTATCGGCGAGCATCGGTATCGCCCTCTCGCCGCCGGACCAGGACGCACAGACGCTGTTCCGGCATGCGGGGCATGCGATGCATGCCGCCATGCGCCGCGGCGCCGGCAGCATCGAGAGCTTCTCCGGCGTGGAGACCGATGCGGCAGAGTCGCTTCGGCTCACCACCGGCCTCAGGCATGCGGTGGAGCACGGCGAGTTGTTCCTGCACTACCAGCCTTATTTCGACCTCTACACCGGCCGCATCAGCGGCGCAGAGGCCCTGTTGCGCTGGAACCATCCGGAGCTCGGCTTGATACCGCCGTCGCGATTCATCCCGATGGCGGAAGAGACCGGTCACATCGTGCGTCTTGGCGAGTGGGTGCTGAGGAGCGCCTGCCTGCAGATGCGGGCATGGCAGGAGGCAGGGCTGCAGGACATGCACATGGCGGTGAACATCTCCGCGCGCCAGTTGCGCCAGCCCGATTTCCTGGATCGGCTCGTGGCGATCCTGGATGAGACAGGGCTATTGCCCGGCGGTCTGGTACTGGAGCTCACCGAGAGCAGCATGATGGAGAACCCCGAGCGGACGCGCGAGGTGCTGGCGGCCTTGCATGACCTCGGTGTCGGCATCGCCATCGACGACTTCGGCACCGGCTATTCCTCGCTGAACTACCTGCGCCAGTACCGGGTGGACTACCTCAAGGTGGACCGGGCCTTCGTGAGCAACCTGCCCCATGACGAGCACCAGCAGGCGATCGTGCGGGCGATCGTAGCCATGGCCAAGAGCCTGGGTATCCAGGTGATCGCGGAAGGCGTCGAGACTGCCGCCCAGTGGGAGTTCCTGAAGACCCTGGAATGTGAGCAAGGACAAGGTTACCTGTTCGCCCATCCCCAGGCCGCGCACCACATCGAGGCGTTGCTACACAGCGGCCTCGCGATGTTCAACGACTCCCCCTAAGCAGACGGCCCGCTCGCGCGGGCCGTCCACGTCCGATCTCGTCTTCGATTTCAGTCCAGCGATACGAGGATATCATTCGAATCCAATGTATCCGTCGTGATGCTGAACCCACCGCGGGCGAAGAAGCCGCGTACCTTGGCTCCGCCGGAGAGAGCGTCCTGCAAGGCTGCCACGAAGTCGCTGTAGCGCACGTAGCCATGCACTTCCCCTCCCTGGAGCAGCGAGTAGCTGCCGATGTCCGCGCCCTTGATGGTGGGGGCGGTCGCCAGGCTCTTGAGGTCCAGCGTCGCGCCGCCCCGGCGCAGGCTGTGGTGCGATGAGCCATCCAGGTCCAGCACGATGCCGCTGTTGACATCGATGTCCGTGAAGGCGCTTGCGGTACCAGTGCCCGGCCAGGTGGCGATCACGGTCGAGCCGCCGACGTCATAGTCCACCAGCGTCTGCGCCTTGAAGTCAGGCTGGGCCGAACCGAAGGGCGTCACGAAGCCGGTGACCCGCACTGGATCGCTGGTGTTCACGCCGGTGCTCAGGCAGCTGCAGGGCAGGCGCACTTCGTAGTTCGCGCTGTCGCTATTGGTACCCGAGAAGTCGAACGTGCTCACGTCGCGACCGCCGATGGCCTGCACATCCAGGTTGATGCTGGCCTGGGTGCCGCTGCCGCCGCTGCTGATGGTCAGCACCGAGCCGTCAAGAGGGGTCTCTTCGAGCAAGGCAAAACCGCCGGTCGCATCCAGGCGGGTAGCGGCCGTCAGGTCACCGAAAACCAACAGCTTCTGTCCCACCGAGATGTCGTCGCTGTGGAAGGTGGTCTTGGGTCGCTCAGCCTCACGCACCACGGTCGCCGTATCGACGACCACGGTCACGGTATCGTGGAAGCTCGCGCTGCCGCCGGCACGATAGATGTTGGCGCCACGCAGGGTGAGGGTGTTGCCACTGCGCTTCGTCACGAGACCCTCGACTGTGTCGGAGGTGCCGCCGGGGGTCGAGGAACCTGCGAACACCCGGTCAGCGACGAAGCGGTGGCTGCTGAAGTCGAACTGGCCCCGAGCCAGCACGGCCGTGCCGCTACCCGCGGATTTCAAGGCCGCCAGGCCGGTGCTGCCCAGAGACATCTTGCCGTCCACCACATAGACGGTGGATGCCATGCCGTGCGCTGCCAGCTTGCCATAGTCTCCGCTGGTGGCGCGGAATGGATGCAGCTCAAGCGTGAAGTCGCTGCTGCCGGTGTCCACGCTGTCCAGCGATCCCTGGATCCGTTGCAGTTTGCCGTCGCTCGGGTCCACCGTGGCGACCAGGAAGGGCCGCACGGTGACGGTCTTGCTGGTGTTGTTGATGCTATTGGAGGCGTCGAGGTCGAAGTCCACGCCGAGGACGTGTGGCACGCCTGCCGCCGGATCGAACGGGTGGTCCGAATCCAGGGTGAAGGTGACATCCTGGGTCGTGAGGGTCTTGCCGCTGCCATCCACCGGCGTCAGCTGCACGGCCGTCCCGGAAGCACTCTGTTCCTGGATATCCGCGTGGGTGAAGTCGAGCGTGATCTTGCCGCCCTGGTAGTCGCCGGTCGAGATGCCTCCCAGCGCCAGGTACTCGCTGAGGTCATTGTACTGCGCGAAATCCACTGTGATGGGATGAGGCAGGACGTTGACTTCGGTGCCGTCGCGCTTGGTGATGGTGAAGCGGGTGATACTGACGGTATAGGTGAGGAAGTCGCCGGCCTCATCCGTCATGGATACATAGACACAGCCGTCGTCATCCGTCGACTTGGGTTGGGTGCAGTCCACGTTGGAGTCCGTGATCCCGCCACCACCGCCACCGCTTCCGCCACCACCACCGTTGGAGGCGAGGTTCGAGCCGGAGCCGCCGCAGGCGGCGAGCGCGAGCAGTGTGGAGAGCACCGCGAACTGCAGCGCGCGTGGAGTTATGCTTTGGAGAAACATGTAAGAGTCCCTTCTTTTAGTAATCTGGCAAGCGCATCCTGCCTTGCCGGTCATGAGGGGTTTGTGATGTTTTGCTCAAATCCATGCGCGATATGGTGCATTCCTAGGGTATTCACCCGGGGAAAGCCGGCGCTGGTATAGTGAATTTAAGTTAACTAATATCCTTCTACGGGGAGCGTTCGTCTCAAGGCCAGGGTTTGGCGCGTCAAGAAGGGTGGGTTCCAAACGAACCTGATTTTCCGCAAGGCGTGGAGAGGCTCCGAGCGTGCCCATTACCACTGCGGTCTGTCCCGAGATACATAACGAAGAGGTCGCGCGGCAGGTCCGGGCCGAACAGACCAACCTGCTGTATCGCTTCGGCTGGGCGGCAGACTGGCCGAGCCTGGCTGCCGCCGCAGTCTTCTTCTGGGTGTATTGGGGCGAGGAGGGCGGTAGCTATCCTGCAGGGTGCGCGGTGGCGCTCGCCCTGAGTGCACTGCTGCGGGCCTGCTTTGGAATCCTGTTCCGGCGGCGCACCATCCCGGTGGAGGAGGCGCAGCCCTGGCAGCGCGGCTACCTCGCCCTTACACTGCTGCTTGCCGCAAGCTGGGGCGCCCTCGGCGCCGGACTGGTGCTGCCTGGCTACTGGAGCACCGCCGCACCGGGGATGCTGCTCATGGCCTGCGTGGCGGCGCTCGCGGTCCCCTTGCTCAGTGCCAGCGTGCTGCATTATTTCCCGTTCCTGGCGCTGGTGCTGGTGCCCGCGGCCTCGCGGCTGATCATGGGCGCCGACCGTGTCTCTTTGTTGATCCTGGTGCTGGCCGCCGCCGCCGCGGCCCTGATGTGCGCGGTGGCGAGCATCGCTAACGAGCGGCTCGTGGAAGGGCTCAACCTGCGCTTCTCCTACGCCACCATCGTGGAAGAGCTCACCGGCCAGGTGTCGGAGCGCACCCGCATCGAGACCAAGCTACGCGAGGGAGAGGAGCGGATGCGACGTCAGAGCCAGTCGCTGCTGGACTTGGCGCGCGAATCCACCATCTCGGGCGGCGATCTCAAGGGCGCCCTCACCGTCATCAGCGAGAAGGCCGCGCAGGCCATGAACTGCAGGCGCATCGGCATATGGTTCCTGGATGACAGCGGATCCACCCTGCGCTGCGTGCATGTCTACAGTGGCGGCGAGCACGGCAACGGCGGCGGGGAACTCATAGACAAGCGCCGCAGTCCTTCCCTGTTCCACTCGATCCAGGAGACACGCACCTATGCGGTAAGCGACGTGGCCGGCGACGCCCGCATCAGCGAGTTGCGCCAGGAGTATCTCAAGCCCAACGGCATCACCGCGCTGCTGGTGGCGCCATTCCGGCAAGGCCACAAGGTGCGCGGCATCATCACTCACGAGTACCAGGGCGGCACGCGGGAGTGGACCCGCGACGAAGCAAGCTTCGCGAGTTCACTGGCGGATTTCGTGGCCTTGGGGCTCACTTCCAACGACCGGCGCGCGGCCGAGGATAAGTTGCGCGAGATGGCCAACTACGACCGGCTCACGGGCCTGCCGAACCGCTCGCTGTTCCTGGACCGCCTGGCCCAGGGGCTGGCCAAGGCACGCCGTGCCCGCCAGCGCACCGCGCTGCTGTTCATAGACGTGGACCGTTTCAAGAGCATCAACGATTCCCTGGGGCATCACGCCGGCGACCTGGTGCTGCGTTCCATCGGCAAGCGCCTCCTGGCCTGCGTGCGCGCCTCGGATACCGTGGCCCGCCTCGGCGGCGACGAGTTCACCGTGATCCTGGAGAACTGCCAGGATGCCGAGTACATCACCATGGTCTGCGAACGCATCCTGTCCGCGGTGGTGGAACCCATCTCCCTCGGCCAGACCGATGTGAACCTCACCTGCAGCATCGGCATCAGCCTGTTCCCCGGCGACGGCGAGGACGGCGACATGCTGCTGCAGAACGCCGACAGTGCCATGTACAAGGCCAAGGAGCGCGGCCGCAACAACTACCAGTTCTTCACCCAGGACATGCATGCGCGGGCGATGCTGCACCTCTCCCGTGAGAATGCCCTGCGCAAGGCCCTGCAGCGCACTGAGATGGTGCTGCACTACCAGCCGCAATTCGACGTGGAGAAGGGTGGCATCGTGGGCCTAGAGGCGTTGGTGCGCTGGCACGACCCCGAGCTAGGTCTCATCTGGCCGGGGGAGTTCATACCCCTGGCAGAGGAGACCGGGCTGATCGTGCCGCTAGGCCAGTGGGTCCTTGAGCAGGCCTGCAAGCGGGCGCGGCAATGGCATGATGCCGCCAACGGCCGTCCGTTCCACATCGCGGTGAACCTGTCGGTGCGCCAGTTTGGCATGAAGAACCTGGTGGAGGTTGTGCGAGGCGCTTTGCAGGATTCGGGGTTGCCGCCGGCGGCACTGCAGCTCGAGATCACCGAGAGCCTGATCATGCGGGACGTGGAGAACAGCATCGGGGTGCTGGAGCAGCTCAAGGTACTGGGGGTGCGCATCGCCCTGGACGATTTCGGCACCGGCCATTCCTCGCTGCTTTACCTCAAGCGCTTGCCGGTGGACGTGCTCAAGATCGACCGCGAGTTCGTGGATGTCATCCACAAGAGCCAATATGACGCCGCCATCGCCCGGACCGTCATCGCCCTTGGGGATAGCCTGAAACTTTCGGTGATCGCCGAGGGGGTGGAGAGTGTGGCCCAGATGCAGAGTCTGCATGCTCAGGGCTGCCATTTGATGCAAGGTTATCTCTTCAGTCCGCCCCTGGAAGAGGAGGATTGCGACCGGCTGTTGCGTGGAATAGTTGATCTCGCCGTCTAGTTCGCACACTAAGTGAGCATTTAAGCTGGATTTATCGCTTCAATATGACATAATCTTTTATAGATTATGTGCTCAAATCTCCTGGGAGGGAGCTTGGGCATCCGGCAAACTAGCGCTTCAGGGGTTGGAGCGTGGCGGCAGAGCAGCCAGTTCGTAAATTCATGTCCTTCGACCAGCATGTGCAGCTGGCTCGGGTCAATGCGCTTCGTAAATTCGGTCGCTGGACCGATGTAGCGGTGATCTGCGCCGCGCTGCTGGCGGCGGTGGCATTCTGGCCTGAGATCAACCATGTGGTGATGCTGTCCTGGCTCGCCTGCATGGTGCTGGTCAGCGGCATCCGCATCTGGCTGAGCTGGCGCGCCGACGGCGACATCGAGTCCATCACCACCGCAACACACTGGCAGAAGCTCTTCCTGGTGCTCACCGCACTGCTAGGCATCGCTTGGGGCGGCGCCGGCTGGATGATGTTCACGCCGGGTTCGATGCAGCACCAGGTCACACTGCTGGTGCTGCTGGTGGCCATGGGCTCGCTGCCGGCCATGATGTTCGCCGGTAACGTGATGTTCTACATCGCCTATCTCACCATGCTGTTCCTGCCCATCGACGTACGCTTGGCGATGGAGCCGGGTTCGGCGGGCCTGCTGGTGGCGTTCGTGAGCGCGGTGGTCATGGTCACCCTGTGCCTGATCGCCCGCGCCCAGCAGGGCGAGATCGCGGAACGGCTGCGGCTGAAGCTCTCGTACGAGGGCATGACCGAGGAGCTGGACAACGAGGTCAACCAGCGCACCCGGCTCGAGACCCGGCTCAAGCGCGAGGAAGAGAAGACCCGCCACAAGGATTCCCAGCTCTACGAGCTCACCCGCGACCCCAGCATCTCCACCGGCGACCTGCGGGCCGCCTTCGAGGTGATCAGCTCGCGCTCGACCCAGGCCACCCAGTGCGAGCGCATCAGCATCTGGCTGATGAACTCCATCGGCACCGCCATGCGCTGCGTGCACATCTACGAGCGCGGTGAGCATTCCACCCAGTCCCGCGCGAACATCGAGAAGGATGAGTGCCCGCAGCTCTTCGAGGACCTGCAGCAGAGCCGAGCGGTGCCGGTGCCTGACATCGAGCGCGACGCGGGCCTTGCCAAGGTCTGGCACCACTACTTCAAGCCGCACAACACCAGCGCGGTGCTGTTCGTGCCGTTCCGCCACGGATACAAGGTGCGCGGCGTGGTATTCCATGAGTGGACCGGGGGCGTGCGCCCCTGGACCGCCGAGGAGATGAACTACGCAAGCGCGCTGGCTGACTTCATGGCGTTGGCCCTCTCGGCTGCTGATCGCAAGCAGGCAGAGGAGGAGATGCGGCGGCTGGCGAACTATGATCATCTCACCGGACTGCCAAACCGCACCCTGTTCCTGGACCGCATGGAACAGTCGCTGGCCCGTGCCCGCCGCTCGCGCAAGCCCATGGCCCTGCTGTTCATCGACGTGGACCGCTTCAAGAGCGTGAACGACTCGCTCGGCCACAACGTGGGCGACCAGATGCTCTACCAGATCGGCCAGCGCCTGCTGGAGTGCGTGCGTACTTCAGATACGGTGGCCCGCCTTGGCGGGGATGAGTTCACAGTGATCATCGAAGACTGCAACGAGCCCCAGTCGGTCACGCTGACCTGCGAGCGCATTCTGACGTCCCTGTCCGAGTCCATGCTGCTGGAGGGCACCGAGGTGAATCTCGGCGCCAGCATCGGCGTGAGCATGTATCCGGGCGATGGCACCACGGTGCAGGCGCTGCTGCAGAACGCCGACAGCGCCATGTACAAGGCCAAGGAGCGTGGTCGCAACAACTACCAGTTCTTCACCCAGGACATGCACGCCAAGGCGATGCAGCGCCTCTCCAGCGAGAACGCACTGCGCCGCGCCCTCAAGCATAACGAGATGGTGCTGCACTACCAGCCGCAGTTCGACATCCGGGAAGGCGGCGTGGTGGGCGTGGAAGCGCTGGTGCGCTGGCAGGATCCTGAGATCGGCCTGGTGCCGCCAGGCGAGTTCATCCAGCTCGCGGAAGAGACCGGACTGATCGTGCCCCTCGGCCAGTGGGTATTGGAGGAGGCCTGCCGCCAGGTTGGCCTGTGGTATAAGTCCTCGCGCGCCAAGCGCCTGCACGTGGCGGTGAACCTCTCGGTGCGCCAGTTCACCATGCAGAACCTCAAGCGGGTGGTGGAGGACGCGCTCATGGCTTCGGGCTTGCCGCCCTCGGCACTGCAGTTCGAGATCACCGAAAGCCTGATCATGCAGGACGTGAAGGCCAGCATCCGCATCCTTGAGGACCTGAAGTCCCTGGGCGTGCGCATCGCCCTCGACGACTTCGGCACCGGCCATTCCTCGCTGATGTACATCAAGCACCTGCCGGTAGACATCATCAAGATCGACCGCGCCTTCGTGCAGGGCATCGCCACCAACGAGTACGACGCCGCCATCGCGCGGGTGATCCTGACCCTGGCGGACCGGCTCAAGTTCCGTGTCATCGCCGAAGGTGTGGAGACGGTGGAGCAGATGAAGCAGCTGGCGGCGGAGGGCTGCCACCTGATGCAGGGCTTCCTGTTCAGTCCGCCGTTGCCCGCCGACCAGTGCGACCGCCTGCTGCGCGGTGCACCCGACCTGGAGATTTAAGCGATAAAAAAGCCCGCCCCTTTGCAGGAGCGGGCTTCCCACCATTCCGGGTCATTCGCCCCGCATCGTTCCGAACTCGTCCACGTCGATGGCATCGCGGGCTACTGCGTGGGCGTCCCGCAGCAGCCGGGCTTCGTCCGTGCTCAGCACGTTCTTCGCTACGGCTTCGTCCACCAGCTTGAGGTAGTTGGCCGGTGCCAGGCGCTTCTTGAGGCCCGCCTGCAGCTTCTCTTCCACCGGTTCCGCCGCCAGGGTCTGCTTGAGCGCGTGCTCCATCCTGCCCACCGGATCCTTGGGGTCGGTGGAAGTGAAGGCGTAGCGCGTCAGGCGGTCGCGGGCGTCCGAGGGCTGCAGCAGCAGGCTCGCGGCCTTGTGGCCCAGCCTGTCGGTGGGCGGAGCATAAGGCCTTCCCACCGGCAACACGATCAACCGCATCAGCCAAGCGGCCAGGCGGGAGGGGAAGTTGCGCAGGATGCCCTCGAGCGCCTGTTGCATGGCGTAAAAGGAATCCTGGCAGGCCCATTCCACCAGCGGCAGGTCCGTCTCCGGCCGGCCCTGGTCCTCGTACTGCTTCAGCACCGCCGAAGTGAGATACAGGTGGCTCAGCATGTCGCCGTAGCGGGCCGAGAGCTTCTCCTTGCGCTTCATCTCGCCGCCCAGCATCAGCAGGCCCACATCCGCCGTGAAGGTGAACGCGGCGCTCATGCGCGAGAGTTGACGGAAGTAGCGGCGGGTGCGGCCGGTGCCCGGAGCGACGGCGAACAGTGCACCGGTGAGGCCCAGGAACAGGGACCGCGCGGCATTGCTGATGGTGAAGCCGATATGCGCGAACAGGGCCTTGTCGAAGTCCAGCGCCGCCCTGGCCTGGTCGGCGCTTGAGGCCGCTTCCATCTCCTTGAGGAGATAAGGATGGGCGCGGATCGCGCCCTGGCCGAATATGATCATGCTGCGAGTGAGGATGTTCGCGCCCTCGACGGTGATGCTCACTGGTACCGCCTGGTAGCCGCGGGCGAGGTAGTTGCGCGGCCCCATCATCACGCCGCGTCCGCCGTGCACGTCCATGGCGTCCGCCAGCACCTGGCGCATGCCCTCGGTGCAGTGGTACTTGAGGATGGCCGACAGTACCGAAGGCTTCTCGCCCCGGTCCAGAGCACCGGCGGTGAGCTTGCGAGCCGCTTCCATGCGGTAGGTGATGCCGGCGATGCGTGCCAGCGCCTCCTCCACGCCCTCGAACTTGCCGATGGGCACGCGGAACTGCTTGCGCACCCGCGCGTAGGCTCCGGCCACGCGGCTGGCGTGCTTGCCGGCGCCGGTACCGAGGGCAGGCAGCGAGATCGCGCGGCCCACCGACAGGCAGTTCATCAGCATCATCCAACCCTTGCCGATGTACTGGGTGCCGCCGATCAGGCAGTCGAAGGGGATGAACACGTCCTTGCCACGGGTCGGGCCGTTCATGAAGGCCGCGTTCAGCGGATTGTGGCGCGTGCCGATCTCGATGCCGGGCAGGTTGGTGGGGATCAGCGCAAGGGTGATGCCGAGATCCACCTTGTCGCCCAGGAGGTGGTCCGGGTCGTATGCCTTGAAGGCCACGCCCAGCAGCGTCGAGATGGGGGCGAGGGTGATATAGCGCTTGTCCCAGCTCACGCGGAAGCCCAGCGTCTCCTTGCCTTGATAGCTGCCCTTGCAGACGACGCCGGTATCCGGAAGCGCGCCTGCATCGGAGCCCACGTAGGGACCGGTGAGGGCGAAGCAGGGAATCTCCTCGGCACGCGCGAGGCGCGGCAGGTAGTGCTGCTTCTGTTCCTCGGTGCCGTAGTGCAGAAGCAACTCGCCAGGGCCGAGCGAGTTCGGCACCATCACGGTGACGGCAGCGCTGGTGCTGCGGGTGCCGATCTTCATCACCACCGTGGAGTGCGCCAGGGCCGAGAAGCCCAGGCCTCCGTACTGCTTGGGGATGATCATGCCGAAGAAGCGGTGCTTGCGGATCTGCTCCCAGGCCTGGGGCGGCAGGTCCTGCAGGTCGTGGGTGATGTGCCAGTCGTCCAGCGACTTGCAGAACTCCTCCACCGGACCGTCCAGGAACGCCTGCTCCTCATCGCTGAGCGCCGCGGGCGGGGTGGCGAGCAGCTTGTTCCAGTCCGGCCGGCCGGTGAAAAGGTCTGCGTCCCACCAGGTGTTGCCGGCATCGATGGCGATGCGCTCGGTCTCGGAGATGGGTGGCAGCACCTTGCGGAACCAGCCCAAGAGGTGGTCGCTGATGAGCAGGCGCCGCAGCGGAACCACATTGAGCACCACGGCTGCGATGAGGAACACGATCCACGCGGCTGTGGGGGCCAGATGGCAGAGCCAGCCATCCGCCACCAGCATCAGCGCGATGGCCGCGGTCCAGGCCCACAGCGGGGCGGCGAAGTAGGCCAGCGCCCACAGCGTGGCGATGACGATGAGCGCGAAGAGGAGTCCCGACATGCTTGTCCCTCAGTGGCGGCGCGGACGCGGTGCGGCCGGCCGGTACGTGATCAACCCTTCCCGAATTCGAAACGCAGCGACAGGTCCACCGCCTGCACATGCTTGGTGAGCGAGCCCACCGAGATGTAATCCACCCCCGTCTCCGCCACCTGGCGCACGGCATCGATGCCGATGCCGCCGGAGGCCTCCAGCTTCGCGCGGCCCGCTGTAATGGCTACGGCCTGGCGCATCCCCGCCAGGTCGAAATTGTCCAGTAACAGGATATCCGCGCCAGCAGCGAGACCCTCCTGCAGCTGCTCCAGGGTCTCCACCTCCACTTCCACCGGCACCTGTGCGCCGCCGGCGCGAGCCGCCTTGACTGCCGGCGCGATGCCGCCCGCCGCCATGATGTGGTTCTCCTTGATAAGGATACCGTCATACAGGCCTATGCGGTAATTGCTGGCGCCGCCGCAGCGCACCGCATATTTCTGGGCCAAGCGCAGGCCCGGCAAGGTCTTGCGGGTGTCCAGGATGGTGGCACGGGTGCCTTTCACGGCTTCCGTGTAACGGCGTGCCGCGGTGGCGGTGCCGGAGAGGGTCTGCAGGAAGTTGAGGGCGCTGCGCTCGCCGGTCAGCAATCCGCGGGCCGGGCCTTCCAGGCGGCACAGCACCTGATCCTTGTGCGCGACGTCGCCGTCGCGTACTTCCCAATGGATGTGGATGTCGGCGTCCACCTGGCGGAAAACCTCGTCGAACCAAGCGGTGCCGCAGATCACGGCTTCCTGGCGCGAGATGACTCTTCCCTTCGCCTGCGCCGCTTCCGGCACTAGCGCGGCGGTGAGGTCGCCACCACCGATATCTTCGGTGAGCGCACGGCTCACCGTGACAGAGATGTCTGTAGGAAGAGCAGTGGACATTAGGGCGCAGCCTGGCTGATAAACTGTCTATTATAAATGCGGCACAGCTGTCCCAGGGGCAAAAAAAGCCCGGCCTTGCGGCCGGGCTTTGTGTCTTGGAGCGCTGGGCTCGGGGGCTCAGCCATGGATCAAGGGCATGCCGTGGAACGCGGAGGCCATGCACAGCAGCATGGGGATGGAGAGCATGGTGTTGGTGCGTGAGGCCATGGCCGCCACCTTGCGGGCCTTGGCCTTCTCCTCGTCGCTGGCGGCGACGATGCCGAGGATCTTCTTCTGGTTCGGCCAGATCAGCACCCACACGTTGAACAGCATGATGGTGCCGAGCCAGGCGCCGATGCCGATGGTGAGCTGGTAGGTGTTCACTGCCTCGCCCAGCATGCCGAAGGCGAAGGCGCCCAGGTTGCCGGTCCAGGCCAGGTAGATGAAGCCCAGTACCCAGGTGACCGCCGCCGACATGCGGAACCACAGCAGGGCGCGTGGCGCCACGTACTTGGAGATGCCGGCCCCGCCCGGGCCACCCTTGTCCGCGGCCGCGTCGGCCATGGCCGGGGTCTGCACGAAGTTGAAGTAGTAGAGCAGGCCGATCCAGGTGATGCCGGCCAGGATATGGAACCAGCGGACCAGGACCAGCCAGTTCAGGCTGCCCACGCCCATGCTGGCTATCAGCGCCACCACGATGGCGAGCACGAAGCCCAGGGTGAGAGTGCCTTTGATGCTGTTCAGGGGGTTCATCGCATACTCCTCTGTTTGAATTCTCGCGGGACCCTAGGGGGACGCGGCGGGACGCGTTACGTCCAATCGCATTATGCGCTCTAGTATAATCTTTCCCATAGGCCACGCCATCGCATCCCCAAATGTCCAGCCCGGCACTCTCCACGGTCACTTCCCCCTGCATAGGGGTCTGCATGCTGGACGACGCGAACTATTGTCAGGGGTGCAGGCGTCACATAAACGAGATCGCGGGCTGGATGCGGCTATCTGAGGAAGAACGGCGTCGTATACTCGATGAACTCCCGCTGCGGCATGCCAAGGTGGCGTCCGCGCGGCAATGAAATCGAGGAGATAGAAGAATGAACATGAAGAGAAGCGCTTTGATCGTCGCCTTGCTGTCGACAGTGTCCGTCACTGCCGTCGTCACCGGCTGTGCCAGCGACAAGCCCATGCCGGCCCAGCGGGCCGGGACTTTCGTGGATGACTCCTACCTCACCACGGCCGTGAAGACCAAGCTCCTGGGTGACACGGGCCTGAAGTCCTTCGACATCCATGTCGAGACCACCCATCAGGTGGTCGCGCTGAGCGGCACCCTGCCGACCCAGGCGCTGAAGGACCAGGCCGAGACCGTGGCCAAGAGCGTGGACGGCGTGAAGGATGTGGTCAACAATATCGAAGTGAAATCCGACTGACGCAACAGGGCGATTCCCGGAGGGAGACGATGGACGAGGTGGTGGAACGCATCAAGCGCGAGATCGAGAGCCGGCCGGTGGTGCTCTTCATGAAGGGCACCCCGGACTTCCCGCAGTGCGGCTTCTCGGCCCGCACCTCCCAGGTGCTGAAGGCACTGGGTGTGGAGTTCGGGCACGTCAACGTGCTGGCCGAGCCGGAGGTGCGCGCCAACTTGCCGCGCTACTCCAACTGGCCGACCTTCCCGCAGCTGTTCGTGAAGGGCGAGCTCATCGGCGGTTGCGACATCACCGTCGAGATGTTCGAGTCCGGCGAGCTGAAGAAGCTGCTGGACGACAAAGGCATAAATCACGCCTGAAGCCGCCGCGGCGGCAACAAGGAAACGGGGCCTTGCGGCCCCGTTTCTTTTTCAGCGCTTCAGAGAAGCCAGGTAGATGTCCTGGAAGCGGTTGACGATCTCGCAGAAGAGGTCGGCGGTCTTCTCCGCATCGTAAGAGGCGGAATGGGCCGCGGCGCTGTCCCAGGCCAGGCCCATGGCCTCCGCCGCCCGCGCCAGCACCGTCTGTCCGACCGCCACGCCGCCCAGGGTGGCGGTGTCGAAGCTCGAGAAGGGGTGGAACGGGTTGCGCTTGACGCCGCTGCGCGCCACGGCGGCATTAAGGAAGTTCAGGTCGAAGAAGGAGTTGTGTCCCACCAGCACCGCCCGGGTGCAGCCGTACTTGTCCAGCTCGTTGCGCACCTCGCGGAACAGGCGCCGCAGGGCTTCGCGCTCCGGCAGCGCCGGACGCAGCGGGTGGTAGGGGTCGATGCCGGTGATGGCGAGCGCCGCCGGCTCCATGTTCGCGCCCTCGAAGGGCTGCACGTGGAAGCTGTGGGTAGAGCCCCGCCGGATCCGGCCGGAGTCGTCCATCTCCAGCAGCACACCCGCGATCTCCAGCAGTGCGTCGGTCTGCGCGTTGAAGCCGCCGGTCTCCACGTCCACCACCACCGGCAGGAAGCCGCGGAAGCGCTGGGAGAAAGGGTGCGGGTGGGTTGAGTGGTCCATGGGGGAGCAGGATAAAGGAAGCGTACGGGGGAAGATACGCTCAACCCAGGGTCCAGCTCACTTCCTCGCCGGCTCGGAACGGTACCAGCCGGTGCTCGCCGAAGGCATAGCTCTCGGGCGGCGTCCAGGGCTTCCTCACGAGAGTGATGCGGTCGCGGTTGCGGGGCAGGCCGTAGAAGTCCGCGCCGTGGAAGCTGGCGAAACCCTCCAGTCGGTCGAGCCGGCCTGCCGCTTCGAACACCTCGGCATAGAGCTCGATGGCGGCGTGGGCGGTGTAAATGCCGGCGCAGCCGCAGGCATTCTCCTTGAGGTATTGGGCGTGAGGCGCGCTGTCGGTACCCAGGAAGAACTTGGGATCGCCGCTCACTGCCGCCTGCACCAGCGCTTCCCGGTCCCGCTCGCGTTTCAGGATCGGGAGGCAATACAGGTGCGGGCGGATGCCGCCCTTGAAGATGGCGTTACGGTTGTGCAGCAGGTGCTGTGGCGTGAGGGTGGCGCCCACGTTCGCCGGCGCCGCGCGCACGAAATCCACAGCGGTCTTGGTGGTGATGTGCTCCAGCACCACCTTGAGGTTAGGCAGGCGCTGCGCCAGGGGCGCGAGTACCTTGTCTATGAACACCGCCTCCCGGTCGAACACGTCCACCGCCGGGTCCGTCACCTCGCCATGGATCAGGAGCGGCAGGCCCACGTCAGCCATGGTCTCCAGCACCTTCTGGCAGCGCAGGATGTCGCGCACGCCGGAATCCGCGTTGGTGGTGGCGCCGGCCGGGTAATACTTCACCGCGTGCACGTGGCCATTGGCCTTCGCCCTGTGGATCTCTTCCGGCGAGGTGCTCTCCGTGAGGTAGAGCGTCATGAGGGGCGTGAAGTCGGAGCCTTTCGGCATCACCGCCATGATGCGCTCGCGGTATTGCAGCGCCAGCTCCAGGGTGGTCACGGGCGGCTTGAGGTTGGGCATCACGATGGCGCGGCCGAAGCGCGCCGCCGTGTGGGGCAGTATGTCCTTCAGCAGCGCGCCATCCCTGAGGTGCAGGTGCCAGTCGTCAGGACGGATGAGGGTGAGCTGGTTCATGCCACCATGCCCTGGTCCTGCAGCAGCTGCAGGGTGAAGCGTACGCCGAAACCAGTGGTGTCGGTGGGCACATGGGCGAGGCCGCCCTTGTGCTCCGCGCAGGACAGGTCCACGTGCACCCAGGGTACCGAGTCCGGCACGAAGCGGCCCAGGAAGCGTGCCGCGAGGATGTGGTCCGCCTCACTCTCGATGATGCACTGTTTGACGTCCGCCACCTGGCTCTCGATGGCTTCGTCGTAGTCCGCGTCCACCGGCAGGGGCCAGACCCGCTCGCCGCTCGCGACGCCCGCGGCGATGACCGCCTTGCCGAGTTCGCCATCACGGGTGAAGGCGCCGGCATAGCGGCTGCCGAGCGCCACGATGCAGCTTCCGGTGAGCGTCGCGTAGTCCAGCATCAGGCCCGGCGCGCTGCGGCTCGCCAGGGCCAGGGTGTCCGACAGCACCATGCGGCCTTCCGCATCCGTGTGCACGATCTCGATGGTGACGCCGTTGGAGGCGCGCACCACCTCGTTCTGGGTATAGGCCCGTGGGCCGATCTCGTTGCGCGAGAGCGCGAGCCAGGCATCCACCGGGAATGGCGCCTTGAGGCGGGTGAGGGCGAGCAGCGTGCCCAGCGCCACCGCCGAGCCCTGCATGTCACCGTGCATGCCGAACATGGACTTGGCGGACTTCAGGTTCACGCCGCCGGTGTCGTAGCAGATGCCCTTGCCCACCAGCGCGAGAGGCTTGGCACCCTTCGCCAGTTTGGCTGGCTTGTACGTGAGGTGCACGATGCCGGCATCACGTTCGGCGCTGCCCCGGCTCACCGCCAGAAATGCGCCGGCGCCTGCCTTATGCAATTTCTTCTCATCCAGGAACTCGAGCTTCCAACCCTCGCGCCGGGCGAGTTCCTTCACGTAGCTCAGGTAGAGGCCGGGCGTGAGGTAGTTCGCCGGCAGCAGCGTGAGCCAGCGGGCGAGGGCATTGCCTTCCGCCTCCGCCAGGCGCCGGCTGAAGTCCAGCGGTTTGCTGCCATGGAGCAGCACCAGGTTGCGGATGTGGCGGATCCCGGCCGGCTCGGCCTTGAAGCTCGGTGCATCGAAGTTCGAGGCCGCCGCCGCGGATACCACCGCGTCCAGCAGCGCCGGCCGACGGGTCTCGTCCACTGCCGGCAGCATCACTCCCACATCCGCCGCCTCGCTCTCACGCACCTTGGCGATGCAGCGGCGGGCGAGGGTGAGGAGATCGAACGTGGAGGCGTCCGGCTTGTAGCCGGCCAGGACCGCGACCGTGCCGCGGCCATTGGCCAGGTCCACGCGCGTCGGGGCGAGCGTCTTCTTGCCGTCCAGGCGTTTCTGCAGCCGTTCAGAGTGGGCAAATTCCGGCCAGCGCTTTTGGAGCGCGCTTTCCGGCAGCAGTATAATGACCGCGTCCAGGGCATCCACCCGGGCGGCATCCACGGCCAGCTGGCGTATCTCGAACCTGGGAAGACGCGGCAGCTTGGCGGGCATCGGGTGGTCCGGACCGGTGGGATTTCCGGGAGTGATGATATAGGGCTTCCGGCCCTGCCGAAAGCGCGAGACCAGCATCGGGACGGCCTTAAGTCGGCCGTACACCCCGCGGCGGCGGGGTTTTTATTCCCCGTACGACGCGATAACCACAGGGCATGCCTTGCCATGGCGAACGACATGACGAACATCGAGGACCTGGATCCGGCCGAGACCCACGAGTGGCTCGATGCCCTGGCGTCGGTGCTGGACGTGGAGGGTGCCGAGCGCGCCCACTTCCTCATCGAACAGCTGATAGATAAAGCGCGCCGCAGCGGCGCCTACCTGCCGTACAGCCCGAACACTGCCTACGTCAACACCATCAACGCCAACCAGCAACCGGCCTATCCCGGCGACCGCGCCATCGAGAAGCGCATCGAGGCTTACCTGCGCTGGAACGCCATGGCCATGGTGGTGCATGCCAACAAGGCGAACTCAGGCATCGGCGGCCACATCGCCACCTATGCCTCCTCCGGCACCTTATATGAGGTGGGCTTCAATCACTTCTGGCGCGCGCCGACCCAGGACAACGGCGGCGACATGATCTACATCCAGGGCCACTCCTCGCCCGGCATCTATGCCCGTTCCTTCCTGGAGGGGCGCTTCACCGAGGAGCAGCTCCTGAACTTCCGCCGAGAGGTGGAGCGGGACGGCCTCACCTCCTATCCGCATCCCTGGCTGATGCCGGACTACTGGCAGTTCCCGACGGTGTCCATGGGCCTGGGACCCCTGCAGGCCATCTACCAGGCGCGCTTCATGCGCTACATGGAGCATCGCGGCTTCATCCCCGAGAGCGACCGCAAGGTATGGGCGTTCCTGGGCGACGGCGAGATGGACGAGCCGGAGTCGCTCGGCGCCATCTCCCTCGCCTCGCGCGAGAAGCTCGACAACCTCATCTTCGTGGTCAACTGCAATCTGCAGCGCCTGGACGGCCCGGTACGCGGCAACGGCAAGATCATCCAGGAACTGGAGGCGAACTTCCGCGGCAGCGGCTGGAACGTGATCAAGGTGCTGTGGGGCTCGCGCTGGGATCCGCTGCTTGAGCGCGACAAGGATGACCTCCTGAAGCGCCTCATGATGGAGTGCGTGGACGGCGAGTACCAGAACTTCAAGTCCAAGGACGGCAAGTTCGTCCGCGAGAAGTTCTTCGGCAAGTACCCGGAACTCCTGGAGATGGTCGCCAACATGAGCGACGAGGAGATCTGGAACCTGAACCGCGGCGGCCACGACGCGCGCAAGGTGCACGCGGCCTACCAGGCGGCGGTCACCCACAAGGGCCAGCCCACAGTGATCCTGGCGAAGACCGTCAAGGGCTTCGGCATGGGCAAGTCAGGCCAAGGCGCCATGGGCGCGCACCAGCAGAAGAAGCTGGACGAGGACGCACTCAAGGCCTTCCGCGACACCTTCAACATCCCGGTCAGTAACGAGGAGATCGGCAAGGTCCCGTTCGCCCGTCCGCCGGCGGACAGCGACGAGGTGAAGTACCTCAAGGCCCGCCGCGAGAAGCTGGGCGGCTACCTGCCGCAGCGCCGCCGCAAGGCGAAGGCGCTGCCGGTGCCGGCGCTGGACTTCTTCAAGACCTTCCTCGAGAGCACCGGCGACCGCGAGATCTCCACCACCATGGCGATCGTGCGCATCATCACCGCGCTGGTGAAGGACAAGGGCATCGGCAGGCACGTCGTGCCCATCGTTCCGGACGAGGCACGCACCTTCGGCATGGAAGGCCTGTTCCGCCAGATCGGCATCTACTCCTCCGTGGGCCAGCTCTACGAGCCCGCCGACGCCGACCAGCTCATGTTCTACAAGGAAGACAAGTCCGGCCAGATCCTCGAAGAGGGCATCACCGAGGCCGGCTCCATGTCCTCCTGGATTTCCGCGGCCACCGCCTACAGCAACCACGGCGTGCAGATGGTCCCGTTCTACATCTACTACTCCATGTTCGGCTTCCAGCGCATCGGCGACCTGGCCTGGGCGGCTGGGGACATCCAGGCTCGCGGCTTCCTCATCGGAGGTACCGCAGGAAGAACCACGCTGGAGGGCGAGGGCCTGCAGCACGAGGACGGCCACAGCCACATCATGTCCTCCACCATCCCCAACTGCGTGTCCTACGATCCCACCTATGCCTATGAGGTGGCGGTGATCGTGCAGGACGGCATGCGCCGGATGTTCCAGGAGCAGGAGAATGTCTTCTACTACCTGACCTGCATGAACGAGAACTATGCGCAGCCGGCCATGCCGGCGGGCGCTGAGCAGGGCATCCTCAAGGGCCTGTACCTCTTGAAGGAAGGCGGAAAGAACAAGCTGCGCGTGCAGCTCATGGGCTCCGGCACCATCCTGCGCGAGGTGGAGGCCGCCGCCGAGATGCTCGAGAAGGAGTGGGGCGTGTCGGCGGACGTATGGAGCGCCACCAGCTTCACGGAGCTGCGCCGCGAGGGCCAGGACTGCAGCCGTTGGAACCTGTTCCATGCCGGGGAGAAGCCCCGCATCCCTTACGTGACCCAGATGCTGGAGAAGCATGCTGGCCCGGTGATCGCCGCCACCGACTACATGAAGCTCTTCGCCGACCAGGTGCGCGAGTACGTTCCGCGCCGCTATACGGTGCTGGGTACCGACGGCTATGGCCGCAGCGACACCCGCACCGGATTGCGCCACTTCTTCGAGGTGGACCGCCGCTACGTCACGGTCGCCGCGCTTAAGTCCCTGGCGGACGAAGGTCAGCTGGATGCCAAGAAGGTGGTCGAGGCCATGAAGAAATACGGCATCGATCCGAACAAGCCCAACCCGGTCACGGTGTAAGGAGAAGCGCCGTGGCGGAAAAAGAAATCAAAGTCCCGGACATCGGCAACTTCCAGGGCGTCGAGGTCATCGAGGTCATGGTCAAGGCCGGCGACAAGGTCGCCAAGGAACAGGGCCTCATCACCCTCGAGACCGACAAGGCCGCTATGGACGTGCCCGCGCCGTACGCAGGTACCGTCAAGAGCGTGGCGGTGAAGAAGGGTGACAAGGTCTCAGAAGGCACCCTGGTACTCGTCATGGACGCGGAGGCGGAGGCATCCAAGCCTGCCGCTGCCGCTGCCGCTCCGGCCAAGGCCCCGGCACCCACGAAGGAAGCGCCGAAAGCCGCTCCTGCGCCTGCACCTCAGGCCTCGCGCGCAGCTGCGCCCACTTCCTTGCCGCCCATTAACGAATCCGGTTTCGGCAAGGCCCATGCCGGTCCCTCGGTGCGCAAGTTCGCCCGCGAACTGGGCGTGGACCTCTCCCGTGTCAACGGCTCCGGCCGCAAGGGACGCATCACGCCCGATGACGTGAAGGCCTTCGTAAAGGCTGTCATGCAGGGCGGCGCCATGGCCGGCGGCGGTGGACTGCCCAAGGTGCCGGAGGTGGACTTCGCGCGCTTCGGCGCGGTGGAAATCAAGCCGCTCTCCCGCATCAAGAAGATCTCCGGGCCGCGCCTGCAGGCCGCCTGGGTCAACGTGCCCCACGTCACACAGCACGACGAGGCGGACATCACCGATCTCGAGAACCTGCGCAAGGAACTCAAGTCCGACGCCGAGAAGATCGGCGCCAAGCTCACGCCGCTCGCCTTCCTGGTGAAGGCCAGCGTCGCCGCGCTCAAGGAGTATCCGGACTTCAACTCCTCCCTGGATCCCACGGGCCAGAACCAGGTGATGAAGAAGTACATCCACATCGGTTTCGCGGCGGACACCCCCAACGGCCTGGTGGTGCCGGTGATCCGCGATGCCGACAGGAAGAACGTCTTCGAGGTGGCGAAGGAACTGGGTGAGCTCGCCGCCAAGGCCCGCGATGGCAAGCTCAAGGCTGACGACATGATGGGCGGCTGCTTCAGCATCTCGAGCCTGGGCGGCATCGGCGGCACTGCCTTCACCCCCATCGTGAACGCGCCGGAGGTGGCCATCCTCGGCGTCTCCAAGTCCCAGATGAAGCCGGTGTGGGACGGCAAGGCCTTCCAGCCGCGGCTCATGCTGCCACTGTCGCTTTCCTATGACCACCGGGTCATCGATGGTGCGTCGGCGGCGCGCTTTACCACCTTCCTCTCCAAGATCCTGTCGGAAGCCCGGGGGCTCGTGCTCTAAGGCGCAAGGGATAGCAAATGCATCATTCCCGTCTGTGTGCCCTGCTGATCGACTGCAAGACCGACGACGTTGATGCGGCCGCCGAGTTCTGGGGCGCCGCCCTCGGCTGGCCGGTGGATCCGAAGCACCCCGGCAGCCGCGGCAACTACCGCATGCTGGAGACCCCGCCGGACGAGCCCATCGTCGAGATCCAGAAGGTGGAGCACGAGAGCCGCGTGCACATCGACATCGAGACCGACGACATCCCCGCCGAGGTGAAGCGCCTGCAGAAGCTGGGCGCCACGGTGGTGGCGGAGCTGCCCCGCTGGGTGGTGATGCAGGCTCCCAGCGGACAGCGCTTCTGCGTGGTGCGCGTGCAGAGACCCGGATTCCCCAAGAACGCCAACCGCTGGGATTAAAGCCCCGGCTTCCGAACCAAAGGTTGACACATGCCTAAGACTCTCGAAGTCAAAGTCCCGGACATCGGCAACTTCAAGGACGTCGACGTGATCGACGTGCTGGTGAAGGTGGGCGAGCAGGTCGCGAAGGAGCAGGGGCTCGTGACCCTGGAGACCGACAAGGCCGCCATGGACATCCCTTCCCCCGCCGCGGGCGTGGTGAAGGAAGTGAAGCTCAAGAAGGGTGACAAGGCCTCGCAAGGCACCTTGGTCGCCGTGCTGGAAGTGGACGAAGCTGCCGCCACGGCAAAGCCCGCCGCATCCAGACCTGCTGCCCCTGCACCCGCTGCGGCTGCTCCCAAGGCAGAAGCGCCCAAGCCCTCGCCTGCGGCGGCTAACGTGCCCGAGTACTCCGGCAAGCACGACATCGAATGCCAGCTCGTGGTCATCGGTTCCGGGCCGGGTGGCTACAGCGCTGCCTATCGCGCCTCGGACCTCGGCCTCAACACCGTGATGGTGGAGCGCTACGCGGCGCTGGGCGGCGTCTGCACCAACGTGGGCTGCATCCCCTCCAAGGCGCTGCTGCACGCCGCCAAGGTCATCGAGGACGCGGAAGCCATGGCCGAGAACGGTGTGGTGTTCGGCGAGCCCAAGATCGATCTCGACAAGCTGCGCGGCTTCAAGGAGAAGGTCGTCAAGAAGTCCACCGACGGCCTCGCCATGCTGGCGAAGCAGCGCAAGGTGCAGGTGGTCACCGGCACCGGCAAGTTCCTGGGTCCGCACCATCTCGCCGCGGAGCACGAGGGCAAGCAGACCGTCATCAAGTTCGAGCAGTGCATCGTCGCCGCCGGCAGTTCCGTGACGAAGATCCCGGGCCTGCCGGACGATCCGCGCATCATGGACTCCACCGGCGCATTGGAGCTGAAGGACCTGCCGGAGCGCATGCTGGTGGTGGGCGGCGGCATCATCGGCCTGGAGATGGCCTGCGTATACGACGCCCTCGGCGTGAAGGTCACCGTGGTGGAACTCACCGAGACGCTCATTCCCGGCGCGGACCGGGATGTGGTGCGCCCCCTGGAGCAGCGCATCAAGAAGCGCTACGAATCGATCCTGCTGGGCGTGAAGGTGGCGAAACTGGAAGCGACGAAGCAGGGCATCAAGGCCAGCTTCGAGGGCGAGGGAGCGCCGGAACCCCAGACCTACGGCCGCGTCCTGGTGGCGGTGGGCCGCCGTCCCAACGGCAAATTATTGGATGCGGAGAAAGCGGGCGTCACGGTGGACGAGCGCGGCTTCATCCCCGTGGACCGCCAGATGCGCACCAGCGCGCCGAACGTCTTCGCGATCGGCGACGTCATCGGCAATCCCATGCTGGCCCACAAGGCCAGCCACGAGGCCCACGTGGCCGCCGAGGTCGCCGCGGGCCACAAGCGCTTCTTCGATGCGCGCGTGATCCCGTCCGTCGCCTACACCGACCCCGAAGTGGCCTGGGTCGGCATGACCGAGACCGAGGCCAAGGAGAAGGGCATCGCCTACGGCAAGGGCGTGTTCCCCTGGGCCGCCTCGGGCCGCGCCCGCTCCATCGACCGCACCGACGGCCAGACAAAGCTCATCTTCGAGGAGAGCACGGGCCGGTTGATCGGCGCCGCCGCCACCGGCGTCAACGCCGGGGAGCTCACGGGCGAGTTCGCCCTCGCCATCGAGATGGGCGCCAATGCCGAAGACATCGGCCTCACCATCCACCCGCATCCGACCCTCAACGAGAGCGTGATGCTGGCAGCGGAGGTCTTCGAGGGCACCATCACGGACCTCTACGCACCCAAGAAGCACTAGACCGCGAGGCTCACCAGCGCGTAGAGGCCGAAGGCGGACAGGAAAGCGCCCGAGCCGTAGTTGATCCATCCCATCGTCCGTGGATCTAACTTGTGGCGGAGTAGCGCCACGCCGCCCGAGAGCAGCAGCCACCAGATGGCCGAGCCGATGAACACGCCCGCCACCACGATCCCCGCAGCGCCGTAGTCTCCCGCCGTCGTCCCAAGTCCCAAACCTGCGAACACCGCCATGAACGAGAGGATGGTGGCGGGGTTCGTCAGCGTCAGCGCCAGGGTTGAGAGAAAGGCGGTCACGTAGCGCACGTTGGAGGCGCCTGTGCTCTCTTCCCGCGGCTTGGCCCGGAAGGTGCTGATGCCGAGGTACACCAGGAAAGTCCCGCCGATCAGCTTGGTCCAGAAGGCGTAGCCCATGAGGAAGCCCGAGATGAAGGTGAGGCCGAAGGCGCCCACGCAGCCATAGAGCGCGTCCGCCACGGCGGCGCCCAGGCCCGTGAGCAGCCCCAGCAGGCGCCCCTCCGTGAGGGTGCGGCGGATCACCAGGAGGCCGATGGGCCCCACGGGTGCCGCGATGGCGAAACCGATGACGAGTCCCCGTGCGAATAATTCGATACCCATTTTCCCCATCCTCCGAACAGAAGCTCAAAAAAAGAAACCGCCTATCCGGCGGTTTTCTTAAGGAAAACATGCGGGCAGGACTGCCCAGTGCCGGACCTTAGGGTTGTCGGCTCGCTTGCTGCACCGTGCGGTGGAGGCGGGTGGTCTTCATGGGGCGGCTATCTTAGGGCTGGCCCGCTCCCTGTCAAGCATCTGGTCCAAGACCCGCGTGGCGCGCCACGTTAGAATGGGCCCATGCAGTCTCGGGTCTTTTTACAGCGCATCCCCTGCCGCATGTTCCTGGTTGCCCTGGCGGCGCTCCTGGCCTGCGCCTGTGTGCCCAAGGAGATCAACCGCTACCTAGGCAAGGATCCGAAACAGGTATACGGACCCAAGTACCTGGTGGACCAGGACACCATGCAGTTCGACGAGTCCCATCCCGGCGTGGACTGGGGCATGTCCCTGGTGTGGCAGGGTGACCATTACCTGCTGAGCGCGGACCAGAACACCACGCCCAAGCAACTCACCCAGGTCTGGCAGGTAGTGGCGGTACAGGACGTGCCGCTGCTGAAGGCAGGGCAGATGTTCGCCCTGGGCAACTGCATGGACGATGGTGCGCCCAACTCCCGCGTGGTGGCGGTGGTGGATTACGACCCGGACAAGCAGTGGTTCGACCGCTTCGAATCCGCCTGGGCCTACGACTACGCCCGGAACGCATTCCTGCCGTATCCCACCGCGCACCTCCTGTGCTTCAACGCGCGCTACGGCCTGGGGCTGGATGCTCCGCCGCCCGCCGCCACTTCCACGCTGCCGGCCATCGCGCCGCCGGCGCCGGTCACCCTCGCGCCGCCCGCGTCCCATCCGTTCTGAGGAGAGAGCCATGCTCGAGATGCGCCCCAACTGCGAATGCTGCGACAAGGACCTGCCGCCGGATTCCGCCGAAGCCATGATCTGCACCATCGAGTGCACCTACTGCGCCGCCTGCGCCAGCGAGCGCCTCAAGGGTATCTGCCCCAACTGCGGCGGCGACTTGAAGCCCCGGCCTATGCGTCCCGCGCGCTGGCTGCAGAAATATCCCGCTTCCACTCGGCGGGTGCACAACCCCGACTGCGCCGCTTGAGGCTGCGCCTCCTGCTGCCGCTGCTGCTGGCCGGTTGCGCCGGCGCACCCGCACCTGCGCCTGGCCCGGTGCTGGTCAAGGGCGTGCTGTACGGCCACCTGGACCAGGGCCGCTACCATGACATGCGCGACTGGTTCGGCGTGACTACGCCCGTTGCACCCTCGGACCCGGCCTACCGCAACCTCAGCCTCACGGAGGAGTACCACCCGAACCTGAGCTATGCGAGCTTCATGCCGCTCGACAGGCCGGGAGAGTACTACCGTGCCTACGCGGAGGAGTTCTCCAGCGACGGTCGCTCCGCGCCGGACATCGGCCGCGTGGCGGATGGCGCCATGCGGTTCTTCGCCCGCCAGATGGTGGCGGCGCGGGTCGAGCCCATGCGACTGGTGGAGGAACGGCCCTGGCACACCGCCGCCACCGAGGGCCTGCTGCGGCTCTACACCGAGCGCACGCCGATGACCACACTGACCCAGGATCCGCAGTGGATGGCCGAGGATTACACCGCCTATATACTGATGTACACGGCCGCCCGCGAGGGCAAGGTCGCGGTGCTGTGGATGGAGTGGCCCATGGGCTGCAAGGCCTGCGTCGCGCCGCCGCCCGGGCCGCCGGCCGCGGGGGATGACGCGATAGACAAGGCCCTGGCGGCGGACGGACGCGCCGCCGCGTTCCTGGATTCCTTCCGCTTCGGCGGCGATTGAACGGCAGGAGAGAGCAACCATGATCATCGAGGGGCAGATGGCATGAACAAGAACAAGCTTCCGGAACTCTTCGCCAACAATCGGGCGTGGGCAGAAGGTATCGTCAAGGAAAAGCCGGACTTCTTCCGGCGGCTCTCCGCCCAGCAGAACCCCAAGTACCTGTGGATCGGCTGCGCCGACAGCCGCGTGCCCGCCAACGAGATCATCGGCCTCATGCCGGGCGAAGTGTTCGTGCACCGCAACGTGGCGAACGTGGTGGTGCACACCGACCTCAACTGCCTCTCGGTGCTGCAGTACGCGGTGGACGTGCTCAAGGTCGAGCACGTGATCGTCTGCGGTCACTACGGCTGCGGCGGCGTGCAGGCCGCCTACGGCAACGCCTCCCTGGGCCTCATCGACAACTGGCTCCGGCATGTGAAGGACGTCGCCGAGAAGTACGAATCCGATATCGGCATCCGTCCCACCCAGGAGACGCGCCTCGACCGGCTCTGCGAGCTCAACGTCATCGAGCAGGTGCTGCACGTCTGCCGCACCACCATCGTGCTGGACGCCTGGGCGCGTGGCCAGCCGCTCAACGTGCACGGCTGGGTCTACCGCCTGCAGAGCGGGCTGCTCAAGGAGATCGGCGTGGACATCAGCGGCGCCAAGGAGCTGGAGACGTTCCTGGCCCAGAAGGTCATGCCCGGCGCCACGTTCTGATGCGCCCCATCGCCTGGCGGTCCCGTACCATCTTCCGCAAGCCGCGGCGCATGACCCTGGTCATCGCGGCCGAGGGCGTGCTCATCACGCTGCTGGCCTACTACCTGGGCTCGCGCTTCACCGCCATCTTCCACGGCCCCTCGGCGGAGGTGGGCGGGGTGTGGTCGGTGATCTCCGGCCTGGTGGTCCTGCAGAGTACCATCCGCGAGACCCTGAAGTCCTCGCTGCTGCGCAGCATCGGCACCTTCATCGGCGCGCTCATCGCCGGACTCTACCTCACGCTGTTCGGCTTCAGCATGGTCGGCATGGCACTCTGCGCCGGCCTGACGCTCGCCATCTGCTACCTGGTGGACATCTTCGAGTACGCGCGCCTCGCCGCCGCCACGGTGGTCATCATCGCCGCCCTGAGCCAGTCCTCGCCGGGCGTGCCGCCGTTCCTGAACGCGTTCCTGCGCTTCGTGGAGTCCAGCATCGGCGTGGGCGTGTGCATCCTCAGCGTCTACTCGATGCGCGTGTTCGTGCGCCGCAACGCCCCCACGTGATCAAGCCCGCGCCCGTCACCCTCGAGGGTACCCAGGTGCGCCTCGTACCCCTGGGTCTCGGCCACCTGGAGGGCCTCTGCGCCGTGGGCCTGGACCCAGAGCTGTGGCGGTGGATACCCACGCGGGTGCTGGACCGGCAGCAGATGCAGGCATACGTGGAGCTCGCGCTGGATGAGCAGCGCCGCGGCATGTCCGTGCCGTTCACCACCACGCTGAAAGATACGGGCCAGGTCGTGGGCTGCACCCGCTACGCCAACATCAGCGTGCCGGACGGGCGCCTGGAGATCGGCTGGACCTGGATCGGCAAGCCCTGGCAGCGCAGTGCCGTGAACACCGAGGCCAAGTACCTGATGCTGCGCCACGCCTTCGAGGTGCTGGGTTGCACCCGGGTGGAACTGAAGACAGATGGTCTGAACGAGAGATCCCGTGCCGCCATCCTGCGGCTCGGCGCGAAGCAGGACGGCATCCTGCGCAGGCACACCATGACCTACTCAGGCCGTATCCGGGATACGGTCTACTTCAGCATCCTGGACGACGAATGGCCCGGCGTGAAGTCAGGTCTTGAAGCCAGACTCAGGCGCGCATAAAAAAAGCCCGCGGCTCGCACCGCGGGCTTCGACGTCCCCCGTCAATCTCTAGCGATTGCCGCTGCCGCTGTTGCCGTTGCGGCGCTGGCCATTGCCGCGACCCTGGCCACGCCCGTGGCCATGGTGATGTCCACCGCCTTGGCGCTGGCCGCCGCCGGAGTGGCGGCGCTGTCCATGGTGCTGGCGCGGCGGACGGTTGTCAGGTTCCTCGCCACCGCCGCTGCCCGGCTCGAAGCCTGGCACTACCGTGCGCGGCAGCTCGGCCCGCAGCAGCCGCTCGATGTCCCGCAGCAGACTGCGCTCGGCGCCCGCCACCAGCGAGATGGCCTCGCCAGAGCTGCCGGCACGGCCGGTGCGGCCGATACGGTGCACGTAATCCTCCGGCACGTTCGGCAGCTCGTAGTTGACGACGTGCGGCAGCTGGTCGATGTCCAGCCCGCGCGCGGCGATGTCGGTCGCCACCAGCACCCGCACCCGGTTGGACTTGAAGTCCGCCAGCGCGCGCGTGCGCGCACCCTGGCTCTTGTTGCCGTGGATGGCGGCGGAATGGATGCCGTCCTTGCCGAGCTGCTCGGCCAGGCGGTTGGCGCCGTGCTTGGTGCGGGTGAACACCAGCACCTGCTTCCAGTCGCCCTCGGTGATGAGCTTGGAGAGCAGCGCGCGCTTCTTGCCCTGGTCCACGGGGTAGATGCGCTGGCTGACGCGCTCCGCGGTGGAGTTGCGCGGCGCCACGTCGATGGTCTCGGGCGCGCGCAAGATGCCGGCGGCGAGCGCGCGGATCTCGTCGGAGAAGGTGGCGGAGAACATGAGGTTCTGCCGGTTCACCGGCAGCAGCGCCAGCACCCGGCGGATGTCGCGGATGAAGCCCATGTCCAGCATGCGGTCCGCCTCGTCCAGCACCAGGATCTCGACCCTTGAGAGGTCGATGGTTCGCTGCTCGACGTGGTCCAGCAGCCGGCCCGGGGTGGCGATCACGATGTCCACGCCGCGGCGCAGCTTGTCGATCTGGGGGTTGATGTTCACGCCGCCGAAGATCACCGCGCTCGAGAAGCGCAGGTACTTGCCGTAGGCGGAGACGCTCTCGGCCACCTGGGCGGCGAGTTCGCGGGTGGGGGTGAGGATCAGCGCCCGCACCGGATACTTGTGTCCCCCGGCGGGGGCGGCGACGGTATGCAGCCGCTGCAGCAGGGGCAGGGTGAAGCCTGCGGTCTTACCGGTGCCCGTCTGGGCGGCGGCCTGCAGGTCGCGGCCGGAGATGACCACCGGGATGGCGCGCGCCTGTACCGGGGTGGGCTCGGTGTAGCCCTGTTCCTTGACAGCACGCAGCAGTTCGGCCGAAAGGCCGAGGGAATCGAATGACATTTTTGCTCCTGGAGAAGCCTGCTGGCGCACTTGAGGCGCACTGCCGGTCCAGGCATGGATGGGTTACTTAAGGATCGGGGATACTTTGGAAGGTACGCCGCGACAGGTTTGCGGGGACTTGAGACCGGATCGTGCCACGTCAAACTCGGGGGGCATTATACAGGCCCCGGCCCGGATTACCTAATGAAATCAGTCAGGAAACCGCCTCCGGCGTAACAAATCGGGGGGGGCGGCGGTCTTGGGAGGCAGAGGCGGGTGCCTCCATCCGGGCGGCTTTCGAGTAGTCTGGATGCGGGGATTCCCGCGAAAAATCTTCAAAACCCAAGTGGAGGATTGGACCCATGAACAGAGACATCAAGCTCGCCATCACCGCCGCCGTGGCGGGTGTCGCGACCCTCGCCGCCGCGTCCGCCATGGCGGCCGACAAGCCCGCCCAGGAGAAGTGCTTCGGCGTGGCCGCCGCTCACCAGAACGACTGCGCCACCGCCACCAACTCCTGCGCCGGCAGCGCTACCAAGGACCGCCAGGCGGATGCCTTCGTGTACCTGCCGAAGGGGCTGTGCGAGAAGCTGGCCGGCGGCACCACTACCGCTCCCGCCAAGAAGGGCTGAGTCCCGACAGGGGATTCGCCATGGATACCACGGTATCCCGTCCGGACCCGGTCCCCGCACGCGCGGGGATCGGCCTCCGGGCGCCCCACGTGCGGGAAGTGCTCGAGCACAAGCCCGCCGTCGCCTGGTTCGAAGTCCACAGCGAGAACTACTTCGCGCCCGGCGGCCGCGCGGTCGCCGAACTGGATGCCGTGCGCCGCGACTATGCCCTGAGCCTGCACGGCGTGGGCCTGTCCCTGGGCGGCTGCGATCCCTTGGACGCGGCGCACCTGCAGCACCTCAAGCAGGCCATCGCGCGTTTCAGTCCCGCGCTCGTCTCCGAGCACCTGTGCTGGACCGCCGCCGGTTCCCACCTGCATGACCTCCTGCCGTTGCCCTACACCGAGGAAGCGCTCGCGCACGTGACCGCGCGCATCGCCGAGGCCCAGGACCGGCTCGGCCGGCGCTTGCTGGTCGAAAATGTCTCAAGCTATCTCGAGTTCGAGCACTCGACGATCCCGGAATGGGACTTCCTGCGGGAGGTGGCTGCCCGTTCCGGCTGCGGCATCCTGCTCGACGTGAACAACATCTACGTGAGCGCCGAGAACCACGGCTTCGATGCGCGACGCTACCTCGCGTCCATCCCGGCCCGTGACGTGGAGGAGATCCACCTCGCCGGCCACCTGCGCAGGGAGCTGGAGCCGGGTGCTCTTCTAATAGACAGCCACAGCCGACCGGTGGCGGACCCGGTGTGGGCGCTGTACGTCCACGCCCTCGAGCTCATGGGCCCCAAGCCCACGCTCATCGAATGGGACAACGATCTGCCGTCGTTCGGCACGCTCATGACCGAGGCCGCCAAGGCCGAGAGCCACCTCGGACGGTGCCATGCAGCCGCTGCCTGAACTGCAACGCCGGTTCGCCCATGCCCTGCGTGGCGGAGACGCGGCGCTGCCGCTGCGTGAGCGCGGCCTGCCGGGTGCGCGCCGCCTGCAGGTCTACCGCCACAACCATCTCAGCGCCTTGCAGGGCGCCCTGCGGGCGACCTATCCCGTGACCGAGCGGCTGGTAGGGGAGGCGTTCTTCGCCGCCGCGGCGGCTGAGTACATCGCGCACAACCCTTCCCATAGCGGCAACGTGCAGGACTACGGCGGCGCCTTCCCGGTGTTCCTGCAGGGCTACGCCCCTGCCGCGTCGCTGCCGTATCTCGGCGACGTGGCGGCGCTGGAATGGCGCCGCCTGCAGACCGCCATCGCGGCGCCGCACCTGCCCATGGACCTGCACTCCCTGGCACAGGTGCCCGAGGAGCGACTGCCTGAACTGTGCTTCCATCATCAGCCCGCGGCGCGGGCCCTGGATTCGCGCTTCCCCATCCTCAGCATCTGGCAGTTCTGCCAGCAGGCGGAGCCCGAGGGAGAGCTGGACTTCACGCGTGGCGGCGAATGCGTGCTGCTCTCGCGGCCCAGGCTGGACGTGGAGATGCGCCTGCTCACGCCGGGGGAATATGCCTTCCTGAGGCGGCTGTGCCGGGGTGGGACCTTCGAGGATGCCTGCGGCGCGGCACTGCAGCAGGAACCGCATTTCGACGTGCAGGAGAAGTTCGCGGCGCTGGTGCGGGACGAGATCCTGACCAGCTTCTATTTCTGAAACAAGCGAGGGGAGGATGGGGATGAAGGCTTTCGCGCGAGCGCATGACTATTACTACAAGGGTGTGGGCTGGTTGCAGTACCTCAGGCCGCTGGTGGACCTGGCGCTGCGCCTGTGGGTGGCGGACGCGTTCTTCCGCGCCGGCCTGGTGAAGATCCACAACATGGATTCGACCATCGCCATCTTCGAGAACGAGTACCACGTGCCGCTGCTGCCGCCGGACTTCGCCGCCTACCTCGGCACCGGCATCGAGCTCACGGTGCCGGTGCTGCTCGCCATCGGCCTGTTCGGCCGCCTCTCGGCGGGGTTCATGTTCGTCTATAACATCATCTGCGTGGTGTCCTACCCGGACCTGTGGCCGGATGGCTTCTGGACCGGCCTCTTCGGCGACGGCTTCAATGACCACAAGATCTGGGGTCTGATGTTGCTGGTGACCTTCGTGTACGGTCCGGGCAAGTTGTCTCTTGATTACTTGCTGATGCGTTGGTTTCCGAAACTCCGGCCATCTGGCTGGTAGTTGTGAAATAACCCATCCATGGAGCACCTCCCCGCCCCGCCATCCCTGGCGGGGTGTCCGCCGCATGCGGCGGACCCGGGGCAGCACTCGGTGGACTATTTGCTGATGAAATTGTTCCTCAAGCTGCGCCCAGCCTGAGAGCTGTGACAAGGACGGGGCCGTGAGGCCCCGTCCTCTTTCCGGCAGACTGAGCCGGCCGTTGCATCCCTGCGTCGCCCATGTCGTGACGGCGCGACCCATCTTGTGCCGCTCCCGCTTCATGCTCGCGCGGATCGCGCGGAGGATTTCTTTCGTGTCGCGTCCGTTCTGAGGACCAGTGCACTAAAGAGTGCTCCTTCCATGCTGTATGGTCATCTGAGCCGGCTTCACGGCATCGTCGCTGAAGTGAGATCCGGCCTTCGGAACCACTCAAGTCACCAGGAGTACATATCAATGAGCAGCAATACCCCTTCACAGCAGTCCAGCAGGGATCGCATCTCCGCCGGCAAGGAACAGCTATCCTCGGATTTCAAGTCCGTCGTCTCCGGTGGCGAGCGCTTGCTGGGAGAGGCCGCCGCCCAGGGCAGCGAGAACATGACTGCCGTCAGCGCCAAGGTGGCTGAGCGGCTGGCTTCGGCCGAGCGGTTCGTCGTCGAGAAAAGCAGGGCTACGGCGCGGGCCACGGATGCCTACGTCCAGGAGAACCCCTGGCGGTCCCTGCTCATCGCCAGCGGCATCAGCTTCCTGATCGGCCTCGTCGTAACGCGCGCGCTGACGCCTTCCAAGGTCTGACCATGGACGAGGGGGGCCAGGGTGCGTCCCGGGGCCCGGTCGAGTTGTTGGGGTCGCTGCGGACGCTGGCGGCCACCTTCATCTCGGTGGTCGCCACGCGTGTGGAGATATTGACGGTCGAGTTGGCGGAGGAGCGCCTCCGGCTGGCGAAGATACTGCTCTGGAGCGCCCTCACTGTTTTCTTTGCCGGTCTCGCCCTGGTCTTCCTTTCCTTCCTGGTGGTGGCCGTCAATTGGGACGGCCACCGGGTCGCGGCCCTGCTGGGGGTCGTGATTTTCCACGCCGCGCTGGGTGCGGGTACCGGCTTGCTGCTGTATCGCCAGCTCGGCAGGAAATCCCGCCTGTTTTCCGCCAGCCTCGAGGAGTTGCACAAGGACCGGTTCGCGCTCAACACCGCGCCTCCGGGCGGAGCCGCGCTGGGGGCCGCCGGCGGCAGGAGATGATGGACGCCAGAGAGCGGGAGCTGGCGCTGAGACGCGAGCGGCTCGTCGCCCAGGCTGCGCAGCAGCGCCGCGAGCTCGCAGCGATCCATCGGGACCTGCAAGGCCCGATCGGCACGCTGATGATGGGTCTGCGCGTCACCGGCGTGGTGCGGGCTCATCCGCGGGCCACGGGTGTCTCGGTCCTGATCACCCTGTTGGCGACGGTTGCGCTGCGCTTCACGCCGTCGCGGATCTGGTGGACGAGGGGGCTCGCGCTGTACCGGGGTGGCAAGCTCCTGCATGCCATGCTCAAGCAACGGAGCTGACGGGGTGCAGGCCCCGTCTCAGGGAGGGGGCGCGGTGATGGCTTTTCTTATGGCGGCGTCCGGCGCCGAGTCGTCGTAGACCACCTTGCCGTCCTTCAAGGCCACGCCCAACTTCGTCCACAGCGCCGGCAGGTCCACCGGTACCGGCTTATCCTTCCACCCGGCGTAGAGTTCCTCCAGCACCGGCACATCCACCGCCTTGTCGCCCACGGCGAAAGCACGCTCCAGCGGCCAGGAGACCTCCACGGTCCCGCCGGCTGCCACCACCGCCGCCAGCGCATCCTGCAGCCCGAACTTGTTGTGGGTACGCTCACGGATGGTGACGTCCGCGATGAGATAGAAGAGTGCGCCGCCCCAGTAGGTGCGCGCCCAGGTGCCGGTGTGGTCGAGGCCCTGGTCGTCCGCCTGCGGCAGGCCCTTGGGCATGCCCTGCAGGGTCTCCTTCCACAGGTAATCCACGCTGAGGTCGCCGACCTGCGCGCGGGCGATGGGCTCCAGCCAGGTGGCTTGGCCTTCTTCGGCCCAGTGCTGGTTGTCCGACACCCGCGGGAACGCCAGATGCACCATCTCGTGGGTCATCACCCAGCTCGCTTGCAGTTCCTCATCCGTCATGTCCCGGCCGATGCCCAGCCTGATGAGCGCGCCGTTCGCGTCGCCATAGGTGGTCCCGGAGGGCTCGCCGCCGCCGGCATGGGCACGTACCTCGATGTCCACCTGCGACACGGGATAACGGCCGTAGTAGCGTGTGACGGCTTTCTCGGCCGTGCCGATCCACTTCAACACTTGGGGTTCCGTCACCGTGAGTCCGGTGGCCCGGAAATCCACGTGCACTGGCGTTGCGGCAGCCATGGCCAGGGCGGGGATCAGCGCGAGGAAGGCGAAGGGCTTGAGGTTCAATCCAGCACGACGGCAGTCACGAGACCATCACTCAACCACAGTTTGAGATAGCTCGCTGCCTGCAAGGCCACAGAATCGGCCGCGTGCCATTCGCATAAACCCTCGCAGAGCTCGCCGAAGCGCCGGTCCTCACGGGCTGCGTCCAGCATCCAGGCCTCGTCGGGCCCTAAGGAGCGCCAGTGGGTGGTGAGGTCCTTGCGCCACAGCAGCCATGAGCCGGGCTTGGAAGCATCCGGTTCCGGTGGGACTTCCTCCGCTTCCAGCGCCTGCCACAGCTTGGGCACGTTCCAGGCGAGGTCCAGCCGCTGCACGGAAGGATGGAAGCCGAAGCCCACCCGCGCCCAGTCCTCGGGCGGCACCGCCGCCAACGCCTGCATGTCCAGGGAAGCGATGTCGGCCGAGTCGAACACCAGCCCTTGGGCCCACTCGAAGGCCGCCATCTCCGCGAGATGCGGGTGAGCGGAGTAGGGAGCAGTGTCGCGCAGGAACGCGGCGAGCTGCCGTCCGAACCAGCGCACCGAGGGATGAGTGGAAGGATGCACGTCGATGTAGGCGCGGCCCATCTCATCGAACTGCGCGTCTCCCAGGAGACCGTGCAGTCCCGTGAAGTTGTCCTGCAGCACTTCCAGCAGGCGCAGGCGATAGCCTTCCACGTAGACCTTGACCCGCTCCTCCGCGGAGGCTCGCGCCGTGCCCACCACGTGCCCGCCCATGTCCAGGCGATTGGCGAGCATGCAGTCCTTGAAATCCTGCTCGAGCTTGAGCAGCGTCATGGTGTCAATTCCAGCGCGACGTCCTGTCGCGGCCGCACTCCACTTTGTGCTACCGCCCCTTTGAGGATGGGAGCTGCGATGCGTCTCGCCTGGTCCAGTTCCGCCATCAGCTCCGCGAGTGGCGGGATATCGGCATCGCGCTCGATCATGGTGGAGACCGGACCGTAGGCGCGCAACGCCTCGGCGTAGAGCTGCCACACGTCGCCGATCACCGGATGGTCGTGGGTATCCACGATGATGTTGCCGTTGTGGGTGTGGCCCGCCAGGTGGAACTGGCGCACCCGCGCCGCCGGGATACCGCGCAGGTAGTCGCGCGGGTCGAACTCGTGGTTGTGGCTGCTCACGTAGATGTTGTTCACATCAAGCAATATCAGGCAGTCGGCCGCCTCAGCCACTGCCGCCAGGAACTCCCACTCGCTCATGGCGGACTGGGTGTAGGTCACGTAGCTGGACACGTTCTCCAGCAGGATCTGCCGGCCCAGGAAGTCCTGCACCTCCCGCACCCGCGCCGCCACGTGGGCGACCGCTTCCTCGGTGTAGGGCAGGGGCATCAGGTCATGCAGGTTCTTTCCGGCGACGCCGGTCCAGCACAGGTGGTCGGATATCCACTGGGGTTCGACCCGCGCCGCCAGCGCCTTCAGGCGCTTCAGATACTCGCGATCCAGCGGGTCGGCGCTGCCGATGGACAGCGACACGCCGTGCATCACCATGGGATAGAGCGCACGGATGCGGTCGAGGTAGTGGAGCGGCTTGCCGCCGTCCACCATGTAGTTCTCGGAGATGATCTCCAGCCAGTCCAGGGCCGGCTTCTCGGCGAGGATCGCGTCGTAATGGTCGGTGCGCAGCCCGAGGCCGAACCCGAGGTAGGGACGCGTCTTGGGGTCTTGCTTGCTCACGCCGGGATTCTACCCCTCTAAAAGGAAGACCCGGCCGCCAAGGAGCGGCCGGGTCGTCACATCAAGCTTGAGACTGGAAGGGCTGATCAGCCCTTGTCGCCTTCGAACTTGCCGCCGGCCTTGTCGCACTCGGCCTTGGTCACCACCGTGAAGCCCTTGCCCTTGCAGGAGTTCTGACCCTTGCAGGCATGGTCGGCGGACTTGCAGGCGCTCTCGCCCTTGCAGGCGTTGCCACCCACGCACTTGCCGGTGGCAGCGGCGCTGTCGGCGGCGGTGGCGAGCGGGGCCAGCACGAACAGGCTGGCGGCGACGGCGGCGATGGCGATACCGGAGACTTTGGTCGTGTTCATGGTTGCAATCCTTCTATGGAGTAGGTTGTTCATTACCCAGATACACCCGGGGCGGATTGCTCCATCCCGGCCGGAAAACCCGATCCCCTGTCGGGAGACAAGTTGCCCGTGTTCCCCATCACAGGGAGGTCCCGGCAAAGCCGGTCCCGCACTGGATACGGACTAGTGGGGAGATCGGAGGCACCTTTGCGCCACCCCCTCGTAACCCCTGGTCCAAAGACCCCGCGGGACGCTATTTATTACATGGGCCGGCCGGACGGCGCCACGCCGAGACGACATATCGCGGACCGGGCTATAGTCTAGTGGAGGCCATAGGGCCGGGGCGTCCAATACCAGAGTGATTTACTCTGAATAGAACCAGGGGGATCCCATGCAGCAGAAGCACCAGCAACACGGCCATGAGCGTGAACACGTGCATGTCCATGCCCAGCACTACGAGAAGGACGAGGGGGGCTCGCGCCTGTGGCTGGTCGGCGGCATCGCCCTGCTCATCGTGGCGCTCGTCTACAGCGGCGTCCTGCTCATGCACTCCCGCACCAAGGCCGCCTCCGGCAGCAATCTCGACCTGGTGCAGATACCCTTCGACACCGGCCATGACGAGAAGGGCATGGCGGTGGGCGACCGCAACGCACCGGTGGTGGTGCGCGAGTTCGCCGACTTCCAGTGCCCCGCCTGCGGAGGCTTCGAGCCCGTGATCCAGCAGATGCGCAAGGAGTACGTGGACACCGGCAAGGTGCGCTTCGTGTTCTTCGACATGCCGCTGGAGGAGCAGCACCACAACGCCATGATGGCGGCCCAGGTGGCGCGCTGCGCTGGCTACCAGGACCAGTACTGGCAGATGCACGACCTGCTCTACGCCAAGCAGGCCGAGTGGGCCGACTCGAAGAACGCGGTGGATACCTTCCTCGGCTATACCGACAGCCTGGGCCTCGACCACGGCAAGATCCTGAGCTGCATCCGTACCGGCTCCACCCACCAGGCGGTGGTACTGAGCCAGGGTTACGGCGAGGCGCTGGGCCTGCACGCCACGCCCACGTTCGCCGTGAACAGCCAGGGCCACATCGGCGGCGCCACCTACACGGACCTCAAGGCGCTCATCGACGCGCAGCTCGCTGCCGGCGCCAAGCAGTGAGGACCGTGGGTGGCTGAGTTCCGCATGGAGGGAGCGGCTCTCTACGACCGGAACAAGAACCGGATGGGCTACGCGCGCGAGAGCACGGTGTTCGACGCCGTGAACCGCCGCGTGGGCTACCTGCGCGGCAACGACATCTACGACGCCACCAACCGGCGCATGGCCTACATCAAGGAGCTGGACGTCTACAGTTCCAGCAACAACCGCGTGGGCCGCATCGAGGATTTCAGGAAACGCATCGACAAGGCGCCGGAGGGGCCCATCGCCGTCGCCTTGTTGATGCTCCTGGCCAAGCCGGCGGAATAGTCGTCAGGCCAGTCCGGCGCGCTCCCGGACAAGGCTAAGGTAAAGCTGCTCGTCCGGCATGCGGTTCTTCCTCTGCGCCCGCCACAGGGTCTCTCCCAGGCATTCCAGCATCAGGTGCTCCGCCCCCATCACGTCGCGGGTCTTGGCCAGCAGCGCCTCGTAGGCGGCCTTGATGCCGGGCGGCCGGTCTATGGAGAGCTGCTCGCGGACCGCGATGTGCATGCCCATGTGCAGGAAGGGGTTGGTCTCGCCGCCTTCCGGCAGCCAGTCCTTGTCCAGCACCTCGATCCCCTGGTCCAGCAGCGTGTGGTATTCCGGGTGCAGGCGGATCACGTCGGCGATGAGGATCTCCAGCGCCGTCATGGGTGTGCCAGCCTGCATCTTCTTCCAGACGTCGAAGAACGCCTGGCGCGTGTCGCTGCGGCTCTCGCCGTGGATGCTCATGGTTTGCGGACCTTCTTCCTGCTTTTCTTCTTCACGGGCTTGCCGAGCTTGAGCGGTACCTTCAGCTCCGGCTTGGTCTTCTGCTTGTACTCGCAGAGATCCCGGATCACGCACTCCGGGCACTTGGGCTTGCGCGCCACGCACACGTAGCGCCCGTGCAGGATCAGCCAGTGGTGCGCGTCGTGCTTGAACTCGTCCGGCGTGGTCTTGGTGAGCCCGTCCTCCACCTGCCGCTCGTTCTTGCCGGGGGCGAGGCCGGTGCGATTCGCGACCCGGAAGATGTGGGTATCCACCGCGATGGTGGCTTCGCCGAAGGCGGTGTTCAGCACCACGTTCGCCGTCTTGCGGCCCACGCCCGGCAGTGCCTCCAGCTCCTCGCGGGTGCGGGGCACCTCGCCGCCGTGCCTCTCCAGCAGGAGGCGCGCGGCGGCGATCACGTTCTTGGCCTTGGTGTTGTAGAGCCCGATGGTCTTGATGTAATCCTTGAGCCCGTTCTCCCCGAGCGCCAGCATCGCTGCGGGCGTGTTGGCGGCAGGAAACAGCTTGGCGGTGGCGAGGTTAACGCTCTTGTCCGTGGCCTGGGCCGAGAGCGACACCGCCACCAGGAGTTCGTAGGGCGTGGAGTAATGTAGCTCCGTTGTGGGCTTCGGGTTCGCAGCCTTTAGCCGCTCGAAGATCTTCCGGCGCTTCGCGGGGGTCATGGCTTCTGCCCCCGACGGGCCCGCACCCGCGCCACTGCCGCGGCGATCTCCGCCTGGTGATGAGCCTTCAGGTCCAGTGGCGCTTCCGCGGGCGCGTCCTTCGCAGCCTTCCGCTCGGTTTGGCGCCGCTTATAGATGATGTAGCGCTCCCGCAGCGCATCGGCCCGTTCCTTACCGGACATGGGGAACTGCCAGCCTTCCAGGCCTTCCGTCACGCCCTGTGCGGGTTCGAGCTGGATGCAATCCACGGGGCAGGGCGGCAGGCACAGCCCGCAGCCGGTGCAGAGCGCCTCGATCACCGTGTGCATCTGTTTCGCCGCGCCGGTGATGGCGTCCACCGGGCAGGCCTGGATGCACTTGGTGCAGCCGATGCAGAAGGGTTCTTCGATGACCGCGACGGTGCCGGACGCGAACGTACCCACATCCGTTGCGAGGGGTTTCGGGGGTTGATGCAGGAGTCCTGCGAGCGCGGCGAGGGTCGCCTCGCCGCCGGGCGGGCAGCGGTCGATATCGGTCTCGTGCCTTGATATGGCTTCGGCGTAGCTTCGGCAGTCGGGGTAGCCGCAACGCTGGCACTGCGTCTGGGGGAGGAGCGCGTCTATCTGATCGGCGAGAGCGGGCGCGCTCTGCACGGAGCTTATTTCACCCGCATGCCAGGCTGCGCGCCCTGATGGGGTTCGAGGATCCACAGATCCTTGCCGCCCGGGCCGGCCGCCAGCACCATGCCCTCGGACATGCCGAACTTCATCTTGCGCGGCGCCAGGTTCGCCACCATCACCGTGAGCTTGCCCTCGAGCTGCTCCGGCGCGTAGGCGCTCTTGATGCCGGCGAACACGTTGCGGGTGCCGTCCCCCAGGTCCAAGGTCAGGCGCAGCAGCTTGTCCGCGCCCTCCACGTGCTCGGCCTTGGCGATGCGCACGATGCGCAGGTCCACCTTGGCGAAGTCGTCGTAGCTGATCTCGGCGGCGATGGGGTCCATGTTGGATGCCTTGCTGTTGTTCTTGCCGAGGTCCTCCTTCGAGGACTCCACCATGGAATCGATGCGGGCCTTCTCCACCCGCGCCATCATCGGCTTGAAGGCGTTGATCTTGTGGTCCAGCAGCGGCTGCTCGATATCTTTCCAGCTCAGGGGCGCCACGCCGAGGAAGGCCTCGGTCTTCACCGCGAGCTCGGGCAGCACGGGCTTCAGGTACGCCATCATCACCCGGAACAGGTTGATACCCAGGCTGCAGATCTGCTGCACCTCGGCCGGCACCGGCTGCTGCTTGGCCAGTGACCAGGGTTTCTTGGCATCGATGTATTCGTTCACCCGGTCGGCGATCTCCATCACCTCGCGGATGGCGCGGGAGTACTCCCGGTTCTCGTAGGCGGAGGCGATGCTGTCCTTGGCGGCCATGGCCTTCTTCAGCAGCTCGTCGTCCGTGAGCGTCTTCGCCAGCTTGCCCTGGTAGTGGGTCTCGATGAAGCCGGCGCAGCGGCTCGCGATGTTCACGAGCTTGCCCACCAGGTCCGAGTTCACCCGCTGCAGGAAGTCGTCCAGGTTCAGGTCGATGTCGTCGATGCCGGGTCCGAGCTTGGCGGCAAAGTAGTAGCGCAGGTACTCGGGGTCGAGGCCCGCGTCCAGGTAGGTGCGCGCCTTGATGAAGGTGCCGCGGGACTTGGACATCTTCTGGCCGTTCACCGTCAGGAAGCCGTGGGCGTACACCGCCGAGGGCGTGCGGAAGCCGGCTCCGGCCAGCATCGCCGGCCAGAACAGCGAGTGGAAGTAGATGATGTCCTTGCCGATGAAGTGGTACACCTCGGCCTGGCTGTCCTTGCCCCAGAACTCGTCGAACTTCAGGTCCTTGCGCTTGCCGCAGAGGTTCTTGAAGCTCGCCATGTAGCCGATGGGCGCGTCCAGCCACACGTAGAAGTACTTGCCCGGCGCGTCGGGGATCTCGAAGCCGAAGTAGGGCGCGTCGCGGGAGATGTCCCAGTCCTGCAGTCCGGCGGCGAACCACTCGTCCAGCTTGCGGGTCACCGCCTCGTGCAGGTGGCCCGGCGCGCGGGTCCAGTCCCGCAGCAGCTTCTCGAAGTCCCCGAGCTTGAAGAAATAGTGCTGTGACTCGCGCGGCACCGGCCGGGTGCCCGAGATGACCGACACTGGATTCTTGAGGTCCGAGGGCGAGTAGGTGGCGCCGCAGTTCTCGCAGGAGTCACCGTACTGGTCCGCGGTGCCGCAGCGCGGGCACTCGCCCTTGATGAAGCGGTCCGGCAAGAACATCTTGGCCTGCTCGTCATACATCTGCTGGATGGTGCGCACGTCGATGTGGCTGGGCTTGGCGTCCCGCAGGTTCTTGTAGATGAGCGTTGACAGCTCCCGGTTCTCGTCCGAATGGGTGCTGTGGTAGTTCTCGAAGTGGACGTGGAAGTCCTTGAAGTCCCGCTGGTGGTCCACGCCCACGCCGGCGATGAGCTGCTCGGGCGTGATGCCCTGCTCGCGCGCCTTGAGCATGATGGGGGTGCCATGCGCGTCGTCCGCCGAGACGAACAGGCAGCGGTTGCCGGCCATGTTCTGATAGCGCACCCAGATGTCGGTCTGGATGTTGCCCACCATGTGCCCCAGGTGCAGCGGGCCATTGGCGTAGGTGAGGGCGTAGGTGACCAGGATGTCGCGCGGTTTCTGCGGCATGGACGGGTGCTTTTGGCGGTCTTCTTGGGGCTGAAAAGCAATTATGCCATAGGCCCCGCGCCAGCCTTGGGGCCCGGAAGCTAAGTGCTAGAATGCGCCGCCATCGAACCCGCGCGATCATCCATGAGCACCGTCACCCGGGACCGCGTCGAAGCGGCCCTCAAAGGCTGGACCGAACCCCACTTGGGCACGGATTTGGTGTCCGCCGGCGCCTTGCGCGCCGTCGAAGGCGGCCGGATCGAGCTGGAGCTGGGTTTCCCCCTGGGCAGCTACCGCGACGAGCTCGCTGCCACCGTGCGGGAACTCCTGTCCAAGGCAGGCATCGACGCCGAGGTGCGGGTCACGAGCGCCATCCTCTCCCACGCCGTGCAGCGCAACCTCACCCCGCTCAAGGGCGTGAAGAACGTCATCGCCGTAGCCTCGGGCAAGGGCGGCGTCGGCAAGTCCACCGTGGCCGTGAACCTCGCCCTGGCGCTCGCGGCGGACGGCGCCGCGGTGGGCATGCTGGACGCGGACATCTACGGCCCCAGCCAGCCGCGCATGCTCGGTCTCTCCGGGCGGCCCACCAGCAGGGATGGCAAGCACATCGAGCCCCTCATCGGCCACGGCGTGAGATGCATGTCCATCGGCTTCCTGATCGACGCGGAACAACCCATGGTCTGGCGCGGCCCTATGGTCACCCAGGCGCTGGTGCAGCTCATCCGCGACACCCTGTGGGGCGAGCTCGATTACCTCATCGTGGACATGCCGCCCGGCACCGGCGATATCCAACTCACCCTCTCCCAGCACGTGCCGGTCTCCGGCGCCGTCATCGTCACCACGCCGCAGGAGATCGCGCTGCTGGATGCCCGCAAGGGCCTGAAGATGTTCCAGAAAGTCGAGGTGAGCATCCTCGGCGTGGTGGAGAACATGAGCACCCACGTGTGCACGAACTGCGGCCACGAGGAGCACATCTTCGGCAGCGGCGGCGGCGAGAGCCTTGCGGCCCAGTACCAGGTGCCGTTCCTGGGCAGCCTGCCCCTGGACCTCTCCATCCGCGAGCAGGCGGACGCCGGCAACCCCACCGTGGCGGCCGAGCCCCGGGGTACAATCGCCACCCGCTATAGGGAGATAGCGCGCCGTACTGCGGCCCAGCTGGCGCTGGCGGGGAAGGACTACGCCGGGGCTTTCCCCAAGATCGTCATCGAAGATTGAACTCACTCATATATTGATAGAGAGAGCCAAGGGATGAGCATCAAAGCAGACAAGTGGATCCGCCGCATGGCCACCAAGGGCATGATCGAGCCCTTCGAGGCCGGCCAGGTGCGTGAGGCCAAGGGCGGCAAGATCGTCTCCTACGGCACCTCCAGCTACGGCTACGACGTGCGCTGCGCCGACGAGTTCAAGATCTTCACGAACATCAACAGCACCATCGTCGACCCCAAGGCCTTCGACGCACGCAGCTTCGTGGACTTCAAGGGCGACTGCTGCGTGATCCCGCCCAACTCCTTCGCGCTGGCCCGCACCGTGGAGTTCTTCCGCATCCCGCGTAGCGTGCTCACGGTCTGCCTGGGCAAGTCCACCTATGCCCGCTGCGGCATCATCGTGAACGTCACGCCGTTGGAGCCGGAGTGGGAGGGGCACGTGACGCTGGAGTTCTCGAATACCACGCCGCTGCCCGCGAAGATCTACGCCAACGAGGGCGTGGCGCAGATGCTGTTCTTCGAGTCGGATGAGGTCTGCGAGACCTCTTACAAGGACAGGGGCGGCAAATATCAGGGCCAGCAGGGCGTCACGCTTCCAAAAACCTGATCAGTTTCTGGCGGAAAGGGATCCGGCGTCGAACGTCGCCTTCTGCAGCGTGAGCGTGATGGTGGCCTTGCCGGTCTGGGCCTGCTGGATCTGCACCGGCAGGTAGTGCAGCTCCGGCGCCAGCCACACGGTGATGGTGCGGCCCCGCTCGGCGTTGTTCAGCTGCACCACCTTGGTCGAATAGGTCTTCCCGGCCGCCTTGAGGGCCGCGTCCGGCAGCGGCTTCGCCGTATAGCCCGTGATCTGTCCGTGGTCCAGCAGCCGGTAATCGTCCTCCACCTTTCCTGCGGCCACGTCCGCTGCAAGCATCAGCTGGATGAGCTGCACATCGCTGGTGTCCGGCGTCAGCGGCTTGGCCTTCTGCTGGCCGTTTTCCTCGGTGGTGGCGCTGCGCTTGTCCCAGTCGAAACGGATGGATTCCGCGTCCTGGGACTTGCCGCTGTCCTCGTAACGGTAGGAGGCGGCGCGGGGCCGCCCGTCCACCAGCGTGAAGCGGCTCTCCTGGGTGATGGTCGAGCTCGAGAACAGCGAGGCGAGCCCGCTGGCGTGGGCGGCGGACTTGTAGAGATAGCCGTCGCCGTCGCGGCTGAGGGTGAAGCTGGACGTGCCGAGCCCCAGGCTGTTGCGTTGCAGCGAGTAATCGGCGCGGAACGGTGTCAGCACGTTCTCATCGGCGAGCGCGGCGCCTGCCGCCGTCAGGCCCATCGCCAGAAGCGTCACGGAAAGCTTGTTCATGGCCGTCTCTCTATTCCTGTTCCTGCCAGGAGAATATTTTTGGCACGCTGAGCGGCGCACCGTCAAACATGACATGTCCGCCGGCGAGCCGCAGCCGCCCGCTGGCGTACCAGCCGATTACCTCGGGGTATATAACGTGCTCCCGGGCCTGGACGCGTACACGCAATGTCACCTCGTCGTCATCTTTCCTGACCGGTACCGGCGCCTGGGCCACCACCGCCCCGGCGTCCAACTCCTCTGTGACGAAGTGCACGCTGCAGCCATGCGACGTTTCTCCCGCCGCCAGCGCCCGGCGGTGGGTGTCGAGGCCCCGGTATTTGGGCAGCAGGGAAGGGTGGATGTTGAGCATCCGGTCCTGGTAGCGCTGCACGAACGCGGGAGTCAGGATGCGCATGAACCCGGCTAGCACCAGGAGGCCGGGAGAATGGCGGTCTATGCGTTCCGCCAGCGCGGCGTCGTAGGTGGCGCGGTCCGGATATTCCTTCGCCAGCACCGTCTCCGCCGCCACGCCGGCGGCGCGGGCGCGCTCGAGCGCGGTGGCACGGGCGCGGTCGCTCAGCACCGCGCGCACCTCATAACCGAACCGGCTGGATTGGTCGAGGATCGCCTGGAGGTTGCTGCCGTGGCCCGAGGCCAGCACCACCACCGGCAGGGAGGACATCAGCGGATGACGACGCCGTCGGTGCCGCGGGCCACGCGGCCGATGCGCCAGGCTTCCTCGCCGGCGGCCTTGAGTGCGGCCAGGGTGCGGTCCGCATCGGCCGCGTCCACCACTGCCACCATGCCCAGACCCATGTTGAAGGTGCGGTGCATCTCCGGGAGCGCGATGTTGCCTTCCTGCATGAGCCACTCGAACAGCGCCGGCCGCGGCCAGCTCTTCGCGTCGATCTCGACGCCCAGGCCCTCCGGCAGCACGCGCGGGATATTCTCGGTGAGCCCGCCGCCGGTGATGTGGGCGAAGGCGTGCACCGGCACCTCGTCCAGCAGCTTGAGCAGGGGCTTCACGTAGATGCGGGTCGGCTCCATGAGCCGGTCGATGAGCGAGCGGCCATCGATGCGCTGCTCGAAGCTCGCGCCGGACACCGCCAGCACCTTGCGGATCAGCGAGTAACCGTTGGAGTGGGGTCCGGAGGAGGCGAGGCCGATGAGCGCATCGCCGTCCTTGACCTTCGTGCCGTCGATGATCTTCGCCTTCTCCACCACGCCCACGGCGAAGCCGGCGAGGTCGTAGTCCTCGCCCTGGTACATGCCGGGCAACTCCGCCGTCTCACCGCCCACCAGCGCGCAGCCCGCGAGCTCGCAGCCTTTGGCGATGCCGTTGATCACGTCGGCGGCGGTCTCCACGTCGAGCTTGCCGGTGGCGTAGTAGTCGAGGAAGAACAAGGGCTCCGCGCCCTGCACCACCACGTCGTTTACGCACATGCCGACCAGGTCCTGGCCGATGGTGCCGTGGCGGCCGCTGTCGATGGCGAGCTTGAGCTTGGTACCGACGCCATCGGTGCCCGAGACCAGCACCGGCTGCTTGTACTTGGCGGGCAGCTCCACCAGGGCGCCGAAGCCGCCCAGTCCCCCGAGCACCTCGGGGCGCTGGGTGCGCTTGGCGGCGGGCTTGATGCGTTCCACCAGCTCGTCGCCCGCGTCGATGTCCACGCCGGCATCACGGTAGGTGAGGGGTTTTTTCGCGGTCATGGGGCTTTCCGGGTCTTCAGGCGGTAAAACCGCTCGCAGGACGGCGGCTTGAGACGGTATATTCTACACGAGCCCTCATTCGACCCGCTGGATGCCCGAGAATATGCCCGTGAAGAACCCGCTCCGCGTCCTCTCTTGCCTCCTCGCCGCCGCGCTCTGGCTCGCTGCCATGCCCGCGCGCGCCGCGCTGATGGGCGGTCTCTACGAGGCGCGCGTGCCGGTGACGGACCAGTCCACGCTGCAGCGCAATGCAGCGCTGCAGCAGGCCTTCGACGCGGTGCTGGTGAAGGTCACCGGCAACCGGGCCGCCATGGACTCCCTCGCCGCGAGCCTGGGCAGTCCCAGCCAGTACATCCAGCAGTACCGTTACGAGCAGGTGCCTGCGGATCCCGCCGTGCCGGGCTCGCTCCCCGGCCTCCTGCTGTGGGCCAAGTTCGACGCCGGCGTGATCGCCAAGGCGCTGCAGGCGGCCCACGCGCCGCTTTGGGGTGCCGAGCGTCCGCGCACGCTGGTGTGGTTGGCGCTGCCGGATGCGCCCGGCGGCCGCATCCTCACCGCGGGCGACGGCAGCCCGCTCATGCAGGCGCTCCTCACTGCCGCGGAGCAGCGCGGTATCGTGCTGGTGTTCCCGCAGATGGATGGGCCCGACCGCGCCGCCGTCGGCGTGCCGGACGTGGTGGGCTTCAATGCCGATCGCCTCGCCCAAGCCTCCACCCGCTACCGCGCCGACGCGCTGCTGGTAGGGAGCCTGGGTTCGGCCGGCGGCGGCCAGTACCTCGGCCGCTGGCAGCTCATGCCGGCGGACCATCCCGAGACCTGGGACTCGCCGCCTGGAGACGAGGCGGTGGTGGCGGTGGACGGCGTGCAGACCGCGGCTGACCGCTTCGCGGAGCGCTATGCCATCGTGCCCAATGCCCAAGACCAGGACGGCGTGGCACTGGAGGTGGACGGCATAACCAGCCTCGACGCCTACGCCAAAGTGCTCGCCTACCTCAACACCCTCACGCCAGTGCGCGCGGTGCACGTGCAGCGCGTAGCCCAAGGCAGCGTGTTCTACAGCGTGGACATCCACGGCAGCGTACCCAACCTGCAGTCCGCGCTGGCGCTGGGCGGCATGCTCGCCGCGGCCCCGGCGCCCGCACCGGTGGCCGCCACCGGCATGGCGCCGGCATCCGTCACCGCGCTGCGCTACAGCTACGTGCCATGACCACCGAAGGCCGCCTCTGGATCCTGGCCGGCGTCATCGCCGTGCTGGCGTTGCTCTATACCCTGGGGCCCATCCTCACGCCATTCATCATCAGCGCACTGCTGGCCTGGCTCGGCGATCCGGTGGCCGACCGGCTCGAGGCCTGGAAGTTCCCCCGTGGCCTCGCGGTGACGATGGTGTTCTTCGCAACCTTCATCATCATCGCGTTGCTGGTGCTGCTGGTCGGCCCGATGATCGGCCACGAGGTCACCGCCATCACCACCCGGGCGCCGAAGTTCTATGCCTGGTACACCGACATCGCCACCCCCTGGCTCGCTACGCACCTGCACGTGGAGCCCTCGCGCCTGCGCCTGGAGCGCCTCTCGGGCGTCGCCACCGAGAACTTCGCCAACGCCGGCGCGCTCGCCAGCAATACCTTCACCGCCATCACCCACTCCGGCAAGCTCATCTTCACCGCCGTCATCAGCATCCTGCTGGTGCCGGTGATCACCTTCTACTGGCTGCGTGACTGGGACATCTTCAAGGCGCGGGTGGCGAGCCTCCTGCCGCGCGACCACAAGGAAGCTATCTGCAGCATCGCCGTGGAGTGCGAGGGCGTGCTGGCGGCGTTCTTCCGCGGCCAGCTGCTGGTCATGGCCTCGCTCGCGGTCATCTACAGCATCGGCCTCACCGCGGTGGGGCTGGAGGGCGGCATCGCGGTGGGCGTGATCGCGGGCCTCCTGAGCTTCGTGCCCTATCTCGGCATCAGCATCGGCGTGTTGCTCGGCCTGTCCTCGGCGGTGCTGCAGGACGGCGACGGCTGGCTGCCCCTGTGGGTGCTGATCGTGTTCGCCGTGGGCCATGGCATGGAAGGCTTCGTGCTCACGCCGCGCCTAGTGGGCGGCCGCATCGGCTTGCACCCGGTGCTGGTGATCTTCACCATCCTCGCGGGCGGCGAGCTGTTCGGCTTCGTGGGCGTGCTGTTGGCGCTGCCGGTGGCAGCCGCCGGCACCGTGTTCGTGCGCCACGCCCAGGAGCGCTACCTGCAGAGCGACATCTACCGCGGCGACCAGAGCGACCTCTACCGCGGCGATGGTGGCGGCGACGGCGAATCCGGATGAGCGGACCGGTGCTGGAGGGGCAGCTGCCGCTGCCCATGGTGCTGGAGGGCGGCTCGGATTTCGACGGCATCTTCGCCGGCCCCAATGCCGCGGCCATCCAGGCCCTGCGCGAGGCCGCGCTCAAGTCGGGTACCCCCGTGCTTTTCCTGCATGGCGCCGGCGGCACCGGCAAGACTCATCTGCTGCAGGCCGCGTTCCGCGCCGCGCTCGCTGCCGAGCGGCGCGCCATCTACCTCCCCATGGACCAGGCGGTGCTGCTGGACCCTTCCGCGGTGGAAGGCTTCGAGCGCTACGCCTTCGTCTGCGTGGACGACGTGCAGCGCACCGCCGGCGTCGAACCCTGGCAGCGGGCGCTACTGACGCTCATCGACGGCATCAAACAAATGGGCGGGACCTTCGTCGTCAGCGCCCGCAGCGCGCCCTCCGCCATCAAGCGCCTGCTGCCGGACCTGGTGTCGCGTCTGTCCTGGGGCCCGGTGTATCACCTGGAGCCGCTGTCGGACGAAGACAAGATCGTTGCGCTGCAGCAGCGCGCGCAGCGTCGCGGCTTCGAGCTGCCGGAGGACACCGCGGTGTTCCTGCTCAACCGCCTGCAACGGGACATGAGCACCCTCTGCGCCACGCTGGATGCGCTCGACACCGCCTCACTGGTGGCACAGCGCAAGGTCACCGTCCCGTTCGTCAAGGCGTTTATCGAGAAGAAGCGCTGATACGCTGCAGCTCTCTTAGAGCGGCGGTCGCCCCGAAGAACAGCAGGATGCTCAAGAAGATCTCCACCGCACCGTTCACGCTGCGACTGCCGAGGGTCACGGCTATGCCCTGCGCGAAGTAGCCCAGCGAGAGGAATCCCGCCCAGCCGTAGCCCGCCTTGCTGCCGCGGAACAGGAAGGGCGCGAGGATCGCAAGAGGGAAGAGGCTCGAGGCTGCCCAGGCCGTGCGCACGCCGGCCGGCGCGTGGGCCAGTACGCCGAGCCAGAGTCCCAGCCATAGCACCAGCGCCAGGAACGCGGCGCGAGCCAGCAGCGCGCCGGTGAACTTCAGCTTCACTTCGTCTGCAGGCGGCGCGCCGTGTCGGCGACCCGCATGCCCAGCACTTGGCAGAAGCGCTTCTCTGCCTCGCTCAGCTTGCGGTCGCTGTTCGCGCCCGCCACGTGGCTCGGGCCATAGGGCGTGCCGCCGCTGGTGGTCTGCATCAGCTCCGGCTCGGTGTAGGGCACGCCCACCACCAGCATGCCGTGGTGCAGCAGCGGCAGCATCATGGAGAGCAGCGTCGCTTCCTGGCCGCCGTGCTGGGAGGAGGTGGAGGTGAACACGCCGGCGGGCTTGCCGGCCAGCTCACCCGAGAGCCACAGGCCCGCGGTGCCGTCCAGGAAGTACTTGAGTGAAGCGGCCATGTTGCCGAAGCGGGTCGGACTGCCGAGCACGAGGCCCGTGCATTCCTTGAGGTCGTCGAGGCTGGCGTAGGGCGGTCCGGCGGCGGGTACCGCATCTTCCACCGCTTCGCTCACCGGCGAGACCGCCGGTACCGTACGCAGGCGCGCGGCCATGCCGGTCACGCTCTCCACGCCGCGGCAGACCTGGCGCGCCATCTCGGCGGTCGCGCCGTGGCGGCTGTAGTAGAGCACCAGGATGTCGCTCACAGCAGGATCTCGAGCACCGCTTCGGGCGGGCGGCCGATGCGCGCCTTGTCGCCCACGATCACCACCGGCCTTTGGATCAGCACCGGATGGCCGTGCATGATCTGCACCAGCTGCTTCTCGCTCAGGGAAGGGTCGTCCGCGCGGGCGGACTTGTAGGCGTCCTCGTTGTCGCGGATGAGCCCGCGCGCGCCGGTACCGAGCAGTTTGAGGATGCGCTCGATCTCAGCGGGAGAGGGCGGATCCTTCAGGTACTCGACGATCTGAGGTTCGATGTCGCGCTGTTGCAACAGCGCGAGGGTCTCGCGGGATTTCGAGCAGCGTGGGTTATGCCAGATTGTGACTTTTTGCATACGCAGGGATGGAGCAGGACGAGATGCGGAAGTGGCAACACTATAGCTCAAGCCGTCTCGCTTGACGGGCATCGGCGGGCGCTGATAGCGTCCCTCACGCCGATTTTTCCGGTTACCACGGTATCCGCCCCCTGGAGACTGCACACCACATCGCGGCTCGCGGCCTGCGCCTGACGGCGATGCTCGCCGCCATCCTGCTGCTGTTCGCCTGTGCCGGCGCGCCGGTACAGGAGATGAGCGATGCCCGCCAGGCAGTGGCGGCGGCGGAGCAGACGCTCGCCGACAAGCCGGCCTCGCCGGACCTCATCCGCGCCCGCCAGTACCTGCAGGCGGCCCAGACCGCCCTCGACGCACAGGACTATTCCACCGCCCGCGAGGATGCCCGCTTGGCCCGTCAGTTGGCGTTGCGTGCCCTGGGCGTGAAACCGGATGTTCCGGGCCGTTCCTAGTCGCAATTCGCGGCATTTTCCCCGATATTTCCTTATGTTAAGGATGTCGCTTCCTTGACACCGTCTGCGCCCGGACGTTAACCTTGCGACACATCATGCGTCTTTTCTGGGATGTGCCGCGGGCTTGGACCTGCGTGCGCACAATAACAATCGAGGTTTGGAGAACCATATGAAGAACGTCCTCAAGCTGTCCGCGGTGCTGTTGCTGGTCGCCGGCTCCCTCGCCGGTTGTGCCAACAACAAGGCCAAGAACGACCAGGCCGCCGCGGCCGCTGCCCAGGCCAGCGCCGCCGCCACCCAGGCCATCAACGATGCCCAGGCGGTGATCGCGGGCGCCCAGTCGCCCTGCACCGACACCGGCAACGCCGCTGACCTGCTGAGCCAGGCCCAGGCCGCCCAGGCCACCGACGCCGCCAAGGCGCAGCAACTCGCCGCCCAGGCGAAGCAGGTGGCGGGCGACGCCATCAACGGCTGCTACCTGGCCAAGGCCCAGGAGCTCCAGACCCAGGTCCAGGGCTACAAGAACCTGAACGCCGACCAGCAGGCGCGCCTGGCCCAGGCTGGGACCTACATCTCCAGCAACCAGGGCAAGCCCGCCTATGACCTGCTCGCCGCCCTCGTGGCGGAGCTGCAGGCCGCCCACATGACCTACAGCGTGGTGCGCGGCGACAGCCTGTGGCGCATCGCCGGCAAGGCTGACGTCTACGGCAACCCCTACCAGTGGCCGCTGATCTACAAGGCCAACACCGACAAGATCAAGCACGCCGACCTCATCATGCCGGACCAGCAGTTCGACATCGTGAAGAACCCGACGGCGGCTGACTCCGACGCGGCCGTGAACTACGCCAAGCACCGCGGTGCCTGGCGCGGTCACCGCGCGGACAAGAAGGACAAGAAGTTCGCCGCTGGCGGCAGCAAGTAATCCTTCTCGATCGAGTGATCCGGAAAGGGCCCCGAAGGGGCCCTTTCCTTTTGTAGGATGGATGCGTGATAGCAAAACGCTGCTTCGTATCGGGGAAGGTTCAGGGCGTCTTCTACCGAGCCAGCACCGCCGAGCGTGCCAAGGCGCTCGGTCTCACGGGCTACGCGAAGAACCTGCCGGACGGGCGTGTCGAGGTGCTGGCCTGCGGCGAGGAGGGCACCGTGCAGCAGCTCATCGCCTGGCTGTACCAGGGTCCGCCCATGGCGAAAGTGGACAGCGTGGAGATCGAAGAGGTGAAGCCGGAACCGGTGCCTGCGGATTTCGGCACGCGCTGAAGCGGATCAGTCCCAGTACCACTTGCGGCTGAGCGACTTCAGTACCGCGTCCGAGTAGTCGATACCCACCGTGGCCCCGTTGTAGCGTTGCAGCGCGGCACGGATGTCGCCGTGGGTCTTGCCCAGGTAGTACTTGAGGATCGTGCAGCCCATGCGCAGGTTGGTCTCGGGGTGCACCAGGCTGTCGTGCTCGCGGCCGATGAGCCTGAGCCAGAACGGCATGATCTGCATCAGCCCCACCGCGCCGGCACGGGACACGGCATAGGGATCGAAGCGGCTCTCCACGTGGATCAGCGCCAGCACCAGCTGCGGTGGCAGGCCGGCGCGGCTCGCCTCCGCGTGGATCATCTTCAGGAGCCGGGCGCGCTCGTCCGTATCAGGCACCACGTCGGCGAGCCGCTGGGACATGTCCGCGAGCCAGACCTGTTCGTCGTACTTGTCCTGGTATTCGCTCTTGTCCTGGGCGGCCTGCTGCACCAGCGCGACGAGCTCCGGGTCCGGCTTCGCGAGCTTGGCCCAACTCGCACCCGGAGCCAGCAATGCGGTGGCGCAGAGGAGAGCCGCCGCGGCGCGCATCAGGCGGCCTGGAGCTTCTGGCGGATGAAGTCCATGAGCTGGGGCGCCTGGATATCCTGTTTGTCGAGGTCCGTGCGGCCCTTGTACTCGACGGTTCCGGCGTCGAGGCCCCGGTCCGAGAGCACCAGGCGGTGCGGGATGCCGATGAGCTCCGCGTCAGCGAACATGGGGCCGGGCCTCAGGTCCCGGTCATCCATGAACACCGCATAACCCGCGGCGGTGAGCTCACCATAGAGCTTCTCGGCGGCGACCTTGAGCTTCTCGGACTTCGCCATGTTGAGGGGCAGCAGGGCGATGTCGAAGGGCGCCAGCGGCTGCGGCCAGATGATGCCGCGCTCGTCGTGGTTCTGCTCGATGGCGGCGGCTACGATGCGGCTCACGCCGATGCCGTAGCAGCCCATCTGCAGCGTCACCTGCTTGCCTTCCCGGTCCAGCACCGAGGCGCCCATGGCCTTAGCGTACTTATCGCCCAGGGAGAACACGTGGCCCACCTCGATACCGCGGGCGATGTCGAGCTTGCCCTTGCCGTCGGGGGAGGGGTCGCCCGCCTGCACCTTGCGCAGGTCAACGACGCGGGTCACTCGCGCATCCCGCTCCCAATTCGCGCCGGTGTAGTGCTTGCCCGCCTGGTTGCCGCCGCAGACGAAATCTGCAAGCTGGGCGGCATCCCGGTCCACGATCACCGGCACCGTATCCGGCAGCTTCACCGGGCCGATGAAGCCCGGCTTGCACTGGGTGGCCTTCCAGATCTCGCTCTCGTCCGCCAGCACCGACTCGCCGGGCAGCTCAGGCAGCTTCGCTGCCTTGGTCTCGTTGATCTCATGGTCGCCGCGCAGGCACAGGGCCACCAGGCCCTTCTCGCCGCGCACCAGGATGGTCTTCACGCATTGCTTGGGATCCACCTTCAGGAAGCTCGAGACCTCCTCGATGGTCTTCTGGGTCGGCGTGTCCACCAGTGTGAGCTCCGCCGAGGGAGCAGGGCGCGGATCCTTGGGAGCGAGCGCTTCCGCCAGCTCCATGTTGGCGGTGTAGTCGGAGCCGTCCGAGAACACGATGGCGTCCTCGCCGGAATCCGCCAGCACTTGGAATTCATGGGAAGCATTGCCGCCGATGGCGCCGGTGTCGGCCTTCACGGCACGGAACTTCAGCCCCAGGCGCGTGAAGATGCGCGCGTAGGTGTCGTACATGTTCTGGTATTCGGCTTCCAGGCTCGCCATGTCCACGTGGAAGGAGTAGGCATCCTTCATCAGGAACTCGCGGGCGCGCATGATGCCGAAGCGCGGGCGGATCTCGTCCCGGAACTTGGTCTGGATCTGGTACACGTTGAGCGGCAGTTGCTTGTAGCTCCGGAGCTCGCCGCGCGCCCAGTCCGTCACCACCTCCTCGGCGGTGGGGCCGAAGCAGAACTCCTGCTCCTTGCGGTCCCGGATCTTGAGCAGTTGACCGCCGAACTTCTGCCAGCGGCCGGTCTCCTCCCACAGCTCCTTGGGCTGCACCGTGGGCATCAGCATCTCGAGCGCGCCGGCCTTGTCCATCTCCTCCCGCACGATGCCTTCCACCTTGTGCAGGACCCTGAGGCCCAGCGGCGTCCAGGTGTAGAGGCCGGCCCCGAGCTTCTTCAGCATGCCGGCCCGGAGCATGAGCTTGTGGCTGACCAGCTCCGCGTCGGCGGGGGTCTCTTTGACCGTGTTCAGGGGGAAGCGGGAGGCGCGCATGATTTTAGTGTGGGTTTTATGGCTGAAAGCCCGTATTCTAACGGTCCCGGGCAGCCCGGCCTAGCACCATGCAGCTCTCCTACGACGCCGACACCGATCCCAAGCTCATCCGCACGCGCCGCGTGGCGGTGCTGGGCTTCGGCGCGCAAGGACGGGCACAGGCGGCGAACCTGCAGGATTCCGGCGTGGATGTGCGCGTGGGCCTGCGTACCGGCTCCCGGTCCCTGTCTGCCGCCGTCGCCGCCGGCCTCGAGGTCCTGGCGCCCGCCGATGCGGTGGCCTGGGCCGATATGGTGCTGATGCTCATCCCGGACGAGGCGCAGCCCGGCGTCTACCGCGAGACGGTGGGATCGAACCTGAAGCCGGGCGGCGCGCTGGTCTTCGCCCACGGCTACAACATCCACTTCAAGCGCATCCAGCCCCGTGCGGACCTGGATGTCATCATGGTGGCGCCCAACGGCATCGGCGAGCAGGTGCGGATGCAGTACCAGGCCGGCCACGGCGTCCCCGGTCTCGTGGCGGTGCACCAGGACGCGAGCGGCGGCGCCCGCGCCCTGGCGCTCTCCTGCGCCTGGGCCCTGGGACTGGGGCGCGCCGGCATCGCCGAGTCCAGCTTCCGGGAGGAGACCGAGACCGACCTCTTCGCCGAGCAGGCAGTGCTCTCCGGCGGCCTCACCCACCTCATCAGCGCCGGCTTCGAGACGCTGGTGGAAGCGGGCTATGCGCCCGAGGTCGCCTACTTCTGCTGTCTGCACGAGATCAAGCTCATGGCGGACATGATCTACGCGCGCGGCATCGCCGGCATGCGCGAGTCCATCTCCTCCACCGCCGAGTTCGGTGACTACACCCGCGGCCCGCGCGTCATCGGTCCCGAGAGCCGCGCCGCCATGCGCGCCATGCTCGGGGAGATCCAGAGCGGCGAATTCGCCGCCGAGCTCGCCCATGAGATGGAATCCGGCAAGCCTGTCATCAAGGCCGGCCGCGCCGCCGCCCGCGCAGCGCTGCTGGACAAGGTGGGGGAGACGTTACGTAAAGGCATGAAGCGACGGGACTAAGACAGCCCGCGCCGTTCATGGCATCATGTATGCAGCACCCAAGAGGCCGTCGGCATGCAGCAGCACATGACCCCCGATGACGACGTAGAGACCGAGATCGGGGTGGACGAGGTCGAGCCCGGTTCCGCCGAGGGCGAGGGCCCCCGCCGCCGCGGCATCTACCTGCTGCCGAACCTGTTCACCACCGCCGGCCTGTTCGCCGGGTTCTACGCCATCGTCGCCGCCATGGCCGGCCGCTTCCAGCCGGCCGCAGTCGCGGTGTTCGTGGCCATGGTCTTCGACAGCCTCGACGGACGGGTCGCCCGCTGGACCCACACCGAGAGTGCTTTCGGCAAGGAATACGACAGCCTTGCCGACATGGTGTCCTTCGGTCTCGCGCCCTCCCTGGTCATGTACGAGTGGTCGCTGCACTCCATGGGCGACTACAGCTGGGCCTGGGGCAAGCTCGGATGGATGGCCGCGTTCCTGTACGCCGCCTGCGCCGCGCTGCGACTCGCGCGCTTCAACGTGCGGGTCGGCGTGGTGGACAAGCGCTACTTCCAGGGCCTGCCGAGTCCCGCCGCGGCCGGCATCCTCGCGGGCGCGGTGTGGTGCTCCACCGAAAACTTCGACATCCCGGGCTCTGCCTTCGTAGTGCCGGCCTTCATCCTCACGGTGGGTGCCGGCGCGCTCATGGTGAGCAGTGTCGGTTACTACAGTTTCAAGGACCTCAAGCTCCAGGGCCGCGTGCCGTTCACGGTGCTGCTCTTGGTGCCGCTGCTCCTGGTGGTGGTGTTCCTGTCGCCGCCGAACGTGCTGTTCCTGGGCTTCCTGCTCTACGCCGTCTCGGGCCTGGTCATGGCGCTGTGGCGCCTGCACCTCAGGCTCAAGCGCAAGCCGGCCTGACCCCCACCGGACATGGATGCCAAGCGCCTCAGCCGGCTGCATGACCTGGGCGTGACCGCCTGGGCGCCGCGCCCAGGTCGATCAGGCGGTGCGCGTTCGATGCAACCCGCCGCGCGCCCCGCCGCACCGCGTATCGAGCCTGTCAGCGCGGATTTCACGCCGCCGCCGCCTTCCGCCGAGCGGGATGCAGCCATCGCCGCCATGGACTGGACCGACCTCAAGGCGGCGGTGAAGGGCTGCACGATCTGCGGCCTGCGGGCCGGCTGCACCCAGACCGTTTTCGGCGTGGGCGACGAGTCCGCACGCTGGATGGTGGTGGGCGAGGCCCCCGGTGCCGACGAGGACAAGCAAGGCGAGCCTTTCGTGGGCCGCGCTGGGCAGCTCCTGAACTCCATGCTGGCTGCCATCGGCCTGAAGCGCCAGCAGGTGTACATCGCGAACATCCTGAAGTGCCGGCCGCCCGGCAATCGCGATCCCAAGCCCGCGGAGGCGGAGCTCTGCCGCCCCTACCTCGAGCGCCAGATCGCACTGGTGAAGCCGAAGATCATCCTCGCGGTGGGCCGCATCGCCGCCCAGAACCTCCTGCACACTGAGACCACCATCGGCCGCCTGCGGGGCACCGTGCACCAGCTCGGCGGTACGCCGGTGGTGGTGACTTACCATCCGGCTTACCTGCTTCGCTCGCCCGGCGAGAAGCGCAAGGCCTGGGACGACCTCAAGCTCGCGGTGGCCACCGCCGCCCAGGGAGGCGCATGAACGCCCTGGCCGTCAACGAAGAGCCGTTGTGCAGGCCCATGCACGAGGGCGACGTGCGGGCGGTCATGGATATCGAGCGGCGCGCCTATGAGTTCCACTGGACCGAGGGCATCTTCCGGGACTGCCTCAGGGTCGGCTACTGCTGCTGGGTCATGGAACTGCACGGCACGGTGGCCGGCTACGGCATCATGTCCCTGGTGGTAGGCGAGGCGCACCTGCTCAACATCTGCATCGCGCCCGAGTGGCAGCAGCGCGGCTACGGCCACATGCTGCTGGAGCACTTCATGGAGCTGGCGCGTGAGCGGGGCGCGAGCCAGATGTTCCTGGAGGTCCGGCTCTCCAACACCGTGGCCCTGAACCTGTACCGCAATCGCGGCTTCAACGAAGTGGGCATGCGCAAGAACTACTACCCGGGCGTCAGCGGCCGGGAAGATGCTCTCATACTGGCGACCGAGCTATAGGTCGGCAGGCGGCTTCAGGTAGAATACGCCGCCTTTTCCAGCAGCCAGACCGCCCATGTTCGACCAGGAAATCCAGCGCCGCCGCACTTTTGCGATCATCTCGCACCCGGACGCCGGCAAGACCACTCTCACCGAGAAGCTGCTCCTGTTCGGCGGCGCCATCCAGCTCGCCGGCGCGGTCAAGGGCCGCAAGGCCTCGCGCCATGCCACTTCCGACTGGATGAAGCTGGAGCAGCAGCGCGGCATCTCCGTCACCTCATCGGTGATGCAGTTCCCCTACGGCGACTGCATCGTGAACCTGCTGGACACGCCCGGCCACGAGGACTTCTCCGAGGATACCTACCGCACCCTCACCGCGGTGGACTCAGCCCTCATGGTCATCGACTGCGCCAAGGGCGTCGAGGAACGCACCATCAAGCTCATGGAGGTGTGCCGCCTGCGCGACACGCCCATCATGACCTTCATCAACAAGCTCGACCGCGAGGCCCGCGACCCCATGTCGCTGCTGGACGAGGTGGAGCAGGTGCTCAAGATCCGCTGTGCGCCCATCACCTGGCCCATCGGCATGGGCCGCGCCCTCAAGGGCATCTACCACTTCGGTACCGACCGCATCCATATCTACGAGGGCGAGAAGAGCGGCAGGCTGGGCGAGACCCGCGTGATCCAGGGCCTCATGAGCGCCGAGGCTACCGAGCTCCTGGGCTACGACGCAGAGAGCTATCGCGCCGAGGTGGAGCTGGTGAAGGGCGCTTCCCATGCCTTCGACCTCGAGGAGTACCTGGCGGGGCGGCTCACGCCGGTGTTCTTCGGCTCCGCCATCAACAACTTCGGGGTGCGCGAACTCCTGGACGGCTTCGTCGCCAACGCGCCGGGCCCCCGCGCCCGCGCCACCCTGAGCCGCGAAGTGAACCCGGTCGAGGAGAAGCTCACCGGCTTCGTGTTCAAGATCCAGGCCAACATGGATCCCCAGCACCACGACCGTATCGCCTTCGTGCGCCTGTGCTCGGGGCGCTACACACCGGGGATGCGCGTCAAGCACGTGCGCATCGGCCGCGAGGTGAAGATCGCCGACGCCCTGACCTTCATGGCCGCCGAGCGCGAGCGGGTGGAGGCGGCCTATGCCGGCGACATCATCGGCATCCACAACCACGGCACCGTCGCCATCGGCGACACCTTCACCCAGGGCGAGAACCTGACCTTCACCGGTATCCCCAACTTCGCGCCGGAGATCTTCCGCCGCGTGGTGCTCAAGGATCCGCTCAAGTCCAAGGCCCTGAGCAAGGGCCTGGCGCAGCTCTGCGAGGAAGGCGCCACCCAGCTCTTCAAGCCCATGCGCAACAACGACCTGATCCTGGGCGCGGTGGGCCTGCTGCAGTTCGACGTGGTGGCATTCCGGCTCAAGGAGGAATACGGCGTCGAGTGCGTGTTCGACTCCATACCGGTGGCCACCGCCCGCTGGGTCGAGGGCGACGATGCCAAGCGCCTGCAGGAGTTCCGGGACAAGGCCTTCGACAACCTGGCGCTGGATCACACCAACAGCCTGGTGTACGTCGCACCGACCATGGTCAACCTGCAGCTCACCCAGGAACGCTGGCCCGAGCTTCGTTTCCGCAAGACCCGCGAGCACGGCACGGACACCGCCGCCGCCGCATAGTCATTCTGTCGCGAGGCCATGCTAGGCTAGCCGCTCACAACGGGGAGACGGCACCATGGCACTACTGACCCGCAAGGTGAAAGGCTGGGCGCTCTACTACTGGGGCAACCACGCCTTCACCACCGCCGTCGTCACGGTGTTCTTCCCGATCTTCTTCAAGGACTACTGGAACCACGGCGTCGATCCCAGCCTCAGCACCTTCCGGCTGGGCCTCGCGAACTCCCTCTCCAGCCTGATCGTGGCGTTCTCGGCGCCCATCCTCGGGGCCATCGCCGACAAGGGCGGCCACAAGAAGCGGTTCCTGCTGGCCTCCGCGGTCATCGGCGCCGTGCTGGTGTTCCTGCTGCACTTCGTAGGACTCGGCCAGTGGCAGCTCGCCATGGCCTTCTACATGGCGGCGAACGTCTGCTACTGGTGGGGCAACGTATTCGGCGATTCCATGCTGGTGAGCGTGGCGGAGCCGGGCAAGTTCGACATGACCTCCGCGGTGGGCTATTTCGCCGGCTACCTGGGCGGCGGCCTGTTCCTGCTGGTGGGCGTGGCCATGAGCCTCAAGCCCGCGCTGTTCGGCCTGCCGGACGCGGCCGCGGCAGTGAAGCTCATCCTCATGCTGGTCTCGGTGTGGTGGCTGCTGTTCGCGCTGCCCATGTGGTTCTGGGTGCCGGAACCGGCTGCGGCCGCCTCGGGCGAGCCCTTCATGCTCTCGGTGCGCCGGGGCTTTGCGCAACTGGGCGAGACCTTCCGCCACGTGCGCAGCTATAAGCCGGTGTTCATGTTCCTCGTGGCTTACTGGGTCTACATCGACGGCGTCAACACCATCATCCAGATGGCGGTGGACTACGGCAAGGCCATCGGCTTCAGCACCGCCGACCTCATCCTCGCGGTGCTGCTGGTGCAGTTCGTGGGTGTGCCGGCGGCGATGCTGTTCGGCCGCATCGGCGAGCGCATCGGTCCCAAGCGCGGCATCTTCATCGGCCTCGCGGTCTACGTGTTCGTCTCGGTGTTCGCCGCCTTCATGCACACCGCCTGGCAGTTCTACCTGCTGGCGGCCATGGTGGGGCTGGTGCAGGGCGGGGTGCAGCTCCTCAGCCGTTCCTACTACGCGCGGCTGGTGCCGCCGGAGCGGGCCGGCGAGTTCTTCGGCTTCTACAACATGCTGGGCGAGTTCGCCGCCATCATCGGGCCGGTGCTGATCGGCGTGGTGAGCGTCGCCACTCACAACCCACGGATCTCGATCCTGTCGGTGATCCTGCTGTTCGCCGTGGGCGCGGCGCTGCTGACCCTGGTGAAGCCTGCTAGTGGGAAGGCCGGCGTGGCGGCTTGAAGGAGCGTACGAGGCGGCGCAAGCCACGCGCGTCGCCCCGGTCCTCGTAGCGCAGCTCCACGTAGCAGCCGATGATCGCCATCACCTCTTCCGCGAGGTCGGCGCGGGCCGCGGTCACCCGCGCCGCGTAATCCAGCGGACCCTCGTAAGCGGCGCGGGGCAACCCCAGCCGTGCGAGGCGCGCACAGAAGCGCGCGTACTCGCGGGCCACCGGCGGCAGCGGCGGCGGGCGCCGCTCCCAGGTGAGATAGAGCCAGTAGAGCGCCATCAGGCCGCCCACCAGGCCTCCGAGCACCAGCGCGAGTTCGAGCCAGTCCCCGTAGTGCAAGCCCACCTTGTTGAAGAACTTCGCCTGAAGTTCCGGCCCGTAGGCCAGCACCCAGTTGTTCCAGCCGCTGTTGAGCGCATCCCAGCTGTTGCGCATCGCACCGAGCCAGGGATAGCGCTGGTACATGGAGCCGGCGATATCCTCTGACGCCAGCGAGTCGGCGATGCCTTCCTCCACCCGTGCCGGGTCCACTGCGCCCGTCGGGTCCACCCGGATCCAGCCTTTCTTCGCGATCCACACCTCGGCCCAGGCATGAGCCTCCTGCTGGCGCACCACGTAGTACTCGTCCAGCGGGTTCTGGCTGCCGCCCTGGTAACCGATCACCACGTGGGCGGGGATACCGGCGGCGCGCATCAGGAACACGAACGCGCCGGCGTAGTGCTCGCAGAAGCCGCGGCGGGTCTGGAACAGGAACTCGTCCATGCGGTTGCCGCTGGTGAGCGGGCCGGGCTGCAGGGTGTAGTGGAACGGCTGGTCGTGGAACATGGCGAGGGCGTCGCGGACCACCTCTTCGGGAGAGGCAGCCGAGGCGCGCCACTGCTCCGCCAGGCTGCGGGTCTTGGGGTCGCCGCCGCGGGGCAGCGCCAGGTCCCGGTGCAGCATCCAGCGCGGCGTCTCGGCGCCATAGCGGGAGCGGGTACTGGAAGTGACCTCGTAGAGCTTGCGCTCGGTGACGGTGCCGCGGGCCTGCACCTCATAGCTGGCGGAGAGCTGGGTCTCGGGCGGCAGCTTCACCGGCAGGTCCAGGGTGTAGAGCAGCGGCAGGTTGTTCGGTTCCAGCGTCACCTGGTAGTGGATGGGCGCGCCGCTGCTCACGGCGCTGGGCTCGCCGCGCCAGGGCAGGTTGCCGCTGCTCCAGGTCTTGCCGTCGTACTCGTGCAGCACCAGGGCGCGCCAGTAGAGCTGGTTGCGCGGCGGCGCCGGACCGTCGAACTTCACATGGAACGCCACCTCGTCGGACTGCGCGAGCTGGCTCAGGTCCCCCGGCGACATGCTGGTGGTGAGGCCGGTGAGGCCGGCGTGCTTGATGGAGCCGAAACCCCAGAGCGGCCCTGAGATGCGCGGGAACAGCAGGAACAGCACCGCCGCCATGGGCAGCGCGGGCAGGAGGAAGCGCGACACGCCGCGCACCGCGGTGGCGAAGCTGCGCTCCGGATCCGGGTGCGCCACGTTGAGCAGCGCCACGGTGGCGAGCCACACCGCCGGCAGCATGTAGAGCGCGAGCTCGACGTTCTGGTCGTAGAGGAAGTTCGCGATGCCCAGGAAGTAGGCGATCACTACCAGCATGAAGTAGTCCCGCAGCCCCTTGGCTTCCATGAGCTTGAGCATGGCGAGCAGCAGCAGCAGCGCGGTGCCGGCCTCCGGGCCGTTGAGGGTATGGAAGGTGGCGAGCACGCCGGCGAAGCAGAGCAGGGCCAGGGCATAGCGAGGGTAGCGTCCCGGCAGCCGCCAGCCGCGTTGTTCCGCGAGCACCCGCCACACCGCAAGCATCAGAGCAAAGATGCTGATCCAGGGCGCGAGGTGCAACGCGTGGGGCGCGGCCATCACCGCCAGCGCCAGCAGCGACCAGCCGAGGCGCTGGCGCTCCAGGCTGCGCTCCTCCTCGATGGGCATGATCACGGCGCTCATGCCACGGCCTCCTCGTCGGCGATGGAGATGCCGTGCAGCGCCAGCGCTTCCAGGCAGCGCAGGCGCTGTTCCTCGCCCGCCGCCGGCGGGAACACCGCGCCCGGAAGCTTGAGCCCGTAGGCCATGCCGGCCGCATGGGCGTTCAGCACCCAGCGGCACAGCACCGAGAGGCGGGTCTCATCCTCGAGTCCGGCGAGGTCCGCCCAGTCGAACCAGCGGGTCTGCTGTCCCGTGCCGGAGAAGCGCTTGGTCAGGAGTTCCTGCTGGCGGCTGGAGGCTTTCCAGGCGATGCGACGCGGCGAATCGCCGCGCTGGTACTGGCGCAGGCCGCTGAAGTCGTCCTCGCCCTGGTCGTTGGGCTTGCCCAGGCCCTGGCCGCCCAGCGGCACCGGCAGCGGCGGCGCCTGTTCCGCGGGTGCGGGATACACCAGCACCTTCCAGTCCATGTAGATCCAGCTCCAGGGACGAAACAGGCCGAAGGGATAGCTGCTCTCAAGCGCCAGGCGCCCCAGCGGCTGCCAGCCGCGCCGTTTGGTGGCGAGCGGCACCGGCGCCAGGTTCTGGCCCGCCGCCGGCACGTCGCTGGTGATGGTGCGTTCGTCCTGCTCGGCGCTCAGGGTCACGGCGATGCGCGCATGGCGGCCCGGGTTGTGCACCGCCACGTGGAAGCGCGCGGTCTCACCCGCGAACACCGGTTCGGCGTGGGCCGCCACCAGTTCCAGGCCCAGCAGGTTGGAGTGCGACGCGTGCATGGCGATGACGGCGAGGGAGGCGAGCAGGAAGGTCAGCATGAAGCCCATGCTGTTGGCGTAGTTCATGGAGCCGAGCAGCATCACCAGCAGGGTGAGGCCGAACAGGAAACCCTGCGGCGTGGGCAGGATGTACAGCCGCCGCTGCACGATGGTGATGCGCCGCCCGTCCGGGCCCTGGCGGCTCTTGGCCCATTCCCGGATGCGGCGGCGGAGATACGCGCGCGCCTTGGCGAACATGGCTTAAGGGATCGGGACGGCTTCGAGCAGTTCGCGCGCGAGCTGCGCCGCCGCCGGCGCCTCGCGGCCGCCGCGCGGATGCAGCCGGTGGCCCGCCACGCCCGGCAGCACCGCCTGCAGGTCCTCCGGCAGCACGCCGCTGCGGCCCGCCAGGAGCGCCCACACCTGAGCCGAGTGCTTGAGGCCGAGCGCCGCGCGCGGCGACAGGCCGTTCTCGAAGCGGTTACCCTCGCGGGTGTAGCGCACCAGCGCTTGCAGGTAGTCCAGCAGCGCGTCCGAGACGTGCACGCGCGAGGCAGCTTCGCGCAGGGAGGCGAGGTCGCGCGGCTCCAGGGCGGGCTTGAGGTCCGCCAGCACCTCGCGCCGGTCGCGGCCGCGCAGGAGGTCGCGCTCCGCGTCCTCGCCGGGGTAGCCGAGCTCGATGCGCATCAGGAACCGGTCCAGCTGCGACTCCGGCAGCGGGAAGGTACCCACCTGCTGCAGCGGGTTCTGGGTGGCGATCACGAAGAACGGCTGCGGCAGCGCGCGCGTCTCGCCGTCCACGGTCACCTGGCGCTCTTCCATGGCCTCGAGCAGGGCGCTCTGGGTCTTGGGGGTGGCGCGGTTCACCTCGTCGGCGAGGATGAGCTGGGCGAAGATCGGGCCGGGGTGGAAGCGGAAGCTCTCGCTCTGGCGCTCGAAGATAGAGGCGCCGATGATGTCCGCCGGCAGGAGGTCGCTGGTGAACTGGATGCGCTGATAGGTGAGGCCGAGAACGCGCGCCAGCGCGTGGGCCAGCGTGGTCTTGCCCACGCCGGGGATGTCCTCGATCAGGAGGTGCCCGCCCGCCAGCAGGCAGGCGATGCACAGGCGGATCTGCGCATCCTTGCCGAGCACGATGCGGTTGGCTTCCGCCAGCGCCTGTTCCAGCTTGCGCATCTGTGCGGCGTATTGGGCTGGCTGCAAGCGGCTCTCCGCCGCCACCGCCCGCGTGTCCGCGACCATAACTACCTCCGGTTAGACCTTATGCCAAAAGACCCGGGCAGTCCATGGACTGCCGGACGGCGGGGGAAGTTCCGCGCGGGGCTTGGGTTTCAGCGCGCTTCCGGCTTGCGCTTGCCCTGGGAACGGACGAAGGGCTCGATGCCGGCGGCCCGCAGCAGTTCCTTGTGGATGCGCGAGACGCGCTCCACCTGGCCCTTGGCGGGGAAGCGCTCGTAGAAGCCCTCGGCCCGGAACATGCGCTTCTGCTCGGTCCAGGGCGCGAGGCGCTTGGTCCAGCGCTCCAGGCGGCCGTTCTCGGGCGTCGCATCCTGTGGCGCCAGATCCGCGCACACGCGCAGCTGGGCCTTCAGCGTCACCGAG
>DATAHN010000084.1:0-18975 GCA_036263155.1 Gammaproteobacteria bacterium | reverse complement strand
GAGGCGGGGGAGATGACCACCCGCATCATCGACCTGTTCTGCCCCATCGGGCTGGGGCAGCGCTGCCTGATCGTGGCGCCGCCCAAGGCCGGCAAGACGGTGCTGCTGCAGAACATCGCCAAGTCGATCGCCGCCAACAATCCGGACGTCTATCTGATCGTGCTGCTGATCGACGAGCGGCCCGAGGAAGTGACCGAGATGCAGCGCACGGTGCGCGGCGAGGTGGTCGCCTCCACCTTCGACGAGCCGGCGACGCGCCACGTGCAGGTGGCGGAGATGGTGATCGAGAAGGCCAAGCGCCTGGTCGAGCACAAGCGCGACGTGGTGATCCTGCTGGACTCCATCACCCGCCTGGGCCGTGCCTACAACACCGTGGTGCCGGCCTCCGGCAAGGTGCTCACGGGCGGCGTGGACGCCAATGCCCTGCAGCGCCCCAAGCGCTTCTTCGGCGCCGCGCGCAACATCGAGGAGGGCGGCTCCCTCACCATCATCGCCACCGCGCTGGTCGAGACCGGCTCGCGCATGGACGACGTGATCTACGAGGAGTTCAAGGGCACCGGCAACTCCGAGATCCACATGGACCGCCGCATCGCCGAGCGCCGGGTGTTCCCGGCCATCAACATCAACAAGTCCGGCACCCGCCGCGAAGAGCTCTTGGTCCCGCCGGACGAGCTGCAGAAGATGTGGATCTTGCGCAAGCTGCTGCACCCCATGGACGAGCTCGCCGCCAGCGAGTTCATCCTGGACAAGCTCAAGGACACCAAGACGAACAGCGAGTTCTTCGACTCCATGAAACGCTGAGCCGGAGAGCCGCGAGGCAAAGGAAGGGGCGGGTCCCAAGACCCGCCCCTTCGCTTTTAGTTCAACGGAAATATCCGGAACTCGGCGCCGGTCCTTGTGTCTGAGTATCCATGCTCAGCCGCGGACCGATCCCCATGCGTTTCAGACCACTGCTGTTCGTCGTGTTTGCCTCGCTGCTGCCGCTCGCCTCGGCGCAGGCTGCCTGCGCCGACCTCGCCTCGAAGCAGTTCGACTTCTGGGTCGGGGACTGGAACGTCAGCTCCGCCGGCGGCGAGCTGCTCGGCCGCAACCGCGTGGAGAAGGTCTACGAGGGCTGCGTGCTGCAGGAGCACTGGACCGGCGTGAAGGGCGGCACCGGCAGCAGCTTCAACGTCTACGACGCCGCCCGCAAGGTCTGGCACCAGACCTGGGTGGACTCCACGGGCTCGCTGCTGGTGCTGGAGGGCGGCCTCAGGGAAGGCAGCATGGTGCTCTCCGGCGAGCAGGTGCAGGCCGACGGCAAGAAGCTCCTCAACCGCATCACCTGGACCCCCAAGGACGGCGCCGTGCGCCAGCACTGGGAGAGCTCCAGCGACGGCGGCAAGACCTGGAAGACCGTGTTCGACGGCATCTACCGCAAGGCGGGTTGATACCCGGTCGGGTTCACGGTTTCGACACATCGTCACGCGTCTGGGGCGATCCCGGCCCCCGTATCAGCTCTCCCGAGTGGCCCACGTCACGGTCCCCGCCGCCGCCCGCCAGTATCCTGAAACGGATACCGTTCCGAAGGAACGCGGGCTAACCCAAGGAAGGCGGCGCCATGACCCACATCCGCATCTACCTCGATCCCGCCTGCAGCTCCTGTCTGCGCCATGCGCGCATGCACCTCTTCTTCGACTGGTTCCACCGTGTGGTGGTCTCCACCGCCACGCCGCCGGGCGGGCGGGTGATGGACGGCGACGTGGTGGTGCAGGAACTGGACAGCGGCAGGCTGCTGCGCGGGGCGCGGGCGGTGGCCTGCATCTGCCGGCACATCCCGTTGTATGCGCCCGCGCGGCTGCTGCTGGCGCTGGCGCCGGTGCGTCGGGCGGTGGACAAGCGCATCGCCGGGCATAAGCAGCGCACGGAAGAGGCGCGCCCGCCGCAGCGGCGCCGCTGAGCTGTCACAGGCCCGCACCCCCGTACGTCCTGGATGAGACCGGCCTAAACTGAGCGCCGGACAGGAGCCTGCCCGATGCCCGCCAGCGAGACCACGTTCCTCAGCCACCGCCCGCGCCTGTTCGGGCTCGCCTACCGCATGCTCGGCTCGCGCAGCGACGCTGAGGACGTGCTGCAGGACGCCTGGCTGCGCTGGCGCACCGCGGACGAGGCCGGCCTCATGGACCCGGAGGCCTGGCTGGTGACGGTGGTGACGCGCCTCAGCATCGACCGCCTGCGCGCCGCCAAGCGTGAGCGCGAGGCCTACCAGGGCCCCTGGCTGCCGGAGCCTTTGGTGGCGGAGGCGGAAGCGCCCGAGCGGGCCGTCGAGCTCGCCGGCGACGTGTCCCAGGCCTTCCTGCTGGTGCTCGAGCGGCTCGCGCCGGAGGAGCGCGCCGCATTCCTGCTGCGGGAGGTGTTCGACGCCGATTATCGGGAAGTCGCGCAGATGCTCGGCAGGAGCGAGGCTGCCTGCCGGCAGCTCCTGCACCGTGCCCGCGAGCGGGTGCGCGCCGAGCGGCCGCGCTTCCAGGTGAACCCGGAGGCGCAGCGGCGCCTCCTGGAACGCTTCATGGCCGCGCTGCAGGCCGACAGCCGCGAGGAGATGCTGGCGGTGCTGGCGCCTGAGGCCGCCTTCACCGCCGACGGCGGCGGCAAGGTACCCGCCGCGCTGCGCGTCCTGCACGGCGCCGGGCGCATCGCGCACCTGTTCTCCAGCCTCAACCAGCGCTTCAGCGGGCGGTTCAGCTACCGGGAAGCCCTCATCAACGGCGAGCCGGGCGTGCTGCGCTTCTTGGACGGCAGACTGGATTCCACCCTGGGTTTCGTCACCGACGGCGAGCGCATCCTGGACATCTATATCGTGCGCAACCCGGACAAGCTCCAGCACATCACCGTGGCCTGAGCTGTCACAGGCCGGGCGTCTGGCGCGTCCTGGATGCATGGGGCGCGCATGCCGCGCGCCCGACGACCAGGAGTGCATCCATGTCCCGCCATACCATCCGCTACCCCGAGATCCTCCCCGAACCGTTCCAGAAACAGCTCGACCTCAGCATGGCCGTGCACAAGGCCGGCATCGGCCCGCGGCTCCTGGAGCTCGTGTTCCTGCGCGTCTCCCAGGTCAACGGCTGCGCGTTCTGCATCGACATGCACGTGCGCAACCTGCTCGCCGCCGGCGAGGACCTGCAGCGCATCGTGCTCCTGCCCGCCTGGCGCGAGTCGGACTGCTACAACGCCCGGGAGCGGGCGGCGCTGGACTGGGCCGAGAAGGTCAACGCGCTGCACGACGACAAGGCCCTGGACGCCTCGTTCGCGCTGCTGGACCGGCAGTTCAGCGAGAAGGAGATCGCCGAGCTCACCTTCGCGGTGGCGGTGATCCGCACCTGGAACACCCTCAACGTCAGCCTGCGGACGCCGGTGGAACGCAAGCCGCTCGCAGCCTAAAACGGGGTCTTTTGTCCGCTGGCTTTGTTGCGCTGCGGCTCGCAGTCGGTCACGTACATCAAGAGTACGCTCCCTCCTGCTCGCCTTGCGCGCCTAGCCAGCGGCCAAAATCCCCTCGTTTTGATGTGTAGCTAGCGCCGGTTCGGCCAGCTGGCGTCGAACTGCACGCCGATGCGCGGGTTCTCGCCGCGCTCTTCGCGCTCCACCGCGCGCCAGCCGATGTCCTTGCGGAAGAAACGGCCGGGCCAGCGGATGCTCTCGGCGATGTGATAGGCGCGCAGGCGTGCGTCCGCCACCGTGTCCCCCAGCGCCGTCACCGTCATCACGCGGCCCCCGCTGGTCACCACCTTGCCGTCCTCCTCGGCGGTGCCGGCATGGAACACCTTCACGTGGTCGCTGGGGAACTGCGGCAGCCCCAGCACCACGTCGCCCTTGCGGTAGTCGCCGGGATAGCCCTCGGCCGCCAGCACCACGCCCACCGCGGCGCGACCGTCCCACTCGGCGTTCACCTTGTTCAGCTTGTGTTCCAGCGCCGCGTCGCAGAGGCTCACCAGGTCGGACTTGAGCCGCATCATGATGGGCTGGGTCTCCGGGTCGCCGAAGCGGCAGTTGAACTCCAGCACCTTGGGGTTGCCCTGGGCGTCGATCATCAGGCCGGCATAGAGGAACCCGGTGTAAGGGGAGCCTTCCGCGGCCATGCCCTTGATGGTGGGGCGGATCACCTCTCGCATCACCCGCTCGTGTATCGCGCCGGAGACCACCGGCGCGGGCGAGTAGGCGCCCATGCCGCCGGTGTTAGGCCCGCGATCCCCGTCGCCGACGCGCTTGTGGTCCTGGGAGGTGGCGAGCGCGAGCGCGTGCTCGCCGTCCGCCATCACGATGAAGCTCGCTTCCTCGCCCTGCAGGAACTCCTCGATCACCACGCGGCTGCCGGCGCTGCCGAAGGCGTTGCCCGCGAGCATGTCCCGCACCGCGGCTTCCGCCTCCGCGGGCGTCGCCGCCACCACCACGCCCTTGCCGGCGGCGAGGCCGTCGGCCTTCACCACGATCGGCGTGCCTTTCTCCTGCAGGTAGGCGAGCGCGGGCTCCACCTGGGTGAAGCTCTGGTACTCGGCGGTGGGGATGTGGTGGCGCTTCAGGAAATCCTTGCTGAAGACCTTGGAGCCCTCCAGGCGCGCCGCCATGCGGCTCGGGCCGAAGCACTTGAGGCCCGCCTGGGTGAACACGTCGACGACGCCCAACACCAGGGGCTGCTCCGGCCCCACCACCGTGAGCCCCACGCCCTGGCCGAGCGCGAAGTCCAAGAGGCCGCGCACGTCGTCCGCCTTGATGCGCACGTTCTCGCACTTCTTCTCGTGGGCGGTGCCGGCGTTGCCCGGCGCCACGTAGACCTTCTCCACCTGGGGGGACTGGGCCAGTTTCCAGGCCAGGGCATGCTCGCGGCCGCCGCCGCCGATGACGAGGACTTTCATATCAGTGTCTAAAGTGCCTATAACCCGTGAAGACCATGGCGATCTTGAGCTCGTCGGCCGCCGCGATCACTTCCTTGTCCCGCATCGAGCCGCCGGGCTGCACGATGCAGCTCACGCCGGTGTGGGACGCTGCGCCCACGCTGTCGCGGAAGGGCAGGAAGGCGTCGGAAGCCATCACGCAGCCCTTCACCTCGAACTTGGCCTCGCCCGCCTTCAGGGCGGCGATGCGCGCGCTCATGATGCGGCTCGGCTGGCCGGCGCCGATGCCCAGGGTCAGGCCGTCGCGGGCGTAGACGATCGCGTTGGACTTCACATGCTTCACCACCCGCCAGGCGAAGGCGAGGTCCGTGAGCTGCTGCGCCGTGGGGGCGAGCTGCGTCACCACCTTGAACTCCGGCAGGGCCGTGGCCGCATCCAGGTCCTGGATCAGGAGGCCACCGCTCACGCGCTTGTAGTCCAGCGCGGGCTTGCCGCCCGCGGCCGGCATGCCGGTGGCGAGCACCCGCACGTTGGGCTTGGCGGCCAGGGCCGCCAGGGCGTCGGCGCCGATCTCAGGCGCCACCACCACTTCCACGAACTGGTTCGCCAGGATCTTCTGCGCTGCCGCCGCGTCCAGCGGGCGGTTGAAGGCGATGATGCCGCCGAAGGCGGAATCCCGGTCCACGCTGTAGGCCCGCTCGTAGGCCTCCAGGCAGCTCGCCCCCAGGGCCACGCCGCAGGGGTTCGCGTGCTTCACGATCACGCAGGCAGGCGTGTCGAAGGAGAGCACCGCGTTCCAGGCCGCGTCCGCGTCCGCGAGGTTGTTGAAGGAGAGTTCCTTGCCCTGCAGCTGGCGCGCCGCCGCGAGGGTGCCGGGCGCGGGGTCGCGCTCGGCATAGAAGGCGGCCTGCTGATGCGGGTTCTCGCCGTAGCGCAGGTCGTAGCGCTTGTGGAACTGGGCCGTGAAGGTGGCGGGGAAGGGTGCGGGCTTGCCGTCCTTGAGGCCGGTCAGGTAGTTCGCGATGGCGCCGTCATAGGCCGCGGTATGGGCGAAGGCCTTGGCTGCAAGCTCCGCGCGTAGCGCGTCGCTCACGCCGCCTTGGCTCTTGATCTCCTCCAGTACCCGGCCGTAGTCGGCGCTGTCCACCAGCACCGTCACGGCGGCGTGGTTCTTGGCGGCGGCGCGCAGCATGGCGGGGCCGCCCACGTCGATGTTCTCGATGGCCTCGTCCAGCGTGCAGCCCCTGGCCACCGTGCTCTCGAAGGGATAGAGGTTCACCGCCAGGAGGTCGATGGGCGCGATGCCGTGCTCCGCCATCACCGCATCATCGGTGCCGCGCCGGCCCAGGAGGCCGCCGTGCACCTTCGGGTGCAGTGTCTTCACCCGGCCGTCCATCATCTCCGGGAAGCCGGTATGCGCAGACACATCGATCACCTTGAGGCCGCTGTCCCGCAGGAGCTTCGCGGTGCCGCCGGTGGAGAGCAGTTCCACGCCCATGCCGGCGAGGGCCTTCGCGAAGTCCACGATGCCGGTCTTGTCGGAAACACTGATGAGCGCGCGCTTAACCGGCACGGGGCAATCCTCGTCGAAGACCTGAAATGCGATGCCGCCCGAAGGCGGCACCTTCTTATGAATTGATCTTGTACTTGCGCAGTTTTTTACGCAGCGTGCTTCTGTTCAAACCGAGAATGGCCGCCGCGCGCGACTGGTTGCCGCGGGTGTACTCCATGAGCGTCTGCAGCAGCGGCTGCTCGATCTCGCCCAGCACCATCTCGTAGAGCTCGGAGGGGTCGTGGCCGTTCAGGTCCGCGAAATAGCGGCGCAGGTTCTTCTCGGCGTGCTCCCGCAGCGAATGGGTCGGGGAGGCATGGGCCGCGTGAGCCCCGCTGCCATCCACCACTTCCAGGTTGACCCGCTGCGCCCCTGTCTTGTTCATGCCGCCAACTCCCTGATGTCTTGGTCCGCGAAGAAGCCGCGGATTATCGTTTGTTGTTCCAGCGCCGTCTCGGCCCGCAGCACACGCTCCCGGAACCCGGCCGACCCCGGCAGGGTCTTGAGGTACCACCCGATGTGCTTGCGCGCCACGCGCACGCCGCTGAATTCCCCGTAGAAGGAATAGAGGTTGTCGAGGTGCCCCAGCATGATGGCGCAGACCTCGGCGGGCGCCGGGGCGGCCATGTGCCGGCCCGTCGCCAGGAAATGCTCGATCTCGCGGAAGATCCACGGTCGCCCCTGGGCGGCGCGGCCCACCATCACCGCGTCGGCGCCGGTGGCCTCCAGCACGGCCTTGGCCTTCTCGGGGCTGTCCACGTCGCCGTTGGCCAGCACCGGGATGCTCACCGCCGCCTTGATGGCGCGGATCGTCTCGTATTCCGCCTCACCCTTATAGAGGTCGGCGCGGGTGCGCCCGTGCACCGCCAGGGCCTGGATGCCGGCGTCCTGCGCCAGCCGGGCGATGCCTAAGCCGTTCTTGTGCTCCCGGTCCACGCCGGTGCGGATCTTGAGGGTCACCGGCACGTCCACCGCGGCCACCACGGCCTCGAGGATGGCCCGCACCAGGGGCTCGTCCTGCAGCAGCGCGGAACCCGCGGCCTTGTTGCAGACCTTCTTGGCCGGGCAGCCCATGTTGATGTCGATGACCTGCGCGCCCTCGGCCACGTTCTCGCGGGCGGCCTGGGCCATCATCGCGGGCTCGGCGCCCACGATCTGCACGATGCGCGGCTCCACCTCGCCCTCGTGGTCGCGGCGGCGGCGGCTCTTCAGGCTGTCACGCAGTTCGGGCCGGGAGGTCACCATCTCCGAGACCGCCATGCCCGCGCCCAGCGCCTTGCAGAGCTGGCGGAACGGCCGGTCGGTCACGCCCGCCATGGGCGCCAGCACCAGCTTGTTGCGGAGAGAATACGGCCCGATACGCATGGTATGTGCGTTGCAATTCTTTGGCTGGGATCGAGGCGAAATAATAGCCAGAAACGTCTGCGCGTCAAAGCTTGAAATTTTTCTGCAACGCGCGTCTGAAGTCCGAGGAAGCGTCCCGGCACGCCGCGTGCGTGGCGCTGCACGACGCAAAACTTCCAATCAAATCAACGGTAATGGGTCACTCGCGTTCCGGCACAGCACACACGCGGCCCGCGGCCGCGTCCAGGCAAGGCGTGAGACTGAAGCCCACGGCATCGGGACCCGGGTCCACCACGTCCAGGCGGAAGCGGGCCGCGTCGCCGGGGTTCATGATGGAGTTCATCCGGTCCGAAGCCAGGTATTCCGCGGGCTTGAAGTCGCGCGCGCGCAACGGTTCGCCGAAGCGGTCCGTGAGCACCACCCGCAGCACCGGCCAGGGCTGCGTGAGCCCGGACCGGCCCTGCAGGGTACCGGTGATGGAGAGGGCCCCGCCGCTGTCCGGGTCGCTGGTCACGTTCAGGCCGCTCACTTCCCAGTCGGACGCGGATGAGGGCCTGACGATCGGGTGCCCCAGGGACGCATACAGCGCCTGCAGCGAGGTCCCGATCACCGGGTTCTGGGCCAAGAGGTCCCGGTCCAGGTTCGCCCACTGCACGACCAGCACCATCAACAGCAAGAAGATGCCCGTCCACCACGCGGCTGCGCGCAGGGGGTGGCGCGGCGCCGGCTTGGGCGGCGGATGCAGCGCATCCACGTGGGCATAGGACATGGGCACCGGTTCCTCGGAGATGGCATCCATCTCCACCGCAGGCGCCGCCGTTTCCGCATCGTCCACAGGCATGGATAGGGGCTCCGGCTCGATGGGCGTGTTCCCCATCAGGTCCGCGAACAGGTCGTCCATGGGCGCGCTCTTGCGCGCGCGGCGCCGGCCGGCCTTGAGTTCCGGGGCGGAAGTGATGGGTTCGTCCTCCACCTCCAGGGATTCGTCCAGCTCCGGCGCGGCATCTGCGCCGATCTCCAGGGCAACGTCGTCGCCGATGGGGGCTTCTTCCACGGAAGGCGCGTCGGCCACGTCCAGTTCCGCGTCCTGTCCCCGCTCGCCAGCCTCCATCTGCGCCGGCATCTCGGGCGCCAGGTCCGCGCCTTCCAAGAGCTCGTAGGCGTCGAACACCTCATGGCACTTGCCGCAACGCACGGCGCCCTGGGCCGCCGTGAGGGCGGCAGCCGTGAGGCGGAAACGCGTGTGGCAATGGGTGCAGACGGTGAACATGCCTACTACTCGTCTCTAACGGCGGTGATTCGTATCCAATCGCCCTTGGACTCGGTCTCGAAGCCTGAGAACCCGGTGGCCTCATAGGCACGCCGGATGTCCGGTTCCTGGGCCTTCAGGATACCGGAGAGCACCAGCCGCCCGCCGGACTTGAGATGCGCCGCGAACAAGGGCGCCAGGGACACCAGGGGCCCCGCCAGGATGTTGGCGAGTATGAGATCCGCTTCATGGTCCGGGTAGGCGGGCGGCAGGCACACCGAGAGGGCCGCCGTCACGCCGTTGCGGGCGGAGTTGTCGGCGGTCGCCACCAGGGCCTGCGGATCGTTGTCCACGGCCCACACGTGGCGCGCGCCGAGGCGCGCCGCGGCGATGGCGAGGATGCCGGAGCCGCAGCCATAGTCCGTCACCTCCAGGCCCTTCACCTGCGCGCCGTCCAGCCACTCCAGGCACAGGGCCGTGGTGGCGTGGGTGCCGGTGCCGAAGGCCAGGCCCGGGTCCAGGATCAGGTTCACCGCCTCCGGGTCCGGCGGCGTATAGGCGGTGGGGCAGATCCACAGGCGCGCGCCGAAGCGCATGGGCTTGAAGTCCTTCAGCCACTCCCGCACCCAGTCCCGGTCCTCCAGGGGCTCGATGCGGTGAGGCGGCAACTCGCTGAGCCCCAGGTCCGCCTTCAGGCGCGCCGTGACCGCGGCCATGTCCGCATCCGCGGGGAAGAGCGCCGTCAGGCGCGTGTCGGACCAGAGGGAAGGACGGTCGGCATCCGGCTCGTAGATGGGCTCATCGCCCGCATCTTCCAATGTCACCGACAGCGCGCCGGCTTCAAGCAGAACCTCTTCCACCCGTTCAGCATCGAGGCTGCCCAATGCCAGTTTAAGTTCCAACCAGCTCATGCGTTCACTTCAATCGGAGGCAAGCGGAAGGGATGCGAATTCTTCTTACCCCCTAGGGGCCGCCCTTTCTTTTCGTCCCTTTTCTTTGGGCGAGCAAAGAAAAGGGGCCCGTGTGCGGGGCGGAACCCGCCCTCTAAAATCATTCCGCCGCCAGGAAGGCGGCGGAACGCGTCTTCAGCAAGGACGCTTGTCACGGAAGCTCGGCCATCACAGGCCGAGTTTTTTTTCCAGATAGTGGATATTTGTGCCACCGGCGATGAACGCCGAGTCCGCGAACAAGTCCCGGTGCAACGGGATGTTCGTCGTGATCCCCTCCACCGCGATCTCGGAGAGCGCCACCCGCATGCGTGCCAGCGCCGACTCGCGCGTGTCGCCGTAGGCGATCAGCTTGCCGATCAGCGAATCGTAGTTGGGCGGCACCGTGTAGCCGGTGTAGGCGTGGGAATCCACGCGGATGCCGGGGCCGCCCGGCGGGTGCCAGAGGTTGATCTTGCCCGGCGAGGGCGTGAACTTGCGCGGGTCCTCGGCGTTGATGCGGCACTCGAACGCGTGGCCGCGGAACTCGATGTCCTTCTGCTTCAGGGTGAACGGCATGCCCGCCGCCACCATCAGCTGCCACTTCACGATGTCGATGCCGGTGATCATCTCCGTCACCGGGTGCTCCACCTGCACGCGGGTGTTCATCTCGATGAAGTAGAAGTTGCCGTCCTGGTACAGGAACTCGAAGGTCCCCGCGCCGCGGTACTTGATGTTCTTGCAGGCCTCCACCACGCGCTCGCCCATGGTGCGGCGCTGCTTGTCCGTGATGCCGGGGGCCGGCGCCTCCTCGATCACCTTCTGGTGGCGCCGCTGCATGGAGCAGTCGCGCTCGCCCAGGTGCACCGCGTTGCCCTGGCCGTCCGCCATCACCTGGAACTCGATGTGGCGCGGGTGCTCCAGGAACTTCTCCATGTACACCATGTCGTTGCCGAACGCAGCCTTGGCCTCGGCGCGGGTCATGCCCACCGCCGCCACCAGCGCCGCCTCGCTGTGCACCACGCGCATGCCGCGCCCGCCGCCGCCGCCGGCGGCCTTGATGATCACCGGATAGCCGACCTCGCGGCCCATCCGCAGCATCTCCTTCGGGTCCTCCGGCAGCGCGCCGTCGGAGCCCGGCACCGTCGGCACGCCGGCCTTCTTCATGGCGTGCTTGGCCGAGACCTTGTCGCCCATGAGGCGGATGGTGTCGGCGCGCGGCCCGATGAAGATGAAGCCGCTCTGCTCCACCCGCTCGGCGAAGTCGGCGTTCTCGGCCAGGAAGCAGTAGCCCGGGTGGATCGCCACCGCGTCCGTGACCTCGGCGGCGCTGATGATCGCCGGCATGTTGAGATAGCTCTCGGCGGAGGGCGGCGGGCCGATGCACACTGACTCGTCCGCCAACAGCACGTGCTTCAGGTCCTTGTCCACGGTGGAGTGGACCGCCACGGTGCGGATGCCGAGTTCCTTGCAGGCGCGCAGGATGCGCAGCGCGATCTCGCCGCGGTTCGCGATGACGACTTTTTCCAGCATGGGACTATGCCTTATTCAATTATGAACAGCGGCTGGCCGAACTCAACGGGATCACCGTTGTTGGCCAATATGGCCTTGATCACGCCCGCCTTGTCCGACTCGATCTGGTTCATCATCTTCATGGCCTCGATGATGCACAGCACGTCGCCTTCCTTCACGGACTGGCCCACGTCCGCGAAGGCCTTGGCGCCGGGAGACGCCGCCCTATAGAACGTGCCCACCATGGGCGACTTCACCGCGTGGCCCGGCGGCAGCGCCGGGGCGGCAGGGGCGGCCGGCGCCGCGGCGGGAGCAGGCGCGGCCGGGGCGGGCTGGGGCGCCGCCATCATGGGGGCCTGCATCATCATCGGCGCGGGCGCGGCACTGTGGCGGCTGATGCGCACCGACTCCTCGCCCTCGGTGATCTCGATCTCGGCGATGCCCGATTCCTCGAGCAGTTCGATGAGCTTCTTGACCTTGCGGATATCCATGCGTCACCCCGTGTCGGGTTGGTTCTTTATAGGGAAGCGGAAGGGTCAGTTCTTGCCCTGGGCCGCCGGCGGCACCTGCTGCAGGCGGCGCGCCGCCGCCGTCAGGGCCAGCTCGTAACCCAGGGCACCGCAGCCGCTGATGCAGCCGACCGCGATGTCCGTGAAATAGGAATGGCGGCGGAAGTGCTCACGCCGGTAAGGGTTGCTGATGTGCACTTCGATGAAGGGCAGGGCCACCGCCAGCAGCGCGTCCCGCAGGGCGATGCTGGTGTGGGTGTAGCCGCCCGGGTTGAACAGCATCATGGCGGTGCCGTCGGAAGCCGCCTTCTGGATGCGGTCGATCAGCTCGCCCTCGTGGTTGCTCTGGTAGCCGTCCAGCTCATGGCCCATGCCCTGAGCGAGCCCCTTGAGGTGCTTCTCGATGGCGGCGAGGGTGTCCGGCCCGTAGAGATGGGGCTCCCGCTTGCCCAACAGGTTAAGGTTGGGACCATTGAGTAACAGGATCTGGGCCACGTCTACCTCGTTTTGTAGCGACTTGGCGGCACGTTCGCCGCCGATCGGAACAGGCTCCCTCTCACTCCGGAGCCCATCCGAGGCCGCTGGTTTTTGGGAGCGGCCCGTCTTCAGGACCTGCATTCTAGGGCAGGCCCTCTTTTACCAAGATTTCGGAGGTTATCCGAAGATAGCCCGATTTAACAGCTCATTTGCCCCGTTTTGGCTGGGGCTTCATGGCTGTGGCGGAGGTCTCCCACCCCTTGAGCCGGGCAGGGATTAATTGTGGGTCATGGCAGGGAATTTGTCTACCCGTGAACCGCAGGAACCTGCTTGTTCGATGGAGATAGGCAGTGTTTGACTGGGGATAGCCGCGAAGATGTTCGTCGCCGCTCCCGCTGCTCCTATCGGAGCAGCCCTGCCCCCGCGGGGGCTATTTAGCCGTGGTTCGGGTTTGGGTGGCCGGCGCAGGCGCCACATGGGTGGCGGCGGGCACGTTGCCGGCGCCCACCGGCACCAGGGCCATCCGCACCAGCTGTTCCGCCTCCTGGGGGTCCAGCTGGCCCGGGTAGAGCTTCAGCACGTGGCCCTGCCGGTCCAGCAGCACGCTGAAAGGCAGGCCGATCAGGTTGCCGCCGAAGCCCGCCACCATGCGGTTCACGCTCTCATCCCCCATCAGCATCGGGTAGTTCACCACCGCGATCTTGTCGAGGTAGGCCTTCACGTCCTTCTCCGCCACCTCGTCCGTGGCGATGCCCACCACCTGCAGCCCCTGGGCGGAGTATTCCGCCTGCAGGTGCACCAGGAGCGGGATCTCCTCGCGGCAGGGCGCGCACCAGGTGGCCCAGTAGTTCACCAGCACCACCTTGCCGTGCCACTCGTTCAACGCGTGGCTGCCGCTCTGGTTCAGGCCCTCGTACTTCGCGCCCAGCGCCTCGTCCATGGTCATGGGGCGCACCGCCGTCTGCGGCTGCGCCACCGGCGTGCCGTCGGTGGGGGCGGGGCCGGTCATGGGCGCGAGCCACTGGTACATGCCGAAGCCGGCGGCCGCGGCGGCCACCAGCAGGAGCACGATCAGGGGCATGTGGCGGGGCTGCTGCATATGGGGTCCCTAGGTTGCGATGCGGGAAATTAGCACAGACGGCAGATCGCCAGCACACCGCGGCCAGCGCCGCAGTGCAGTCCGCGTCTGCCCGGGGATCAGCGGTTCGCGCCTAGCGCAGCGTCCACCCGCTTCATGAAGTCGTCCGCGTCCAGGTAACCGACCACGCGGTAGTCCTTGAGTTCCAGGCCGTCGGCGCCGAAGAACATCACGCTCGGCGGGCCGAAGATGCCGAAGCGCTTGTAGAGCGCCTTGTCATCCTCGTCGTTCGCTGTCACGTCTGCCTGCAGCAGCACCGCGTCCTTCAGCGCCGCCTGCACCCGCGGGTCGCTGTAGGTCTGGTGGTCCAGCTCCTTGCAGGAGACGCACCAGTCCGCGTAGAAATCCAGCATCACCGGCTTGCCGCCGGCGGCGGCGATCTCACGGTCCAGGTCCGCGGTGGTCTTGATGTGCTTGAACGGCAGCGGATGTTCGTCCGACGCCAGGGGCGCGCCCTGGGCCGCCGCCGCCACGGTGCTGGGCATGGCGAGGCGCTGCAGGGGCTTTAACGGGTCGTCGCTGCCCAGCGCCGCGCCCACCAGCAAGATCAGGCCGTAGAGCAGCGCCAGGAGACCGAGGCCCTTCCACAGGTGCTTCCAGCCGGACTTGGTCTGCACCGGCTCCAGCGCCCCGAGGTAGATGCCGCACACGATGGCGAGCGCCGCCCACAGGGCCAGCGTCACCGGGCCCGGCACCACGCGCGAGACGAACCAGATGGCGAGCCCCAGCATCACCACGCCGAACACGTGCTTCACCGTGTTCATCCAGGCGCCGGTCTTGGGCATCAGCCGGCCGGCGGAGGTGCCCACGATCAGGAGCGGCACGCCCATGCCCAGGCCCAGCGCGAACAGCGCGAGCCCGCCGCGCAGCGGCGAGCCGCTCTGGCCGATGAACACCAGCGCCGCCACCAGCGGCGCCGTGATGCAGGGCCCGGCGATCAGCGCCGAGAGCAGGCCCATGACCGCCACGCCCACGAACGCGCCGGACTTCTGCGCGTTGCTGTGGCGCGTGAGGTGGGTCTGGATGAAGCCCGGCACCTGCAGCTCGTAGAGGCCGAACATCGCGAGCGCCAGTGCCACGAACAGCGCGGCGAACGCGCCCAGCACCCAGGGGTTCTGCAGCGCGAGCTGGATGTTGGAGCCGAGCAGGCCCACCACCACGCCCGCCACCGAGTAGGACACCGCCATGGCCAGCACATAGGTCAGCGAGAGGGCGAATGCGCGGCGGGTGCTGAGCTTGCCCTGGCCCACGATGATGCCCGAGAGGATCGGGATCATGGGCAGCACGCAGGGCGTGAAGCACAGCAGGATGCCCACGCCCAGGAACGTCAGCATCACCACCAGGATGTTGCCGTCGCGCAGCAGCGTGGCGAGCTGGTCCTGTTCCGCCATCTGCGGCGCGGCGCCCGGGGCGGCCGCCGGGCCGGCGGTCGTGGTGCCGCCGGCGAGGTCGATGTCCTGGGTCTTGGTGATGGGCGGATAGCAGAAGCCCGCTTCCGCGCAGCCCTGGTAAATCGCCGTGAGGTTGAAGCGCGTGGCGCCGTTGCTCAGCGTCACCGGGACCAGCACGTCAACGTCGCTCTTGTAGATCTCGCTGGTGCCGAGGTAGGGATCGTTCTTGATCTCCCCTTCCGGGAAGTCCGGCGTGCCGAGCTGCACGTCCGGGTTGTCGCTCTTGATGCTGAACTTCTGCCGGTAGAGGTAGTAGCCCGGCGTCACCGCCCACTTCAGCTCCAGGGTGTTCGCGTCCTTGGTGGCGGCGCTGAACTTGAACACCTGGTCCGGCGGCGGGAAGCTGTTCTGGTCCGCCCCGCCGGAGACGAGGTCAGAGAGGCTCGGCGGGACCACCTTATTGCTTGCGCCATCCGGCGCGGCCTTGCTCGCGGCCGGCCCCGTGTCCGCGCCGGGCACCGCGTCCGGCGCCTCCAGCATCAGGCTCACGTGCTTGCGCTGGGGCGGGTAGCAGAAGCCCACCTCCGCGCAGCCCTGGTACACGAGCTCCAGGTCCAGCTTGCCCTCGCCCGAGTAGGGCATCGTGACCGTCACGCCCTTGTGGAATACCGTCTGCTTGCCGAAGAACGGGTCCTCCTTCGGCTCACCCTCCGGGAACTTCGGCTTGCCGAGCCGGATGCCCGTGATGTGGCTCACGAACTGGAACTTGTCCTTATATAGGTAGTACCCGGGCAGGATGTCCCAGTGCACCGAGAGCATGCCCGGCGTGGCGCTGGCGCTCACCTTATATACCTGGTCAGGAGGCAAAGGCTCCTGACTGGCGGCGGAGGCGAGCAGGGGGAACAGGGCCAGCAGGGCGAGCAGCAGCTTTCTCATCGGGGGGCCTTCCGTACACCCGGTAGGCCGGATGTGTAATGAGTGATACCTATCTGAGGCTAGGGGCCAAGCGTTTCAAGTCATTAGAGAGACAGCACAAAGGCCGGTTTCATTTCGAGTTTTCCGTCAGCCACTTGAGATAGTCGGCGGAAGCGTGGGTGATGGGCATGGCGATGATCTCGGCCACGTCGTAAGGGTGCCTCGCCAGGATGCATTCCTTCACCTTCTCGAACTGGGACTCGGTGGTCTTGATGATCAGCAGGCATTCCTGCTCCCGCTCCACCTTGCCCTCCCAGCGGAAAATCGAGGTCACCCCGGGCAGGAGGTTCACGCAGGCCGCCAGGTGTTCCTCCACCAGGGCCCGGGCGATGATCTCTCCTGACCCCAGGTCAGGAGCGGTGCAATGCATAAGTATATGATTTTCAGGCATAAAAACCTCCGACACCCCTGAAGGGGCCTCCCTGATAAGCCCTTGACTCCCCAGGATTTTCCACTATTATTAGCACTCCATTGAGGTGAGTGCCAAGGCGTTCCCTCAAGACCATTATGACCCCTTTAACCCGAAATTGATTTTGCTCTTTAAGGAGTTCGAGGCCATGAAGATTCGTCCACTGCATGACCGGGTGATTATCAAGCGCCTGGAGTCGGAAACCAAATCCGCCGGCGGCATCCTGATCCCCGACAGCGCCACCGAGAAGCCGAGCCGCGGCAAGGTCCTGGCCGTGGGCAAGGGCAAGGTGCTGGAGGACGGCAGCGTGCGTCCGCTCGACGTGAAGGTCGGCGACGAGGTGCTGTTCGGCAAGTACAGCGGCAACGAGATCAAGGACGGCAAGGATGAGCTGGTCGTCCTGCGCGAGGAAGACATCATGGGCGTGATCGAGGGCGGCAAGTAAGCCTGCCGATCCGCACCAATCCCCATCCAGAACTTTTCAGAAGGACAAGACAATGGCTGCCAAAGAAGTGAAATTCGGTGATGACGCCCGCCAGCGCATGTTCCGCGGCGTGAACGTGCTCGCCAACGCGGTGAAGGTCACCCTGGGCCCCAAGGGCCGCAACGTCGTGCTCGAGAAGAGCTTCGGCGCCCCCACGATCACCAAGGACGGCGTCTCCGTCGCCAAGGAGATCGAGCTCAAGGACAAGTTCGAGAACATGGGCGCCCAGATGGTGAAGGAAGTCGCCTCCCACACCTCCGACGAGGCGGGTGACGGCACCACCACCGCCACCGTGCTGGCCCAGGCCATCATGCGCGAAGGCCTCAAGGCCGTCGCCGCCGGCATGAACCCCATGGACCTGAAGCGCGGCATCGACAAGGCCGTGATCCAGGCCGTGGCCGAGCTCAAGAAGCTCTCCAAGCCCTCCGCCGACAACAAGTCCATCGCCCAGGTGGGCACCATCTCCGCCAACGGCGACGAGGTGATCGGCAAGCTCATCTCCCAGGCCATGCAGAAGGTGGGCAAGGAAGGCGTCATCACCGTCGAGGAAGGCTCGGCGCTGGTGGACGAGCTGGAAGTGGTCGAGGGCATGCAGTTCGACCGCGGCTACCTCAGCCCCTACTTCATCAACAACCAGGGCAGCATGAGCGCCGAGCTCGAGAAGCCCTACATCCTGCTCTGCGACAAGAAGATCTCCAACATCCGCGAGATGCTCCCGGTGCTGGAAGGCGTGGCCAAGAGCGGCCGCAGCCTGCTGGTCGTGGCTGAAGACGTGGAAGGCGAGGCCCTGGCGACCCTGGTGGTCAACACCATCCGCGGCATCGTCAAGGTCGTGGCCGTCAAGGCCCCGGGCTTCGGCGACCGCCGCAAGGACATGCTGAAGGACATCGCCATCCTCACCAAGGCCACGGTCATCAGCGAAGAGCTGGGCCTGACCCTCGAGAAGGCGACCCTCAATGACCTGGGCGAGGCCAAGAAGGTCATCGTGGACAAGGAGAACACCACCATCATCGACGGCGCCGGCAAGGCGGCCGACATCCAGGCCCGCGTGGAAGCCATCCGCAAGCAGGTCGAGGACACCACCTCGGACTACGACAAGGAGAAGCTCCAGGAGCGCGTGGCCAAGCTCTCCGGCGGCGTGGCCCTCATCAAGGTCGGTGCCAGCACCGAGATCGAGATGAAGGAGAAGAAGGCCCGCGTGGAAGACGCCCTGCACGCCACCCGTGCCGCGGTGGAAGAGGGCATCGTCCCCGGCGGCGGCGTCGCCATGGTCCGCGCCAAGCAGGCCATCGGCAAGCTCAAGGGCGACAACGAAGACCAGCAGCAGGGCATCCAGATCGCGCTGCGCGCCATGGAAGAGCCCCTGCGCCAGATCGTGCAGAACGCCGGCCAGATGCCTGACGTGGTCCTGAACAAGGTCCTGGAAGGCAAGGGCAACTTCGGCTACAACGCCGCCACCGACGAGTACGGCGACATGGTGGAGATGGGCGTGCTGGACCCGACCAAGGTCGCCCGCACCGCCCTGCAGAACGCCGCCTCCGTGGCGTCCCTGTTGATCACCACCGAGGCCATGGTCGGTGAGCTGCCGAAGGAAGAGAAGCCCGCGATGCCGCAAGGCGGAATGGGCGGTGATATGGATTTCTAATCAGCGAACGCTGATTCGAAATCGACTAAATGGAAGGCCCCGCGAAAGCGGGGCCTTTCTTTTTAAGCCGCCCATTCCGCTTAAATCAGTCATGGGCGGAGACATGGGCTCGCCGCATGCGGCGAGCGACCGCGCAGGACAGCGCGGGCGGGCGGGCCGACGGAACAAGGATGTGGAGTCGGGGAGGTGGCGAAGCCATCCCCGTAATCTTGGGCCTTATCTTGCGGTAAGGCGAAGGCACCCCTCGCCGGCCGCGAGCGCGAGGCAGGGAAGCCGAGCTAGAGATATGCCCAGTAGGGATCAGGGAGTGGGAGATGAAAGTACGGAAGTCTTTGGTCTGAGAATTCATATTTGGGAAGAAACACCCAAAACGAATTAATGATACGGTTTTTGCGTCTTAAACCTTCAGGGAAGGGGGATAAGGATATGGCTTTGTTCATTGCTCGTGTTGAACTTCACAATGCTAGGAGCGACGACTACGAGGTATTACATG
>DATAHN010000083.1:0-17135 GCA_036263155.1 Gammaproteobacteria bacterium | reverse complement strand
TCCGCCGCCGGCGCCGAGGAGGTGCCGCTCCAGTTCTGGTCCTGGTCCAGGTAGCCGTATTCCAGGAACAGGTTGCCGCCGGTGCCGTTGGGCAGGAGCGCGCTGGTGCCGACCGTGAACACGCCGCAGCCGCAGGCACAGGCGAGGGCGAGAGTGGGGACGAGGGCGAGGAGGGCGAGGGAGAGCTTGAGGAAGATGCGCATTCTTGATTCGTTACTAGTTCAGATGACGGCGTATTCCCGATCCACCGGGTGCCCCGTGGCACCCGGCGGCCGATCCGGTCAATGGCCGGAATGGGGATCCGGCTGGTAGTCGGTGTGGTAGAGGTCCGGGTTGTCCTGGCCGTCCACCATCAGGAAGCCCATGAGCCCGCGCTCCATGCGCGAGAGGGCGTGGTCCACCAGCATGTAGCGGCCCGGCACCTGGGTGCGGAAGTCCACCACGGTGGCGCCGCCCGGCGGCACGCTCACGGTCTGCACGTCGTCGGTCGGCGGCGAGACCAGCGAGGCCATATTGTACACATGGTCGAAGATCTCGCCGATCACGTGGAAGGAAGACGTGAAGTTCGGGCCGCCGACGCCGAAGTAGATGCGCACGGTGTCGCCCACCTTCGAGTGCAGCGGGTGGTACTTGGTGAGGGCGCCCACCGCGCCGTTGAGCACGAAGTACTCGGGCTTCTCGTCCAGGAGCTTCTGCACGTCGAACTCCTGGTCGCCGTGCTTGCCGAAGGCGCCGGTGGTGTAGATCTCGCCCTGCATCACGTAGAACTCGTGGTCCACCTTGGGCAAGCCCGCAGCCGGCTCCACCAGGATCATGCCGTACATGCCGTTGGCGATGTGGTTGGCGACCATGGGCGTGGCGCAGTGGTACACGTAGAGGCCCGGCAGCGCAGCCTTGAACGTGATGGACTTCTCCTGGCCGGGCGGCACCTGCAGCACCGCGGCGCCGCCGCCGGGGCCGAGCACCGCGTGCAGGTCCACCGAGTGGATCATGCGGCTGGAAGCCTCGTTCTTGAGGTGCAGCTCCACGGTGTCGCCCTCGCGGACGCGCAGCATGGGGCCGGGGACCTTGCCGTTGAAGGTCCAGAAGTTGTAGGTGGTGCCGTCGGCGAGGCGGCCGCGGACCTCCACGGTGGTGAGGTCCACGCGCACCTTCTGCGGGTCGCGCTTGCCGATGGGCGCAGGCACGGCGGCGGGATCGAGAGTGATGTCGGTCGCCTCGACCTGAGGAGCGGCGGCGGTGCCCACCACCAGCTTGCCCACCATGCCCGCCTGGCGGTGGCCGGGCAGTTCGCAGTAGTACTCGAAGGTGCCGCTCTTGTCGGCGCGGAACACGATCACGGTGCTCGCGTCCTTGGCCACCACGTGGTCGGAGGAAGCGCCGAAGTCGGGGACCGCGATGTTGTGCTCGGCGCCGTCGCCGTCGATGAGGGTGATCTGCACCACGGCGCCTTCGTCGACCTGCAGCGTGGGATTGTCCACGCCGTCGATGCCGTTGCCGACGCCGACGAAGGTCATGCCCTTGGGACCGATGTTGGTGCGGAAGGTGAAGCGCACGTCGGGGTGGTAGGTGACCGACGACTTGGGCAGGTTGCTCTTGGCGGCCTGCGCCAGCGGAGCGGCGGCCAGCAGGGACAGGCCCAGCAGGACGGCGCTCCAGGCGGCGGCGGGACGGAAGGTTCTCATGGTGTTGGCTCCCAACGGTGTTCTTGAGTGGGGCCATGATGCCGGTGCGGGACCCTGGGCACCTTGACCTGGATCATGGCCGGGCCGCATGGCCTCTTTTAGGCTGCGCCCACTTGGAGCCGCTTCCATGCGCTCCGATTCATCCAATCCCTGAGGAGATCTTCATGCTTTCCCCTAAAAGATCGTTACTTGCCCTGGGTATCGCCGCCGCACTCGCTGCGCCTCTGGCGCAGGCTGATGGGGACACCACCCTGAGCGGCCTGATGTTCGTGGACATGACCGATGTACAGACCCAGAAGAACGGCACGGACGTGGACCCCGATGGCTTCGGCCTGGACGTGAAGCGCTTCTATTTCGGCGTGAACCACACCTTCGACGAGACCTGGTCCGCGACCCTCATCACCGACTTCGACCTGCCCAAGCTCTCGGTGTCCGGCAAGGATTCCACCGGCGCCACGGTCAATTCCACGGGCACCTCGTCCGAGACCCAGGTGTTCGTGAAGAAGGCCTACCTGCAAGGGCATTTCAGCGACGCCGCCACCCTGCGGGTGGGCGCGGCGGACATGCCCTGGATCCCATTCGTGGAGAACATCTACGGCTACCGTTTCGTGGAGAAGACGCTGCTGGACCGCCTCAAGTTCGGCAACACCGTGGATTGGGGCGTGCACGGCTTCGGCAAGAGCAGTGGTGGCGGCGTGAACTACGCTGCCTCGCTGGCGAACGGCGGCGGCTTCAAGAACCCCGGCCGCAGCAAGGGCATGGACGTGGAGGCGCGCCTCGGTTTCATGCCGGTGGACGGCCTGACGCTTGCGGTGGGCGGCTACAGCGGCAAGCTCGGCCAGGACACCGACGCGGTGCCGGCCCAGCACACCGCGAGCCGCGTGGACGCGATGGCGGCCTGGAAGGCTTCGGGCCTGACGGTGGGCGGCGAGTATTTCAGCGCCGACAACTACACCACGGTGGCGAGTGCAGCCTCGGACAAGGCGGACGGCTGGTCGCTGTTCGGCTCCTATGACCTCACCCCCGGCTACTCGTTGTTCGCGCGCTACGACCGGGCCAAGACCAGCAAGGACCTGGATCCATCCCTGGCGGATACCTACTATCACGCTGGCTTCGCCTGGCGCAGCAGCCCGAGCCTGACCTGGGCGCTGGCCTACAAGTCCGACAAGCTCGCCGATAACGTGACCGAACTCAAGACGCAGGAGTTCGGCGTGTGGGCGCAGGTGAAGTTCTGATGCGGAGGGGCGGGATGCGGCCGTGGGGCCGCATCCTTCACCCCCGTTTCTCCAGCTCGCGGCGCAGCTGCGAGAGTTCGCGGCGGAAGGCCTCGGCGTCGCCGAAATCCGTGAAGCCGCGGTAGTAGGGGTGGGCATGCAACGCGCGCCGCGCGTGCTTGATGGGGCACCAGTACTGCTCGGTGCGGCCGATGACTTCCAGGAAATATCCCGCCACACCGTTGCCGTAGGAGCAGTAGAGGCAGTTCAGCTTCTCGACGCCGTTGAGATAGCCCAGATGGGCGCGGTCGAAGATGAAATAGTCGCGGCGCCGCACCTTGGCGATACCGTAAAGCGGGAAGCAGATCGCCTGGTAGAGCGACAGGAATCCGTCCAGCAGCAACAGCGGAAGGATCCCGGCATAGATGAGTGGCGCCGTCAGCACCACCAGCGGCGGTGAGCCGATCAGGTAACCCAGGAGTCCCCGCTTCAGGCGCCGCTGGGCGGCCAGCACCTCCGCCTCGAAGCGGACCTTGCGGTCCTCGAAGTCGGCGCGCAGCGCGATGCGTCGCCGCTTCAGTTCGGCTTCGATCTCGTCCTCGAGGCGCCGGATATGCTCTGAGAGCGTGTGCAGGTCGGTGTCCATGGCCTACCTCATCACAGATGGGGTGCCGACCAGGCCGGCATCAACGCGAACCCGAGCAGCGCTGCGAGATAGGCGGACAGTGCGACGGGGTCGCGGCCCGCGATGTAGTGCCTGAGGCTCATCCCCCGCATGGGCTTGACCAGCAAGAGTTCCACAGCCAGCAGCATGAGCAGCGCCAGGCCTCCCATGGCGAGGCGCTCGGTTGGCGTGAAACCCGCGGCCGGACCGCGAGCGAGCACCGTAGCGGCCAGTGCCGACACGCCCAACATCAGTGGCATCTCCAGGAGTTCGGCGCGCCGCTCGCCGAGGCGGGGCGCCAGCCACAGGGAACGAAGCACTCCCAGGGCGAAGCCCGCCGCGAACACCAGCCCGAAGTAGAGTGCAGAGGCGGCCAGCAGCCGCATCACATCAGGCGCCTGTGGGCGTGCGCTTGCGTGGCCGGGCAGGCACGGGCTGGTCGTCGCCGTGGTCGCCGGCGAGGCGCATCTCGACCCACATGGCATTGATGATGCCACAGGAGCAGGCGAACAGCACGCCCAGTATCCAGCTGAAGTACCACATGCGAGTCTCCTTGGCTCTCAGTAGAGGTTATGGTCGTTGTGGCCCACGTAGGCCGTGGTCACCTTGCCGCGCAGCACCCGGAACACCCAGCTCGTGTAGAGGATCACCACCGGAAGGAACATCGCCACCGCCACCACCATGATGAACAGGGTGTGCTGGCTGGAAGAGGCGTCCCAGATCGTGAGGCTGTGGGAGGGGTTGAGGCTCGAGGGCAGCAGGAACGGGAACAATGCGAGGCCGGCGGTGAAGATGGTGGCGGCGACGGCGAGGGCCGAGCCCAGGAACGCCGTGACCTCGTTGCGCGCCACGGCGCTGCCGGCGGCGATGAAGGCGCCGAGGTACGCTAGCACCGGCGCCAAGATCATCCAGCCGTGGGCGTTGTAGTTCGCGAGCCACGCGCCGGGTACCTGTACCACGCTCTTGAGCAGCGGGTTGGAGGGCCCGTTCGGGTCGAGCGTGCCCTGGATCACGTAGCCGTCCATGCGCGAGACCCAGAAACCCCCAACGATGAGCGCCACCACCAGCACCGCGGAGCCGGCCAGCAGCACGCGCCGCGCGCGGTCCGCCACCTCGCCCTCGGTCTTGATGCCAAGGTAGGCGGCGCCGTGCATGAGCAGCATGGCCAGCGAGGCCACGCCGCACAGGAGCGGGAAGGGCTTGATGAGATCCAGCAGGCCGCCGGCATAGCTCATGCGTAGCTCGGAGTCGAAGCTGAACGGCACGCCGAGGAACAGGTTGCCCACTGCGACGCCGAACAGCAGCGCTGCGACGATGGCAGCCCCACTCAGCAGGCGGTCCCAGGTGTGGCGCCAGGCGGTGGCGTTGAGCTTGCTGCGGAAGTCGAACCCGACGGGCCGCACGATGAAGGTCAGGAGCACCAGGAACATGGCGGCGTAGAAGCCGGAGAACGCCACCGCATAGAGCATGGGGAAGGCGGCGAAGGCCGCGCCGCCGCCCAGGATGAACCATACCTGGTTGCCATCCCAGACCGGACCGATGCTATTCAGGGTGACGCGCCGCTCCTGGTCGTCGCGGGCCACGTAGAGGAGCTGCGCGGCGACGCCTAGGTCGAAGCCGTCCATGACGGCGAAGCCCGTGAGCAGCACCGTGAGGAACAGCCACCAGATGAGGCGTAAGGTCTCGTAGTCCATGGTCAGGCCTCCTGCGCGCGCAGCGCGCGGCGTTCTTCGGGTGCGACGATGGTCTTGGCCAGCACATCATCCGGCCCGAACAGGATGTAGCGGCGCATGAGGAAGGCGTCCACCACCGCCAGAGCGGAGTAGAACAGTACGAATCCCGAGAGGCTTCCCAGCACCTGCAACCCTGAAATACTGGAAGCTGCTAGCTGGGTGGGCAGCACGCCCTCGATGACCCAGGGCTGGCGCCCGACTTCCGCCACCACCCAGCCGAGCTCGGTGGAGATCCAGGGCAGCGGCAGCGCGTAGAACGCGAGGCGCAGGAACCAGCGGTAGCGCTCGAAACGCTGGGTGGCCGAGACCCAGAACGCGAACGCGAACAGGAAGATGAACAGGAGGCCCAGGCCCACCATGATGCGGAACGACCAGAACAAGGTGGAGACCTTGGGCACGGTATGCGCCGCGGCCCGGTCGAGGTCGGCATCGGTGGCCCGCAGCGGGTCTACGCCGTCCATGGTCAGGAGCAGGGCGTAGCCCAGGTCCTTCTGGTATGCGTCGAAGGTGGCCTTGGCGGCGGTATCGTCGGGATGGACCTTGAGCTCCTGCAGTGCGTAGTAGGCCAGCACGCCGTCGTGCACGCGCTCGCGGGAGCGCTTGGTCAGGTCGTCGATGCCCAGCACCGGCTCGTCGGCGGAACGGGTCGCGATGAGGCCGAGCACCCAGGGTACCTTCACCGCGTAGCGCGTCTCCTGCGCTGCCTGGTCCGGGATGCCGAATAGCGTGAAGCTCGCCGGCGCAGGCTCGGTGTGCCACTCGGCCTCGATGGCCGCGAGCTTCATCTTCTGGTCCTGGGTCGTGAGGTAACCGCTCTCGTCGCCCAGCACTACCACCGAGAGGGAGGCCGCGAGGCCGAAGCTGGCGGCCACCGCCAGCGAGCGCTTGGCGAACGCCACGTGGCGGCCGCGCAGCAGGTAGAAGGCGCTGATCGAGAGCACGAACATGGCGCCCACCACGTAGCCGGCGCTCACGGTGTGCACGAACTTGGCCTGGGCCACCGGGTTGAAGATCACCTCGGCCATGCTGGTCACTTCCATGCGCATGGTGCGGTAGTTGAAGGCCGCGCCGACGGGGTTCTGCATCCAACCGTTGGCGATCAGGATCCACAGCGCCGAGAGGTTGGAGCCTAGCGCCACCAGCCAGGTGACCATGAGGTGCTGCACCCGCGAAAGCCGGTCCCAGCCGAAGAAGAACAGGCCGACGAAGGTGGACTCGAGGAAGAACGCCATCAGGCCCTCGATGGCCAGCGGCACGCCGAAGATGTCACCCACGTAGTGGGAGTAGTAGGCCCAGTTGGTGCCGAACTGGAATTCCATGGTGATGCCGGTGGCGACGCCCATGGCGAAGTTGATGCCGAACAGCTTGCCCCAGAAGCGCGTCATGTCCTTCCAGATCTCCCGGCCGGTCATGACGTATACCGACTCCATGATGGCGAGGATGAAGGCGAGGCCCAGGGTCAGCGGCACGAACAGGAAGTGGTAAAGCGCTGTCAGGGCGAACTGCAGGCGCGAGAGCATGACCGGATCGAGGGAATCCATGCATCAACTCCGGGGTGGGGAAGCGGGAGGCGCGGCCGGCGCGCCGAACACGGCTGTGCCCACCTTGTCCGGCGTGACCCGCACAGTGTGGGAGGGGCCGAAGAACAGGTACCAGATGAGGGTGATGGCCGCGAGCTTGAAGAAGAGCACGGCGGCGATCTCCTTATGCAGGAGACGCTCGCCGTGCACCGCATCCAGCCCGCGGAGTGGGATCACCACAGCACCCACAACATCAGGAACAGGGTGTCGTTGTCGGAGGCCTTGCGGCCGCTGCCGTCGTAGTTGTCGCTACCGCCGTTGAACTTGTTGTACAAGATGTACTGTGCTGTCAGTTGCACGTTCTGACGCGGCAGGTAGACGTACTGAAGCGTCCAGCCTTTGCTGTCAGGCGAGCCGGTGGCGGAGCCGGAGATGTCGGCAGGCGCGTACAGCAGCGGGTCGGTAGTGCCGGTCGTCGAGAAGTAGCCGAGGCCCACGGCCTGTGTCGAGTCGAAGTGATAGCGGCCGTTCAGGTTCAGGCTGTTGAGGGTGTCGTCGAGGTTGCTGGCGCCGGCGGCATGGCTGGACTCGAGCGCCTGCTTCTCGTGTATGTAGGTACCGTACAGCGACAGCAGGTTGCCGCCCATGGTGATCTCGTACTGTGCATCCACGCCGTAGTCGGTGTAGCCGTCGTTCAGGCCGGGCGCGCCGGCGCCCGAGAAGCCCTGGTCCACCGAGGCGTGCATGCCGTAGAGGCCCACTTCGAGGGGGTTACCGCCGTTCCACTGATAGGCGAGTCGCCAGTAGGGCGCCACGCCGGAGATGGCGCCGACATCCGAGATGGGCTGGGCCGCCGCAGTGGGCGAGGCACGATAGAGACTGAACAGCGCGTAGACGCGATCGTCCCAGAAGGCATAGGCGCCGGCGCCGGCCACGCTGCCCGGCCCGCTCAGCACGCCGCCCAGAAGCGGCGCGGCGGAAGGCGCCGGGGCCACCTCGGAGCCGAACCAGGGGAAGCCCCAGGCGGAGGTGGAATTCCACACGTCCTCGATGGTGGGGCCGTTGTTGATGGTGATGCCGTAGATGGTGTCGGACCCGAACCACTCGGCATGGTCCGCGTAGCGCACATCCGCCAGGTCCATGCTGAAGTGGTCATCAGCCTGGGTATAGGTGAGCTGCGCGAAGGCGCCCATGTTGGTGGAGATCGCGCCCGCATAGAACAAGCTGAGTTGCGCCGGGAACTGCAGGTTGCCGTTCTGGGCGCCGGGCTGTGCCTTGTTGGTGAGAGTGTCCGCGATCTGCACCATGGCGGAGAGCGGCGGCAGCTCGTTGATGCTGAGGTTCTGGCCGGACTCGCCCGACTGGATCTGCTTGATGCCGGTGAGCACGTAACCGTTCAGCTTGAACAGCCTGCCGAAGGACGTGAGCTCCGGGGGGGTGCTGTGGCATACGTTGCAGGCGAGCCCCGTCTGGCGGGCGAAGCTCGGCACCGCGAGGGCCTGGGGCGCCAGCGACAGGGCCGTGAGCAGCAGCGCAAGGCGCAAGCCGAGGCGGCTGAAATCGAAGTGGTTCATGGTGTGTCTCCCCTTTTTGCCGTGCATCATGGCCGTCACGCGGCCCGGGCCTTACCGTGCTCGAGCAGGTCCTGCAGCTCCGCCGCGAACCCGTCCGGCTTGATGAGCAGCACGTCGCAGGCCAGCGTGTCGAAGACGCCCTCCGCGGTGCTGCCGAGGAAGAGCTGCTTGAGACCGGTGCGGTAGATGCTGCCCATCACCACGAGGTCGGTGCGGTGCTGCCGGGCGAACCCGGTGACGCAGTAGGCGGCCTCGCCGTCCAGGATGTGCATGCGCGCGGGCGGGACACCGTGGTCCTTGCCGAGCCGGTACAGCCCCTCGGCATGCACCTTGCGCAGCTCGCTGTAGAGGGTGAGGTCCGGCATCAGGCCTGCATATTCCCACTCGCCGGCAGCCGGGATGTATTCGAATGCGTTCACCACGTCGAGCTCGGCGCCGCACTGGGCGGCGAGGGAAGCGGCGGTGCCCACGATGCGGTCATTGAGCACATGAGGCTTGCCATGCTCGTCCAGAGGGTCCACCGCCGCGACGATGCGGCGCGGCAGGCTCGCGGCACGCGGGCGCACCAGCATCAGCGGCGCCGGGCACTCGTTGAGGAGGTGCCAGTCGATGCTGTCCAGCAGCGTGTGGCGCGGATCGGTATGCCCGGGGGCGTCCTTGATGACGAGGTCGGGCTTGAGGGCCAGCACCTCGTAGATGATCTTCTCGGCCAGCGGCCGGCCCCAGACGACTTGGGTATCGATCGGGGCGCCTTCGGCGGGGAGACTCGCTGCGAACTCCTCGAGTTCAGCGCGGCGGCCCCGCAGGTAGGCAGGCAGGTCGAAACCGCGGCTCGCCGCGTGCTCAAGGCTGCGCAGGTAGTCGAAAGAGCGCAGGTGCAGGCTGGCGCCCATGCGGATGGCCAGGGACAGGGCTCGCAACAGCGCCGGGCTGTGGCGCGGCTTGCCCTCCATGATCACCATGATGCGGGGTTGCTTGCTCATGAGGCGCTCCATACCAGGTTCAGACGCTGCCAGCTTGGGCCCCGGCGGCCCGGCAGGCGATGATCTAGGTCAAGGGAACCGGCCCCGGTGCGGCCCGCCGGCGGCGTAGGATTAAGCGTCGGAAAAGGAGACTTGGGACGTGACCACGCGCAACCTGGCCTGCCTGCTGCAGCCCCGCAGCGTGGCCTTGGTGGGAGCCAGCACCCATCCCGCGAAGGTGGGCTACGTGCTGGCCCGCAACCTGGCCGAGCAGTTCCAGGGGCCCGTCTATCTCGTCAATCCCAAGCACACGGCCATCGAAGGCCGGCCCTGCTGGCCGGACGTGGCCTCGCTGCCGGAGGTGCCGGATCTTGCGGTGATCTGCACGCCCGCCGGCATCGTGCCGGGACTGGTGCATGAGCTCGGGGCGCGCGGCACGCGCGCCGCGATCGTGGTGAGCGCCGGTTTCGGTGAGCGCGCCGGTGCGGGCGAGGCCCTGCAGCAGGCGATGCTGGACGCGGCGCGCCCCTTCGGGCTGCGCATCATCGGGCCGAACTGCATCGGCATGCTGATCCCGGGGCGCGGCCTGAACGCGAGCTTCAGCCGCAGCGCGGCGCGGCCGGGCCACACCGCGTTCATCACCCAGTCGGGGGCGCTGCTCACCGCGGTGCTGGACTGGGCACAGCCGCGCGGCATCGGCTTCTCGCACATGATCTCGCTGGGCGACATGGCGGACGTGGACTTCGCGGACCTGCTGGACTACCTGGCGGGCGATGGCGGCACCCGGGCGATCCTGCTGTACATCGAGGGCGTGGTGCACACGCGCAAGTTCATGTCCGCCGCGCGCGCCGCCGCGCGCATCAAGCCGGTGATCGTGGTGAAGAGCGGCCGGCACGAGGCGGCGGCGCGGGCCGCCGCGACCCACACCGGCGCGCTGGCCGGCGCGGATGCGGTGTACGACGCGGCATTCCGCCGCGCCGGCATGCTGCGGGTACCGGACCTGGCGGCGCTGTTCGACGCGGTGGACGTACTGACGCTGAAGGAGCCGCCGCGCGGGGACCGCCTCGCGATCCTCACCAACGGCGGCGGCATGGGGGTGATGGCGACGGACGCGCTCATGGAATGCGGCGGCCGGCTGGCCGCGCTGCCGGGCACGACGCTCGCGGCGCTGGATGCGTCGCTGCCCGCCACCTGGTCGCGCGCCAATCCCGTGGACATCATCGGCGATGCGGACGGCGCGCGCTACCGCGCGGCGCTGCAGGCGCTGGCGGCGACGCCGGAAGTGGACGCGGTGCTGGCGCTCTACTGCCCTACCGGGGTGAGTGATCCCGGCGAGGCCGCGGCGGCGGTGGCGGACATGGCCGCAGCGCAGCAAGGCCCGGCGATCCTGGCGAGCTGGGTGGGCGGCGAATCGGTGATGGAGGCACGGCGCGTGCTGTCCAGCCGCGGCGTGCCGAACTTCGAGACGCCGGAGCAGGCGGTGCGGGCCTTCATGTACCTCGCGGACTACAGGCGCAACCAGGAGATGCTGATGCAGACGCCGCCGTCGTTGCCGGCGGAGTTCGAGCCGGACACGGCGGGCGCGAGACGCGTGCTGCAGGCGGCGCTCGCGGAGGGACGCGCCTGGCTCTCGGAGGTGGAATCCAAGGAGCTGCTGGCGGCTTACGCGATCCCGACGCTACCGACGCGTCTCGCGCGGGACCCGGATGCCGCCGCGGAGGCGGCGCGCAAGTTCTCCGGACCCTATGCGCTCAAGATCGTGTCGCCTGACATCACCCACAAGTCCGACGTGGGCGGCGTGATGCTGGACCTGCCGGACGCAGACGCCGTGCGCGCGGCCGCGCGCGGCATGCGCGAGGCATTGCAGCGCAGCCATCCCGAGGCGCGGCTCGCCGGCTTCTCGGTGCAGGCGATGGTGAAGCGCCCGCAGGCGCAGGAGCTCATCGCCGGCATCGTCAGCGACCGGCAGTTCGGCCCCGTGATCCTGTTCGGCCAGGGCGGCACCGCGGTGGAAGTGCTCGACGACAAGTCCCTGGGTCTGCCGCCCCTCAACCTGCACCTGGCGCGCGAGCTCATGCGCGGCACGCGGGTGTATAAGTTGCTCGAGGGCTACCGCGACCGACCGCCGGCAGACCTGGACGCGGTGGCGCTGACGCTGGTGAAGCTCGCGCAGCTCGCGGCAGACCTGCCGGAGGTGGCGGAACTGGACATCAACCCGCTGCTCGCGGACTCCACCGGAGTGCTGGCGCTGGACGCGCGGGTCAAGCTCGGGCCGGCGGGCGCACCCGGCAGCGCGCGCCTTGCGATCCGCCCCTATCCGCGGCAACTGGAGCAGACGCTGACCGCGCGCGACGGCGAGCGCTTCCGGCTGCGGCCGATCGTGCCGGAGGACGAGCCGGCCCTGGCCCGCACCTTCGAGCTGCTGACGCCGGAGGAGGTGCGCCAGCGCTTCCATGTGCCCATGAAGGCCTTCCCCCACACGCTGGCGGCGCGGCTCACCCAGATCGACTACGACCGGGAGATGGCGCTGGTGCTGACCGGGCCGGGCGCGCCCGGCACCGCCGGGATCGAGGGCGTGGCGCGGCTCGCGGCCGATCCCGGGCGGGAACACGCGGAGTTCGCGCTGCTGGTGCGCCAGGCCTATGCGCGCCGGGGACTGGGCTCGCAGATGCTGCAGCGCCTCGCCGACTACGCGCGCGGCGAGGGCATCGGCGAGCTGTTCGGGGTGGTGCTGGCGGACAACGCTGCCATGCGCGGCCTGTGCCGGAAGCTGGGTTTCCGGGAGGCCGTCCTGCCGGACCAGCCGGGGGTGGTGCGGGTCAGCCTGCCCCTGCGCCGGGGCGCCCCGTAGCTGACCCAGATCAAGGCACCCGGGCCGGCGGGAGCCTACCTTAGCCCCATGCAGCCGCATCGCGGCTTCCATGAGGGCGCAGCCATGAACATCGGAGACGTATGCAACCGGGTGGTGATCTACATCACCGCGGATGAGACGGCGCAGCGCGGCGCGGAACTGATGCGCAAGTACCACGTGGGCAACCTGGTGGTGACCGCGTCTGGCGATCCCGACCGTGTGCCGGTGGGCATCGTCACGGACCGTGACATCGTGGTTGAGGTGGTGGCCAAGGGGGTGGACCCGAACGGGCTCACCGTCGCCGACATCATGAGCCAGGATCCCCTGGTGGCCTCCGAGGAGGACGAGATCCAGGACACCCTGGACGCGATGCGCGAACTGGGCGTGCGGCGGGTGCCGGTGGTGGACAGGCGCCGCAACCTGATCGGCATCTTCGCCCTCGACGACGTGCTGCAACTCATGGCCTCCAACCTAGGCACCGTGGCCGCGATTGTCGGCGAGCAGCGCCGCCAGGAAGCGGAGTCCCGCGCATGAGCCGGGTGCTGGTGGTCTGCTATTCGCGTTCCGGCTACACCGCCTCCCTGGTGCAGGAGATCGTGGGCATGACCGGCTGGGACCGTCAGGACATTCGCGACCTGCATCCGCGTGACGGAGCCTTCGGTGCGCTGCGCTGCGTGCTGGACGTGATGCTCAACCGCCGGCCGCCGATCGTGGGAGACGAGAGGCGTCTCGAAGGCTACGACACCGTGGTGCTGGCGGCGCCGGTCTGGATGGAACGCCTGGCGGCGCCCATGCAGAGCTATGCCGCGCGCCACCGCGGCGAGATGAAATCGCTGGCCTACGTATGCACCTACGGCGGACGCGGCGTCGAGAACGCCGCGCAGCAAGCCGCACGCCTGGCGGGCACGACGCTGAAGGCAAGCCTCGGCGTCACCTCCCAGGAGCTGGAGCAGGCGGACTACCGCCGCCGGCTGGATGCGTTCCTTGCCGCGGTGAAGGCCTGATATGCAGACCTTGCTGCAGGAATCCACGCCGCCCGCCCCGCAGGATGAGCACAGCGGAGAGGCATTCACGGCAGACACCGCCGCGCGCCGGCGGCGCAGGCTAAGGATCGCGGCCGGCGCTGTGCTGATGGCACTCGTGGCCGCGACCGCCGCCTATCTCATGCTGCGCGGGAGGCAACCTGCTTACACGTACAGCACCACGGCGGCAGTCCACGGCCCGCTCACGGTGACGGTCACGGCCACGGGCCAGCTCGCGCCAGTGACCCAGGTGGACATCGGTAGCGAGGTCTCCGGCACCATCGAGCATGTGGAGGCCGACTACAACACCCGGGTGCGTGCCGGCCAGGTGCTGGCCCGCATCAACACCGACAAGCTCTCCGCCTCCGCGGCCCAGGCGCGCGCCGCCCGCAACGCCGCGGATGCCCACACCACCGACGCCCAGGCCGTGGTGAAGATGGACGAACTCGCGCTCTGGCGCTGCAGCACGCTGCACGCGAAGGGCCTCTGTTCCCAGGAGGCCGAGGATGAGGCGCGCGCCGCGCTGGACCGGGCGCGGGCGGCGCTGGCGGCCGCAGTGGCGGAGGCCGAGCGGGCCGGGGCGGCGCTCAAGGTCGCCGAGACCGACCTATCCAAGGCCGTGATCCGCTCTCCCATCGACGGCATCGTGCTCACGCGTGCCGCAGAACCCGGCCAGACCGTGACTGCGGCGTTCCAGTCGCCGGTATTGTTCACGCTGGCGCAGGACCTCGCCCACATGGAACTGGACGTGGACGTGGACGAGGCGGACATCGGTTCGGTGAAGGAGGGGGAGCCGGCGAGCTTCAGCGTCGACGCCTATCCCGATCGCAGTTTCCCGGCCAAGCTCACCCAGGTGCGCTTCGGACCCAAGACCATCCAGGGCGTGGTCACCTACCAGGCGGTGCTGATGGTGGACAACCATGAGCTGCTGCTGCGCCCCGGCATGACCGCCACTGCCACCATCACCGTGAAGAAGATCCAGGACGCACTGCTGGTACCGAACACGGCGCTGCGCTTCCAGCCGCCGGAGACGGAGGAAGGATCCCACGGGTTGGTGGGCAGCCTGCTGCCGCATCCGCCGCGCTCCCTGCTGCAGGTGACGCGCGCGCCCACCAGCACGGAGCGTGACATCTGGGTCCTGCGCGACGGACAGCCCACTTCAGTCCGCATCGTCATCGGCGCCAGCGACGGCAGCCGCACCCAGGTGCTGTCCGGCGGCCTCGAGCCCGGCATGCAGGTGATCACGGACATGACGGCGGCCAAGAAATGAGCGCAGCCGCGCCCCTGATCGAGCTGCGCGGCGTCACCAAGGTCTATGGCACGGGACAGGCGGCCATGCCGGCGCTGCGGGGCATCGACCTCTCCATCCGCGCCGGCGAGTTCGTGGCGGTGATGGGACCGAGCGGCTGCGGCAAGTCCACCTGCATGAACATCCTGGGCTGCCTGGATGTTCCCACTTCGGGTCACTACCTGTTCGAGGGTGTGGACGTGGGCACCCTGAACTCCAACCAGCGCGCGCTGCTCAGGCGCCACCAGCTCGGCTTCGTGTTCCAGGGTTACAACCTGCTGAACCGCACCTCGGCGCTGGAGAACGTGGAGCTGCCGCTCATCTACCAAGGCCTGCCGACGGGCGAGCGCCGCGCGCGGGCGCTAGAGGCGCTCGCCGGCGTGGCGCTGGAGGACTGGGGCCGGCATACCCCGGCGGAGCTGTCGGGCGGACAGCAGCAGCGGGTGGCCATCGCCCGCGCCGTGGTGACGCACCCGGCCGTGCTGTTGGCGGACGAGCCCACCGGCAACCTGGACACCGCGCGCAGCCGCGAGATCATGGAGCTGCTGACGCGCTTCAACCGCGAGCGCAGCCTCACCATCGTGATGGTCACCCACGAGCCCGACATGGCGGCCTATGCGGGCCGCGTGGTGCGCTTCCGGGACGGGCTCATCGAGGACGACCGGCAGAACCACCGGGAGGCCGCCTGATGCTCTGGAACGCCGTGCAACTCGCGCTGCGCGCCATCCGGCGCAACGTGCTGCGCTCCTCGCTGACCACCCTCGGCATCGTGATCGGCGTGGGCGCGGTGATCGCCATGGTGACGCTCGGCAGCGGCGCCACCGCCAAGGTCACTGCCGACATCGCCGGCCTGGGAAGCAACATGCTGCAGGTGCGGCCCGGACAGGGCATGCGCGGCGGCGGCATGAGCCTCACGGCGCCGATGTTCAAGCAGGCGGACGTGGATGCGGTGGCGAACCAGGTCGGCGGCCTGAAGGCGGTGACGCCCTTCGCCACCAGCATGACCCAGGCGATCTACGGCAACAGCAACTGGTCCACGGTGCTGGTGGGCACCACCAGCGACTATCTCAGGATACGGGACCTCGCCCTGGCGGAAGGCCGAACCTTCACACCCAACGAGGAAAGGGCCGGCAGCAACGTGTGCCTGCTGGGCGATACCGTGCATCAGAAGCTGTTCGGGCGGCAGCAGGCGGCGGGCAGCGACGTCAGGCTGCAGAACCTGTCGTGCCGGGTGGTCGGCGTGATCCAGCCCAAGGGCCAGACCGGCTTCGGCGCAGACCAGGACGACTACGTGCTGGTGCCGCTGCGCACGTTCCAGCGGCGCATCGCCGGCAACACCGACGTGGGCGGCATCCTGGTTTCGGCACGCGACGGGGTCTCCACCACCAAGGTGAAGAGCGACCTGCAGGCGCTGTTCCGCGAACGGCGCCACATCGCGCCGGGCAAGGACGACGACTTCTTCGTGATGGACATGCAGGAGCTTGTGAGCATGCTCACCGGGACCACGCGGGTGCTGACGCTGCTCTTGGGCGCGGTGGCGGGCATCTCGCTGCTGGTGGGCGGCATCGGCATCATGAACATCATGCTGGTCTCGGTCACGGAGCGCACCCGTGAGATCGGCATCCGGCTCGCGGTGGGCGCCTACGAGCGCGACGTGCTGAGCCAGTTCCTGGTGGAGGCGATCGTGCTCGCGTCCCTGGGGGGCGTGTTCGGCGTGGTGCTGGGACTCGCGGCCGGCACCGCAGGTGCCCGCGCCCTCGGCGTGCCGTTCGTGTTCCGCCCCGGCGTGGTGCTGCTGGCCTTCACCTTCGCCGCGGCGGTGGGCATCCTGTTCGGATTCTTCCCGGCGCGCCGCGCGGCGCGCCTCAATCCCATCGAAGCGCTACGACACGAGTAGCGCACAAGGAGCGATGTCATGAAAGCCTGCTGGATTCCCTGCCTCCTGTTCTGCCTCGCGGGCTGCGCGAGCTTCGGCGGCGGACACGCGGCCGAGCTGTCGGACAACCGGCTGGACCACGAGTACTGCGCCGAGCACGGCCTGAACTACCCCGACCCGGGCTACGTGCAGTGCCGCTGGAACCTGGTGAACAGCCGGGCCTACCGCCAGTGGAGGTCGGAGCAGATGATGCGGCAGGCCTCGCAGCCGGCGCTGGGCGGCCCCGGCGGCACCATGGCCCTGCCGGAACCGCAGTACCGGCCGGTGGACCGGGAGCATTTCCACTGCCGGCTGGAGCCGCAGTTCGGCAACGACTACGTGTTCTGCGGCTATGATGGAGCCGACGGCAAGCCGCACTGACCGCGCGCCGCCGTCCTCCCCGAACGGCGGTGTACATGAACAACAGGACCGGCCGCGACAACAGCCTGACACCCCGCCGCCTGGGCATCGACACCCACCAGGAAGCGGTGGTGTACATGCGTGCCGACTGTCCGGTGTGCCGGTCGGAAGGCTTCGCCGCGCACTCGCGGGTGGAGGTCCGGCTCGCGGGGCGCACCATCACCGCCACCCTCAACATCGTCCACGGCGGCCTGCTGAGCGAGGGCGAGGTGGGCATGTCCGAGGCCGCCTGGCAGCTCCTGCAGCCCAAACCCGGGGAGCGCGCCGACTTCGCCCATCCCGCGCCG
>DATAHN010000082.1:0-9439 GCA_036263155.1 Gammaproteobacteria bacterium | reverse complement strand
TCCTCGGTACACCGCTGGAAGAAGTATGGGGCGGACCTCGCACCCCTGCTCGCGGCCCTGGGAATGGAAGCGGAAGCCTAGGCCGTCGCGCCGCGGCGCCTGGCCAGGAGCTCCTGCATGCGCTGGAGCTCCTCGCCCCCCGGCACCACCGAGAAGAAGCTCACCGCCACGTGCCGCCCGGTGGAACTCACCTGGTGGAACCAGCCCGCCGGCAGGAATAGCAGCTCGCCCGCCCGTATGTCCACGTCTTCCCGCGTAGGCTCCGCTTCCGCATAGCGCGGGAAACGCTGACGGTCCGGCGCATGGATATCCACCTGCGAGAGGTGCGGCATGCCCGAGAGCGTCGCGTAGCGGATGATGCCGTTCGGCTCCACAGCCTGGAGCTGCCCGCGCGGGTAAAGGTTCGGCGCCTGTTCTGGCGGGAACAGCGTGAAGCGCTTGGTCCCCTCCACCACCACGTACAGGTTGTCGTTGAAGTCGTGGTGCAGCGGCGTGACGATGGTCTTGTCACTATTGCCCATCCACAGGTTCACGCAGCGCAGCGTGAGGTCCTTGAAGTAGGGCGGGATGGAGAAATCCCCCAGGAGCTGCAGGAGCGGCGGCTCCAGCACGTTGTTGGTCTGCAGGTTGAGGTACATCCCCGCGTCCCCGCCGGCACGCGCCATCACCCGCTGCAGGAAATCGGCGAAGCGCATCGGCACATAGGCCGACCCTTCCGCGCTGTATTCCCCGCTGCCGCGCTTCTGCACCAGCACCTCGTGGGCACCGGCCTTGTAGGCCAGGTACTCGTTGCTCCAGAGGTGGGTCTGCCAGCCGAGCTGTGCCAGGGACGAGGTGCGGATCACCACCGGGCGGCGGCGCGTGTGGAAACGGAAGTAGAAGTCTTCCAGGCTTAGGGGGAAATCCACGCGTTCGATGGGCATGGCCGGGCGGGCTCCCTGACTGTCTTGGCGATGATACCAGCCGTAGCTGGTGCCCCGGGGCGGAGTCGAACCGCCGACCTTGCGCTTAGGAGGCACACGCTCTATCCAACTGAGCTACCGGGGCGTGGAAGCTATCTTAACCGTGCGACACAAATAAGAAGCCGGGCACTAGGCCCGGCTCGGAAAGGTTTGGTGGAGCGGAGGAGGATCGAACTCCCGACCTTCGCATTGCGAACGCGACGCTCTCCCAGCTGAGCTACCGCCCCAAAACGTGCGGCGCATTCTAGCATTCCGGCCCGCGGCACGGCCAGCTTCGGCCGGGGTTTCCTGCCGTGCGGGACAGGCGGCGCGACCCCGGGTTATGCTAGGCGGGCCGGCGGTCCTAAAGGGGGACTGGCGGCGGCAGGCCCCAAATCCTGCCTCGCCTTCACATTCCAATATCAAACACTCGGGTTGCACCATGCTGAAGAACGCATTCCGTCTCCTGCTCCTCCCCGCCTTGTTGCTGGGCCTCATCCTGCCGGCCTCCGGCGCGCAGGTCCCGGGCGGTGCCCAGCGGCCGCTGTACGTGCCCGGCCGGCTGATCGTGAAGTACAAGGCTGACGCCAGCCTGGAACGGCGCGTGGCCGCCTTGCACGCCCTGGCGGTGCAGGAAGAGCGGAATCTGGCCGGCATCCCGCGCCTGAGCGTACTGAGCCTGCCCCAGGATACCGACGTGATGCGCGCTGCCGCCGAGCTGGAGGCCAGCGGCGCGGTGGAATACGCGGAGCCCGACTACTACCGCTACCCGACCGCGGTCTCGTTCACCGTGCACACCTCGGCTGCAGCCTTGAACAAATGCACCCACGCCGGTTACACCGTGGCCCCCACCGCCTGCATCGAGCCCGATGATCCCAGCTTCGCCACCCAGTGGTACGCGGAGAACACCACCTTCCAGCTGCACGCGGACATCGGTCTCACTGCCGGTTGGGGCCTCTTCTGCGATCCGACCGCCGGCAGCTGCACCAATGCCAGCAACAGCCCGGCCCGGGTCAAGGATTTCAAGATCGCGATCATCGACGACGGCTTCGACCTTACCAACCCTGACCTCAAGGGTAACTTCCTGCAGGGCACCAGCTGTACCGCGGACTCCGGATGCAGTGCCACCAGCAGCACCGCCGCCATGGCCACCGCCACCGACGGCAGCGAGGATCACGGCACCTTCGTCTCCAGCACCATGGCTGCCCTCGGCGGCAACAACAAGGCCATCGCGGGCGTGCTATGGACCGCGAAGATCGTCCCCATCAAGTGCGATCTCACCGATAGCGCCATCGTGGCTGCCGTGGAGTACGCCATCAACTACGGCGGAGTGCGGGTGATCAACGAGAGCTTCGGCGGCCCGATCGCTTCCAAGGCGGAGTACGACGCGCTCAAGGACGCCCAGGACGCCAACATCCTGGTGGTGGTGTCCGCCGGCAACAGCGACTCCGATAATGACCGCGCCGGCGCAGCCTATCCGGCCAACTACGCGGCCAACACCGTGATCTTCCCCCGCGTGAACGGCCAGGGCTCGCCCATCACCGGCACCGTGACCACCCGGACAGGGCTCGCCAACGTGATCGCCGTGGCAGCCAGCGACACAGTGGACAAGATGACGAGCTGGAGCCAATGGGGTTCCTTCAACGTGGGCCTGCTGGCCCCGGGCGAGTCCGTCGTCGCCCTGCAGCGCGGCGGCAACGGCTCCACCGTGAGCGTCGCCGGCACGTCCTTCTCCTCGCCCATCACCGCCGGCGTGGCCGGGCTCGTGGGCCAGTACCTCATCGACAACGCCAACCCGGCGAGCCCGGACTGGCGCGACCTCAAGATGCACCTCTATAACGGCAGCGAGCGCAGCCAGAACCCGACCAGTCTCAGCGCGCTGGACGGGCGCAGCGCCACCGGCCGGCTCAATGCCTACCAATCACTGCAGGATGTGACCCACGCAGTGGTGGTGGTGCGCAACGTGACGATCTCCGGCGGCAACGGCAACGGCGAGATCGATTCCGGCGAGACCGCCACCTTGAACGTGAAGGTCGCGAACGTGGGTCCCGACGATACCAACGTGACCGGTACCCTGAGCTACGCCGGCACGGACGGCCTTGCGACGGTCACCGGCGCGCCGGTCGTGGTTCCCGCCTTCACCCAATCGGGCAGCTCCCCGAACATCGTGGACGACACGGCGACCCTGAGCTTCACCACGGACTTCGCCACGCTCACGGGCAACCATCAACTGCTGTTCAAGCTGAACATCACCAGCACCAACGGTGCAAACGTGGACCGCTACTTCTACCTGGAAGCGGGTCCCCTCAAGAACAAGGTGCAGGTGGACGGCACCCTGGCGCGCAACGCCTATGACGATTTCCAGGACTTCCACGTCACGGTGCCCTCGGGTGCCAGGAACCTGCTGATCTACAGCACCACCCCGGACGGCGTGGACGTGGACCTCATCGCCATGAAGGACCGGCTGCCGCAGTACCTGGAGACCTTGGGGGTGGACAACCCGAGCTCGGATCCCGAGTTCCAGCAGTACATCGAGCCGAACGCCCAGACCAGCGGCCGCGCCGACGGCAACGAGAGCATCGCCTACGACGGCCTGCCGACGCCGTTCGACGCCGCGAACCGGCCCAGCACCAGCGCCGGTACCTACCACGTAGCGGTGGTGAATTTCGCCGGCCACTCGAACCAGGCCTACACCATCACCGCCTGCTATGCCGCGCCGGGCAGCGACGAGGTGACCTTCGACGGAAACTACGAGTACGACGAAGCGGCGGGCAAGGCGACCCTCACGCTGCTGCGCTCCGGCTCTGCCGGCGCGGTGAGCGTGCACTATGCCACTGCCAACGGCACCGCCAAGAGCGGCACCAACTACACCGCCACGAGCGGCGACGTGTCCTGGGATGACGGCCAGACCGGCCACAAGACCATCACCGTGCCGCTGCTCAACACCGGCAACATCGCCAAGGGCGCGGCCAACTTCCTGCATTTCAGCGTGTCGCTGTCCGGCGCCACCGGCGGCCTCAAGCTCGGCTGCATCAAGAAGGCGGACGTGGCCATCGGCAACCCCGACACCGTGATCCCCTCCAGCGGAGGCAGCAGCGGTGGCGGAGGCGGCGGAGGTGGTGGTGGCGGCGGCGGTGGCGGCAGCTCCGGCGGGGGCGGAGGCTCGATCGACCTCATCAGCCTGCTGGCGCTGGGCGCAGCCTTCGCGCGGCGTCGCCGCAACGCCTGATCCAGGCCAAACCGCAAACGAAAGGGGCGCCGTGAGGCGCCCCTGCTTTTTATCGATGTTAGTAACGCCTGAGCTTATAAGTCAGGCATCTTAAAAGCGTTACGAGCGATGGCAGGGCTAGGCGCGCGAGGCAAGCAGGAGGGAGTGCACTCTTGGTGTGCATGACCGACTGCGAGTCCGAAGCGCAACAACGCCCTGCCGAGCGCAGTAGCTTTTAAGATGCCTTGACCGGCGGGCGGCCGACGGAATAATGCACCATGCCCGCGGCGCGCATGGCCTTGGGGTCGTACACGTTTCGGCCATCGAACACCACCGGCTGCTTCAGGCGCTTCTTGATCTCGTCGAAGTCCGGGCTGCGGAACTGGGTCCACTCGGTGATCACCACCAGTGCGTCGGCACCGGTGAGGCAGTCCATCTGCGCCTCGCAGAGTTCCAGCAGCGGCTGCTGGGGATAGATGCGGCCGGCCTCGTGCATGGCGGCCGGGTCGAAGGCGCGCACCTTCACGCCCTCCTGCCACAGCGCCTCCATCAGCACGCGGCTTGGCGCCTCGCGCATGTCGTCGGTGTTGGGCTTGAAGGCGAGGCCCCACAGGGCGATGGTCCTGCCCTTCAGATTCCCACCGAAATGGTCCTTCACTTTCTGGAACAGAGTCTGCTTCTGGCGGCGATTGACCTCTTCCACCGCGTGCAGCAGCACCGGCTCGTAGCCGGACTTGGCTGCGGTGCGGGTCAGGGCCGAGACGTCCTTTGGGAAACAGGAGCCGCCGTAGCCGACGCCGGCATAGAGGAAGTGGTAGCCGATGCGCGGGTCCGAGCCGATGCCCTTGCGCACCTGTTCGATGTCCACGCCCAGGCGCTCGGCCACGTTGGCGAACTCGTTCATCATGCTGATGCGTGCAGCCAGCATGGCATTGGCGGCGTACTTGGTGAACTCGGCGTCACGCACCGACATGATCATGAGGCGCTCATGGTTGCGGGTGAAGGGCGCGTACAGGGTACGCATCACCTCGACGCCACGGCTGCCGGCGGCGCCGACCACGATGCGGTCCGGGTGGGCGAAGTCCTCCACCGCGCTGCCTTCCTTCAGGAACTCAGGGTTGGAGACCACCTCGAAGGGGTGGCTCGCGCCGCGCGCCTTGAGCGCCTTGGCGATCTCCTCATGCACCTTATCGGCCGTGCCCACCGGCACGGTGGACTTATCCACCACGATCTTCTCGCCGTCCATGTGCTCGCCGATGGTCTTGGCCACTTGCAGCACGTAGCGCAGGTCGGCGGAGCCGTCCTCGTCCGGCGGCGTGCCCACGGCGATGAACTGCAGCAGACCGAACTTGACACCCTCGGCCGGCACGTCCGTGAACCTGAGACGTCCGCTCTTGATGCCGTCCGCCATCAGGTGGTCGAGGCCGGGCTCCACGATGGGCACCTCGCCGTTCTTGAGGCGGGCCACCCGGGCCTTGTCCACGTCAACGCAGAGCACGTCGTTGCCCATGTTGGCGAAGCACGCGGCGCTCACCAGGCCCACGTAACCGCTGCCGTGTACCGTAATCTTCATCGCTGATCCTTGGAGGGTGCGGGAAAGGGCGCGCCACTCGCCGCGCGCCCGGGGAACTGTCATTATACCAGCGGCCCCAGGCCTCCCCGGGCCGCGAGGACTCCACCATGCTCAAGACCGGCGACCGGGCTCCTGACTTCTCCCTCCCCGACCACGACGGCCGGGTGGTGAGCCTCGGTGCGCTGCTCGCCAAGGGACCGCTGCTGCTCTACTTCTACCCGGCGGACTTCACGCCGGTCTGCACCCGCGAAGCCTGCGCCTTCGGAGCCCGCGAGGCTGAGTTCGCCCAGGCCGGCATCAGCCTGGTCGGCATCAGCCCCCAGGACAGCGCGAGCCATGCGCGCTTCCGCGAGCGCTACAGCCTGCCCTTCCCGCTGTTGGCGGATCCGGATAAGCACGTGATCCGAGCCTACGATTGCGACGGCCTACTGGGCCTGCACGTCAGCCGCGTCACCTACCTCATCGGCCAGGATGGCCGCATCCAGGAAGCCGCGAAGGCTGCGTTCCGGGTGGGGCCGCACCTCAAGCTCGCCGAACGGGCTTTGTCGAAAGCCCGTTGACCCGCTCCGGAACCTTCCGCCCCGTCCGGAGTCAAAATCGACCAGGCTGGCGGGGGTGACCAGCCCCTCCATATGACAAGCGTCACTTGCCCCATATATCAACCCGATATAGGATGGGCGCCCTTCAACGTACCCCCACTCGATCCGGCTAAGGACCATAAGGTGGACGTCAAAGACCTGTGCCTGGGGGCGCTCACCTACGGCGACGCCACCGGCTACGACATCAAGAAATTCTTCGAGAGCACCTTCGGCCACTGCTTCCAGGCGGGCTACGGCTCCATCTACCCTGCCCTCGCGGAACTCACCGAGGCGGGGCTGGTGACGGCCCGCACCGAGCCGGGGCAGGCGGGCCCGAGCCGCAAGCTCTACCACCTGACAGAGACAGGCCGCCGCGCCTTCCTGGCGCGTCTCGAGACGACCGAACCGCAGCACAAGATCAAATCCGAATTCCTGGTGCTCATGCACTTCGCCCACCTGCTGCCCACGGCGCGGCTGGACGCGGTGCTGGACCAGCACCTCAGGGAACTAGAACGCAAGCTGGAGATGATCGACGCGTACGAGTGCGGCGGGGCCGGCGACGGCCGGCTGCAGCACCCGGGCACGCGCTTCGTCCGCGGCTTCGGCCGGGCGGTGATGGGTGCCGCCCGTGAGTACATCCGCACGCATCGCCGCGGCCTCGGTCAGCCCGGCAGCGAGGCGGCGACCCGATCCACAAAACAAGTCCGGGCACGCTCCAAGGCAAGCCCGGCATCCAAAAACAGAGGTTATACCAATGCTTAAGCGCATCCTGATCGCCGGCGGCGTGCTGCTGCTGATCCTACTCATCGTCGGCGGCGTGTTCGGCACGCGCATGTATTTCATGATCCAGGGCTTCAAGAACCAGAAGCAGGTCGCCACTGTCTCCGAGGAGACCGCGAAGCAGGAGACTTGGCAGCCCAACTTCACCGCCGTGGGCAACCTCGAGCCGGTGCAGGGCGCCGACATCGCCAACCAGGTGGCCGGCAACGTCGCCGCCATCAACTTCGATTCCGGCCAACAGGTGGAGAAGGGCCAACTCCTGGTGCAGCTCGACGATTCCAACGAACAGGCGCAGCTCGCCGGCTACAAGGCCCAGGAGAAGCTGGCGGACCTGAACGCGCAACGCGCGCACGACATCTTCAGCAAACACCTGATCTCGCAGTCCGACGTGGACACGGCGGACAGCAACCTCAAGCAGGCGCAGGCCAACGTCGCGAACACCCAGGCGGACATCGCCAAGAAATCCATCCGCGCGCCTTTCTCCGGCTACGCCGGCATCCGCAACGTGAACCTGGGCCAGTACCTGCCGCAGGGCACCGTGCTGGTGACGCTGCAGGCGCTGGACCACATGTATGCCGGCTTCGCGCTGCCCGAGCAGGCCCTCCCCTCCCTGGCCAGGGGACAGCGGGTCGAGGTCACGGTGGATGCCTACCCGACCCAGAAGTTCAGCGGTCAGGTCAACGCCATCGACTCGAAGGTGGACCCCTCCAGCCACACGGTGCGGGTGCAGGCCCTGATCTCCAACCCGCAGCACATGCTGCGCGCCGGCATGTTCGCCAACATCTCGGTCTCCGCCGGCAAGTCACTGCAGCTGGTGACTGTGCCCAAGTCCTCGGTCACCTATTCCCTGTACGGCAACTCGGTGTTCATCGTCGCGCCGGACAAGGAGAAGAAAGATGACAAGGGACAGCCCTTGCTGACGGCGAGCGAAGTGTTCGTCAAGCTCGGCCAGGAACAGGGCAACCGCGTGGCGGTGCTCGAGGGCGTGAAGGCCGGCGACATGGTGGTGACCTCCGGCATGCAGAAGCTGCACACCGGCGCCACCGTGGCGATCAACAACGACGTCACTCCCGACCAGAACCCGGGAGCGGCCGGCAAATGAAATTCACCGACCTGTTCATCAACCGTCCCGTCCTCGCGACGGTCATAAGCCTGGTGATCCTGCTGCTGGGCCTGAAGTCCATCGACGCGCTCGAGCTGCGCCAGTTCCCCAAGCTGGAGAACAGCCAGATCACCATCACCACCGCCTATCCGGGCGCCACGGCCGACGTGATCCAGGGCTTCATCACCACGCCGATCCAGCAGTCCGTGGCGAGTGCCGAGGGCATCGACTACATCACTTCCTCGAGCCAGCAAAGCGTCAGCACCATCACCATCAACCTCAAACTCAACTACGACCCGCACAAGGCGCTCGTGGACATCATGAGCAAGGTGGATGAGGTGAAGAGCGTGCTGCCGCAGGCCTCCCAGGCGCCGGTGATCCAGGCGAACGACATCCGCGGTGCCGCCATCATGTATATCTCCTTCTACTCGAAGGAGATGAGCCAGGGCCAGGTCACCGACTACCTGACCCGCGTGGTGCAGCCGAAACTGCAGACGCTGGACGGCGTGGCGGGCGCGATGATCCTGGGCGGCCAGCCCTTCGCGATGCGCATCTGGCTCGATCCCAAGCGCATGGCGGCCCACGGCGTGACCGCCACCGACGTCTCCAATGCCCTGCTCGCCAACAACTACCTGGCGGCCCCCGGCGCCACCAAGGGCAGCACGGTCTCGGTCAACATCGCCACCACCACCGACCTGCACGATGCCAAGGGCTTCGGCGACATCGTGCTGCGCAAGGAGGGCGACGCCCTGGTGCGCATCAAGGACGTGGCGGACGTAGAGCTTGGCTCGGAGGACTACGATTCCTCGGCGAGCTTCAACGGCATCACCGCGGTCTACATGGCCATCAATCCCACCCCCGACGCCAATCCGTTGCAGGTGGTGAAGCTGGTACGCAAGGGCATCGCCGAGGTCCAGAACGGCCTGCCCCCGGCGCTCAAGGTGACCATCGCCTACGACGCCACCAAGTTCATCAGCGGCTCCATCTACGAGGTGATCAAGACCATCGTGGAAGCGGCACTGATCGTCATCATCGTGATCTTCCTGTTCCTGGGCGCGGTGCGTCCGGTGTTCATCCCGGTGATCACCATCCCGCTGTCCCTGGTCGGCGTCACCTTCCTGATGCTGCTCCTGGGCTACTCCCTCAACCTGCTGACGCTGCTGGCCATGGTGCTGGCCATCGGCCTGGTAGTGGACGATGCCATCGTAGTGGTGGAGAACACCCACCGCCACATCGAGGAGGGCAAGAGCCCGATGG
>DATAHN010000081.1:0-11189 GCA_036263155.1 Gammaproteobacteria bacterium | reverse complement strand
GGATGTGCGCGATGCCCGGCAGGAAGATCGCCGGCCGCGCCTGGTCCGCAAGCGCCGGTTCCTGTCGCCGCACCTCGTCCGCATCCAGGAAGTCGATGGCACGCCCCGTCACCTGCGCCCAGGCCTGGGCCGCTTCCCGCTCGCCGAGGTCGAAGCAGAGCAGGCCGCTTGGCGTCCATTCGGGATCGATGCCGCTGGCGCGGCGCACGTCGTCCGCCAGCATCGCATAGGAGGACTGGCTCCAGCGCGAGAGCAGCGCCAGCGGCTTGGGCGAGCGCCAGGGGAACAGCGTGGAGAGGATGCCGGCCGCCGCGCGGGAAGCTTCGCGGCCCGTGAGCCCGCGCTCCACCACCGTCACCGCGAACCCGGCGCGCGTGAGCTCCCGGGCCGACAGCAGCCCGACCACACCGGCGCCGATGACGATCACGTCCTGCTTGCGGGTCATGACTCTTTCATCCCCTGGGACAGCCGTCCCAAGGGCCAAAGTATATAGAAAAAGCCTGGATGGCCGGATGCGCCGGCCGGGTCTGCATATTCACGCCTAGCTGACGCGGCGCAGCACCTTGGGCAGGGCGAACTCCACGTTCTCGGGGATGCCCTGGATCTCGCGCGCGCTGTGTCCGCCCCACTGCTTGAGGCGCTCCACCACCTGCTGCACCAGCACTTCCGGTGCTGAAGCTCCAGCGGTCACGCCCACTGCGTCCTTGCCCGCGAACCAGGCCTGCTGCATGTCCTCGGGTCCGTCGATGAGATAGGCCGCCGCGCCCTCGCCTTCGGCGATCTCGCGCAGACGGTTCGAATTGGAGCTATTGCGCGAGCCCACCACTAGCAGCACCTGGCACTGGCGCGCGAGCTTCTTCACCGCGTCCTGCCGGTTCTGGGTGGCATAGCAGATGTCGTCCTTGCGCGGGCCGTGGATCGCAGGAAAGCGCGCCCGCAACGCGTCGATCACCCGCGCGGTGTCGTCCATGGAGAGCGTGGTCTGGGTCACGAACGCGCTCGTCTCCGGCGCGCGCAGCTTCAATTTCTCCACGTCCGCCGGCGTCTCGACGAGGTGGATGGCGCCGCCGAAGCCCGCGTCGAACTGCCCCATGGTGCCCTCCACCTCCGGGTGGCCGGCATGGCCGATGAGAACCACGTCCAGCCCATCGCGGGCGTAGCGGCTCACCTCCATGTGCACCTTGGTCACCAGCGGGCAGGTGGCGTCGAAGACCCGCAGGCCCCGCCGGTCCGCCTCGCCACGCACCGCCTTGGACACGCCGTGGGCGCTGAAGATCACGATGCCGCCGTCCGGCACCTGGTCCAGTTCGTCCACGAACACGGCACCCAGATTGCGCAGCCGCTCCACCACGTGGCGGTTATGCACCACCTCGTGGCGCACGTAGATGGGCGCGCCGTAGAGCTCGATGGCGCGCTCGACGATCTCGATGGCGCGGTCCACGCCGGCGCAGAAGCCACGGGGGTTAGCGAGCAGGATTTCCATTCAGGCCTATTTTACTACTCGCATGCGTCTCTGCATGAACACGCCGTCCAGGATCAGCATGACGGCGCCCACGGTGATGGCCGAGTCCGCCACGTTGAAGGCCGGGAAGAACCAGTCCTGCCAGTGGAATTGCAGGAAATCCACCACGTAGCCCATGGCCAGGCGGTCCCACACGTTGCCGACGGCGCCGCCCGCCACCAGCGCGAGGCCTGCCGCCACCCAGCGGCTGCCATTGGCCGGCATGCGCGCGAGCCAGGCCACGATGAGCCCCAGGATCACCAGCGCCAGTACCACGAAGAACCAGCGCTGCCAGCCGGAGGCGCTCGCCAGCATGCTGAAGGCGGCACCCGTGTTGTGCAGCAGCGCGACGTTGAACACCGGTAGCACGTACAGCGACTCGTAGAGGTGCATGTGCGCCGCCACGTAACGCTTGCTGAGCTGGTCCAGCACGATGATCGCCAGGGAGAGTCCAAGCCATGCGGACTTGCCGGGGATTTTCATCAGGCGTATTTCCTGGTTTCGCCTGCGCCGGTGACGTTGCTGACGCAACGCGCGCAGAGCCCAGGATGGTTCTTGTCCTGACCCATGTCTTCCCGGTGATGCCAGCAGCGCACGCATTTCTCGTGCTCCGAGGCCTTCACCTTCAGCCACAGGCCGGATACTTCCTCGGCCGCCGCCGCGTCCTTGGGTCGGCTGTCGTCGCCATGCACCCGCGCGTAGGAGGTGATGAGTGCGAAGCGCAGCTCCTCGCCGAGGCTGCCGAGATCCTGCGCCAGTTCCGGCTCGCAGTAGAGGTCCACCTCCGCATCGAGGGACGAGCCGATCTTGCCGTCCACGCGCAACTTCTCCAGCTCCTTGCGCGCCGCCTCGCGCACCGTCAGCACCCGCTGCCACAGTCGCATGTCGGTCTTGGCCGCCTCCGGTAGCGCGTACCAGGTGGCCAGGAACACCGACTCCTCGCGCTTGCCCGGCAGGAAGTGCCAGATCTCCTCGGCAGTGAAGCTCAGGATCGGCGCCAGCCAGCGCACCATGGCCTCGGCCACGTGGTGCATCGCCGTCTGGCAGGAGCGGCGCGCCGCGCTGTCGGCGCGGGTGGTGTACTCCCGGTCCTTGACCACGTCCAGGTAGAAGCTTGACAGGTCCACCACGCAGAAGGCGTAGAGCTTCTGGTAGATGAGGTGGTACTGGTAGTCCTGATAGGCCTGCACCAGCTCCTTCTGGAGCTCCCGCGCGCGCTCCACCAGCCACAGGTCCAGCGCCAGCATCTTGCCCGGCGCCAGCGCGTGCTGCGCCGGGTCGAAATCGTAGAGGTTCGCCAGCAGGTAGCGCACGGTGTTGCGCATCTTCCGGTAGGCCTCGGCGTTGTGCTTCAGGATGTTGTCGGAGACCGTGAGCTCGCCGCTGTAGTCGGTGGAAGCGACCCACAGACGCAGCACGTCCGCGCCCAGCGCGCCGATCACCTTCTGCGGCACGATCATGTTGCCGATGGACTTGGACATCTTGCGGCCCTGCTCGTCCACCGTGAAGCCGTGGGTCAGCACATCCTTATAAGGGGCCTTGCCGCGGATGGCCACGGAGGTGAGCAGCGAGGACTGGAACCAACCGCGGTGCTGGTCCGAGCCTTCGAGATAGATGTCCGCCTTCTGCTCCGCACCGATCCCGAGGCGCTTCTCGCCCACGCAGTAATGCACCACGCCGGAGTCGAACCACACGTCCAGGATATCCTTGACCTTGTCGTAGTCCTTCGTCTCGGCGCCCAGGAACTCCTCGGCTCCGCGCGAGAACCAGAAGTCCACGCCTTCCTTCTCCACGCCCTTGGCCACGGTCTCCAGCAGCTCCGCCGTGCGCGGATGCAATTCACCGGTGACCTTGTGCACGAACAGCGCGATGGGCACGCCCCAGGTGCGCTGGCGCGAGATGCACCAGTCCGGGCGGTTACCCACCATGGCCTCGATGCGGTTCTGGCCCCAGTCCGGGATCCATTTCACCTTCTTGATCTCTTCCATCGCCGCCTGGCGCAGGCCGTTGTGATCCATGCCGATGAACCACTGCGGCGTGGCACGGAAGATCACCGGCGACTTGTGGCGCCAGCAATGGGGATAGCTGTGGCGGTAGGGCTCGTGATGCAGCAGCGTACCCTGCTCCATGAGCACCTTGACGATGTGGTCGTTCGCCTTGAACACGTGCTGGCCGGCGAAGAGTTCCGTATTGGGCAGATACACACCCTGGCTGTCCACGGGATTCTCGATTGGCAGCTTGTACTGCATGCCCACCGCGAAGTCTTCCTGGCCGTGCCCCGGCGCCGTATGCACCGCGCCGGTGCCCGCATCCAGGGTCACGTGCTCACCCAACACCACCGGCACCGAGCGCGCATAGAAGGGATGCCGCAGCATCGCGCCTTCCAGCTCCTTGCCCAAGGTCTCGCCGGCCAGCTTGTAGTCCGCGATCTTCCAGCGCTGCATCACCCCTTCGATCATGGGCTTCGCCAACAGCACCCGTTCCGGGCCCTGGCCCGCGTCGAACTGCACCAGCGCGTATTCGATCTCGCCGTTCAAGGCCACCGCCTGGTTGGCGGGCAGCGTCCACGGTGTGGTGGTCCAGATGGGCACCGACACCGGTCCGGAGCCGCCGGCGCCCTTCAGGCGCTTCAGCAGGTCTGCCTCGTCCGCCGCCTTGAAGCGCACGTCGATGGCCGGCGAGGTCTTGTCCTCGTATTCCACCTCCGCTTCCGCCAGCGCCGAACCGCAGTCCAGGCACCAGTAGACCGGCTTCAATCCTTTATATAAGTGTCCGCGCTTGATCACTTCCGAGAGGGCCCTGAGCTGGTCCGCCTCGAACTCGAAATTCATCGTGAGGTAGGGCTCGTCCCAGGAACCCAGGATGCCCAAGCGCTTGAAGTCCTCCCGCTGGCGGGAGATCTGTTCCTTGGCATACTCACGGCAGGCGGCGCGGAACGCCTTGGCGTCCACCTTCTGCCCTGCCTTGCCCACCTTCTTCTCCACCTGCAGCTCGATCGGCAGGCCATGGCAATCCCAGCCCGGCACGTAGGGCGCGTCGAAGCCGTCCAGGGAGTGGGACTTCACCACGATGTCCTTGAGCACCTTGTTCACGGCATGGCCCAGGTGGATGTCGCCGTTCGCGTAGGGCGGCCCGTCCTGCAGGATGTAGCGCGGCTTGCCCGCGCGGGCCTTGCGGATGCGCCCGTACAGGTCGGCATCGGCCCAGCGCTTCAGCCACTCCGGCTCCCGCCCCGGCAGGTTCGCCTTCATGGGGAAGTCCGTACGGGGCAGGTTCAGGGTGCTCTTGTAGTCGGGAGCGTTGTCGGATTGCTTGTCCATTCAGTGCTTTCTTGGGTCCACGTGTGCCAGCCGCGCGCGCGCGGCGTCTATGTCCTTGCCGATCTGGGCCGCGAGGGCGTCCAGACTATCAAAGTGCCGGTCCTCCCGCAGACGCTCCAGGAGCTTCACCTCGAGGCGCCGGCCGTAGAGATCGCCCTCGTAGCCGAGGAGATGCGCTTCCACCGTGAGCTCCGTGCCGCCCGCTGCCGGGCGCCTTCCTATATATGCGGCCGCATCCACGTCCGTCCTGGTCACGCCCGCCACCCGGGCCGCGAAGATGCCGCTCACCGGCGCCTGGGTCCGCTTCAACGCCAGATTCACTGTGGGGAATCCCAGCCGGCGGCCCAGCCGCTCCCCATGCATTACCCGACCCATGAGGCCGAAGGGCCGGCCCAGCAGCTTCGCCGCTTCTTCCATCCTGCCTTCCGCCAGGAGCACGCGGATGCGGGTGCTGCTCACCCGTTCCCCCGCCGCCATCACCGAGGCCGTGTCCGCCACTTCGAAACCATGTTCCGCTCCGGCTCGCCTCAGCATCGCGAAGTCGCCGCGCCGGTCCTTTCCGAAGCGGAAGTCGTCTCCCACCGTCAGGTGCCGCAGCCCCAGACCCTCCACCAGCACCCGGCTGATGAACGTCTCCGCCGGCATCGCCGCCAGACTGCGGTCGAAGCGCAGGCACAGCACCCGCTCCACGCCCGCCGTCTCCAGCAGCGGCCACTTCTCCATGAAGCGGGTCAGACGCACCGGCGCCTTGTCACCGGCGAAATACTCCTGCGGCTGCGGCTCGAACAGGATCAGCGTGGCCGGCACGCCCAGGTCCCGCGCCCGCTGCTTGAGATCCCTCAGCACCGCCTGGTGGCCCAGGTGCACGCCGTCGAAGTTGCCGATGCTCGCCACCGCGCCGCGGTGGCGGAGCTTCAGGTTCTTGAGTCCCCGGATGAGTTCCATCCGGTTCACACCGGCGTCGCGCCGCTCGGCAAGTGCGTGCCCTTCACCCTGAGGTCGCCGAGGCGGAAGCCCAGGCCGAACAGCACGCCGAAGTACACCACCACCGCCGCCACCAGCCAGAAGGCCAGCCACTCTATGCGGTGCAGTGCGCCGCGCTCTATCCAGGTGGCGAGGCGCCCGCTGAAGCACACCAGCATCCCGCCCATCACCACGTTCGCGATCATCACCCGCATCAGGAGCGGCTTCCACCCGCCGGTGGGCGTGTAGACGCCGTTCTTGCGCAAGCCGTAGTAGAGCTGCCCGGCGTTCACGAACGAGGCCAGCGAGGTGGAGAGCGCGAGGCCCGCATGGGGCGCTATCCAGCCGGCGTGGGCCCAGGGGATGGTGATGACCAGGTTGAAGAACAGGTTCGCCGCCACCGCCACGATGGCGGTGCGGAACGGTGTGCGGCTGTCCTGGCGCGCGTAGTAGGCCGGCAAGAGCACCTTCACCATGGTGAAGCTCAGGAGGCCCATGGAATAGGTGGTGAGCGCCCAGGTCACCATCAGCGTGTCGTGGGCGTCGAAGGCGCCGTAGTTGAACAGCGTGGTGAGGAGCGGCCCCGAGAAAACCAGGAGGCCCATGGCCGCCGGCAGCACCACCACCGCCGTGACCCGGAAGGCCCAGTCCAGGGTGGCCGAGAAACCGGCGGTGTTCTTGAGCGCGTGGTGCTGCGCCAGCGTGGTCAGGAGCACCGTGCCGAGCGCGATGGAGAAGATCCCCAGCGGGAACTCCATGATGCGGTCCGCGTAGTACAGCCAGCTCACGCTGCCGGTGGCCAGGAACGAGGCGATCAGCGAATCCACCAGCAGGTTCACCTGCGCCACCGAGGAGCTGAACACCGTCGGCAGCATCAGCTTCATGATGCGCGTCACCGCCTCGTGGGTCTCGCCCCAGCGCGGCCGCGGCAGAAGATTGAGCCGCGCCAGGAACGGCAGCTGGAACGCGAGCTGCACGATGCCCGCGATGAACACGCCCCACGCCAGCGCCATGCCCGGCTGCGCGAGGTGCGGCGCCAGGTAGACGGTGGCCAGGATCATGCAGATGTTGAGCAGCACCGGGGTGAACGAGGCTACCCAGAACCGGCTGTAGGTGTTGAGGATGCCCCCGGCCATGGCCGTCAGGGAGATGAACATCAGGTACGGGAAAGTGACCCGCAGCATCGCCACCGACAGGTCGTACTTGTCCGGGTAGTTGCTGAAGCCCGGCGCGAAGACCCACATCACCACCGGCGCGCCCAGCACGCCCACGGCGGTCACGATCAGGAGCGCCAGGCCCAGGCTGCCCGCCACCTGGTCCGTGAGCAGCTTCACCTCCCCGTGGCTGCGGGTGGCCTTGTACTCCGAGAGCACCGGCACGAAGGCCAGCGAGAAGGCCCCCTCACCGAAGGTGCGGCGGCCGAAGTTGGGGATCTTGAAGGCCATGGTGAAGGCGTCCATGACCATGCCGGCGCCGAAATAGCGGGCCAGGACCATGTCCCGGGCGAAGCCCAGGATGCGGGAGATTAAGGTCATCCCACCCACCAGGGAGGTGGCCTTGAACAGCGCGCGGGACATGTCGTTCGGAGCCTTGGAGGACAGGGACGTAAAGGCCCGCCATGATACCGGGCCGGGGGCCCTCCCGGCCATGCCGCGGGCCTGAAAAGGCAGGCCAAGCAGGCACTTGGAGCCGATTTCGTTGCGAAATCCCCCCGGAATCCGTATAGTACGCACCCTTTCGGGCTGCCGGCCTCGCGGCCGGCGGCGATATCAGGTCCCAGGAGCAGTACTTTGGCCAATACCAAGCAAGCTAAGAAGCGCGCCCGTCAGGCGCTCGCCCACCGCGACCACAACGCCACCATGCGTTCCATGGTGCGCAGCTACATCAAGAAGGTCGTGAAGCTGATCGGCGAAGGCAAGAAGGCCGAGGCCGAGACCGCCTACAAGGAAGCCGTGCCGGTCATCGACCGCATGGCCGACAAGGGCCTGCTGCACCGCAACAAGGCCGCTCGCCACAAGAGCCGCCTGAACGCCCATATCAAGGGCATGAAGGCCTAAGCCTTACTCTCCTTGAGATTAAAAAGCCGGCTTCTTAGCCGGCTTTTTATTTTGCTCATTCGTACTCATCGGGCTCTGGCTCAGGCGGCGCATCGGGGAAAGCCGGCGCCGCGACACCGATCTCCTCCAGCCGGGCCATGATCTTCTGGCACAGCTCCTGGGTGCCCTCGCCCGAGATGCCCGAGATGCGGAACACCGGCCCCTTCCATCCGAGACCCTCCGCGATGGCCTGGCAGCGCGCGTCCCGTTCCTCCGGCGGCAAGAGGTCCAGCTTGTTCAGCACCAGCCAGCGCTCCCGCTCCGCCAGTTCCGGGCTGAACTTCTCCAGCTCCTTCACGATGGACTGGGCGTCCTGCACCGGGTCGCCGCTGCCCTCGTAGGGCGCCACGTCCACGAGGTGCAGCAAGAGACGCGTACGCTGCAGGTGCTTGAGGAATCGGATGCCCAGTCCCGCCCCCTCTGCCGCGCCCTCGATCAATCCCGGCACGTCCGCCATCACGAAGCTGCGGTGCTGCCCCACCGAGACCACCCCCAGGTTCGGATGCAGGGTGGTGAAGGGGTAGTCCGCCACCTTGGGCCGCGCCGCGGAGACCGAGCGGATCAGCGTGGACTTGCCTGCGTTGGGCAGGCCCAAGAGGCCCACGTCCGCCAATACCTTGAGTTCCAGCTTCAGGGTGCGCCGCTCGCCCGGGGAACCCGGCGTGGTCTGTCGCGGCGCCCGGTTCACGCTGCTTTTGAAGCGGGAATTGCCCAGGCCATGGAAGCCCCCCTGGGCCACCTTCAACCGCTCTCCCAGCTTGACCAAGTCCCCCAGGAGCTCCTGGGTATCCGCGTCGTAGACCAGCGTGCCCACCGGCACCGCCACCGTCATGTCCTCGCCGCCGCGGCCGGTCATGTCGCGGCTCTGGCCCTTCTCGCCGTGCTGGGCCTCGTAGGTACGGGTGTTGCGGAAGTCCGCCAGGGTGTTCAGCCCCTGGGTCGCCTCCAGGAAGATGCTGCCGCCGTCGCCACCGTCACCGCCGTCGGGGCCGCCCATGGGGATGAACTTCTCGCGGCGAAAGCTCGCGACGCCATTGCCGCCGTTGCCGGCGATGACCTTGATGGTGGCTTCGTCTACGAACTTCATGGCTTTAACTTGGGTCCTGGCTTAAACAAAAAGGCCCCGGAAGACCGGGGCCTTTTCGCATATCACGAGCAAAAGCCTTACTTGGCCGGAGCGGCCTCGGCGGCGATCACGCTCACGTAGCGGCGCACCGGCTTGCCCTTCTCCTGGAACTTCACGTGGCCGGCGGCCACGGCGAACAGGGTGTGGTCCTTGCCCATCATCACGTTCTGGCCGGCACGGAACTCGGTGCCGCGCTGACGGATGATGATGTTGCCGGAGACCACCGCCTGACCACCATAGACTTTTACGCCCAGGCGCTTCGATTCGGAGTCGCGGCCGTTACGGGTACTGCCGCCTGCTTTTTTATGTGCCATTGCCTATATCCTCGAAATGCTTAGCCCGAGATCCCGGTGATCTCGACTTCGGTGAAATGCTGACGGTGGCCGGCGCGGCGGCGATAGTTCTTGCGGCGGCGCAGCTTGAAGGTGAACACCTTGTCGGTGCGGCCATCGCGCTTCACCTTGCCGGTGACCTTGCCACCGGAGATGAAGGGCACGCCCAGCTTGGGCGCCTCGCCTTCCTTGCCAACCATCAGGACCTGGTCGAAGGACACGTCGCTGCCGGCCTCGGCGTCGAGCAGTTCCACCTTGATCACGTCGCCCTGGGCAACGCGGTACTGCTTGCCTCCGGTCACGATAACAGCGTACATGGGGGGTCTCCAGAAACCGTCAAAAATAGCGTCAAAGGGCGCGCATTTTAAGGGGTTCAGCGTCCCCGGTCAAACTGTAAGGCCTTGGCTTGACACTCTTTTCCGCCCCCCCTAGCATCCCCCTTCCTGCGGCGTCCCGCCGCCCCTGTCCGGCCCCCATGTCCCGACCCTCTCCTACCCCCCCTGCGGGCGCCCCCGGCCTGGATGCCCTGCGCGCCCTGGTGGCGGAGGACCTGGCCGCAGCCGATAGGCGCGTCCGGGAGGAGCTCAGGTCCGACGTGGCCCTCATCAACCAGCTGGGGGAGTACCTGGTGGCTGCAGGCGGCAAGCGCCTACGGCCCTTGGTGGTGCTCCTGGCGGCACGGGCCTGTGGCATCCAGGGGATGCGGCACGTGGAGCTTGCCGCCATCATCGAGTTCATCCACACCGCCACCCTGCTCCACGACGACGTGGTAGACGGCTCCGAACTGCGCCGCGGGCGGGACACCGCCAACGCGGTCTGGGGCAACCCGGCCAGCGTGCTCACCGGCGACTTCCTCTACTCCCGCGCCTTCCAGATGATGGTGAAACTGGACGAGATGCGCGTCATGCAGGTGATGGCCGATGCCACCAACCGCATCGCCGAGGGTGAGGTCATGCAGCTCCTCAACTGCCACGACCCGGACACCACGGAAGAGCGCTACACCGAGGTCATCCACCGCAAGACTGCCACGCTGTTCGAGGCGGGTGCCCGCTTGGGCGCGGTGCTGGCGAAGCGCCCCGCCCTCGAGGAGCAGGCCCTCACGGGCTACGGCCTGCATCTGGGTGTCGCGTTCCAGCTCATCGACGACGTGCTGGACTACAGCGCCACCGCCGAAGAGATGGGCAAGAACATCGGCGACGACCTGGCCGAGGGCAAGCCCACCCTGCCCCTCATCCACGCACTGCAGAATGCCGAAGGCAGTGAGCGGGCGCTGCTTCGCTCCGCCGTGGAAGCGGGCGGTCTCGAACAAGTGAAGGAAGTGATCCGCATCGTCAGCAGCGGCGGCGCGCTGGACTACACCCGCCGGCGCGCCCATGAGGAGAGCGGGAAGGCGCGGGAGTGCCTCAAGGCCCTGCCGCCCTCGCCCTACCGGGACGCTTTGGAAGAACTGGCCGAGTTCGCCGTCAGCCGCCGCTCATAGACCGTTGCCACGCTGCTTGGCTAGTTCCACCCTGTGACGCAACTGCTCCACATAAGCGTTGGCTGAGCTTGGGTCGATATCGATCCTGCGATCCAGCTTCGGCAGAAACCGTATTTCCGTACCAACCCCAACGTCCCGGCTCAACTCCAGCGCGCGAATTTCCCTAGGCCATAGGAGCTGCGCCAGGGATAAAGATACGTGACTCGCCTTATATCTCTTAAGGGGATGGCCGCCTCCCTACCATCGACGTCACGGACAATGAGGACATCCCTCGCATCCCAGACCTCGCATGTGAAATCGTCCATCAAGCCTCCGCCCAAGAAGCCTGCTATTAGGCCCGCCATTGCCGGAAGCGGAAGGCATAGAGGGCT
>DATAHN010000080.1:0-8772 GCA_036263155.1 Gammaproteobacteria bacterium | reverse complement strand
CAGGCGATCCAGGACCAGCAGGCGCTCAAGGCGGCCTGGGGCTCGCACTTCAAGGGCATGGTGCTGAACTTCTCCATCGGCGGCGGCGATGACGCCTTCGACGATCCGGTGGAACAGGCCTTCCTGTCGGCGGTAGAGGCGGGCATCTACGTGTCCGCCGCCGGCGGCAACGGCGGCCCCAGCAACGTGGTACTCCACGACCCAGACTCGCCTACGTACCCGGTGGAGCACGTGGGGCCCTGGGTCGCCACCAATGCCGCCGCCACTCACGACGGCAGCTTCACCAGCAACAATCTCGAGAATCTCTCCGGGGGCGTCAGTCCGCCTGCGGGCCCGCTGCAGGGCGCCGGCTTCACAGCGGGTTTCGGCCCCAATCGGCTGGTCTACGCAGGCAGCGGCGACTTCGATGGAGATGATCCGGTGAAGGGCGGAACGATGCCCACTTCGGGCGAGCAATATCCACCCAGCCTGGGCGTCAGCGACAACGCCAGGCAGTGCCTGTACCCTTTTTCGGCACACACCTTCGCCAGCACTGACATCGTGGTCTGCGACCGCGGCACCATAGCGCTGGTAGACAAGGCTTATAACGTCAAACAGGGCGGTGCGGGCGGCCTAGTGATTAAGACCACCAGTGGCAGCAGCCAAGACCTTCCGGTCGAAACCTATCTCATTCCGGCCACGCTCCTTGCGCTCACCGAAGGTAATGAGCTGGGCAACTGGATCGCGGCCAGCACTGGTAGCACGCTGACCGCCCAAATATCGGGCTCCACGCTGACCACTGATCCGTCCCACGCGGATGAGCTTGCGGGTTTCAGCTCCCGCGGCCCTACCCGCACTCGCTTCGACGCGCTGGTGAAGCCGGACCTGACGGTGCCCGGCGTGGACGTGCTGGCGGCGGTCTCCAATCCCGCCCATACCGACGGCTGCGGCGGCTGTGCCAGCAAGCCGGAGAGCTACGACTTCTACCAGGGCACTTCCATGGCGACGCCCCACGACAGCGGCGCGGCCGCGTTGCTGAGGCAAGCGCACCCGGGCTGGACGCCGCCGGAACTGAAGTCGGCGTTGATGCTCACTGCCGTGACCTCCGGCCTCATCGACCAGTGCAAGAGCCTGGATTCCGGCGAGAACTGCGTGGCGGGCAGCGCGCTGCCCTCACCCCAGGTGCGCGGCGCCGGCCGCATCGACGTGGAGGCGGCCCAGCGCACCGGCATCGTCATGGACGTCGGCGACTTTGAAGATAGCCAGCTCAACCTCACGGCGCTCAACCTGCCTAGCCTCGGCAACGACACCTGCGCGCCCACCTGCACCTGGTCGCGCGTCTTGAGCAGCGCTTTCAGCAGCGCGACGGTCAACTACAGCGTGAGCGTGAGCCACCTGAGCTCGGGCCTGCAGGTGCATGTTTCGCCTGCGCACTTCACCCTTGCACCGGGCGACACCGTCGACCTCAGCGTAACCGCCGATACCGGCGCCCTGCCCAAGGACAAGTGGGCTTTCGGCCAAGTGGACATCGCCACCAGCGACACCGGCGATGGCGGTGCGGCGGTGCCGGCCATGCACCTGCCATTGGCGGCACGCTCGACGGTACCTTCGGCCCATATGAGCATCCGCAATGACGAGCTCACCTACATGGTGGGCGGCAGCCAGGCCTCCGAGACGCATGGCTTCACCATAAGCAACGATGGCCAGAAGATCCTGCACTGGAGCGTGGCCGTCCAGGGCGGTCCCACGGGCGGCACCTTGGACTGCAAGAGCACCGGCATGAACGGCCTGAGCCTGAGTCCCAGCAGCGGCAGCGTGCTGTCGGGCGCCAGCCAGGATGTGACGGTGACCTTCAAGGCTGGCAGCCTTGCCGCCGGCCGCTACGACGGTGAGGTCTGCGTGAATGGCGACGCCTCCGATAATCCGCAGATCATCCTGCCTGTGGCGGCCCAGGTGAAAGCGGCTTCCGGAGGTGGTGGAGGCGGGGGCAGCTTGGACCTGCTCAGCCTCGCGGCCCTGGCGCTGACACTGAAGCGACGGATGCAGAGAGACTAAAAGAAGGGGCCCCCTTCTTCATAACCAGCCTTTCTGACGTGCTATGCGTGCCGCCTCGATGCGGTTCGCGGCCCCCAGCTTGCCGATGGCTTCCGAGAGATAGTTGCGCACCGTACCTTCCGAGAGGAAGAGTTGCTTGGCGATGTCGCCGCTGGAGAGGCCCTCTCCGGCCAAGCGCAGCACCTGGCGTTCCCGGTCGTTGAGCGGATCCTCGCTGTCCCAGGCCTCCGCCGCGAGTTCGGGGGCGATGGCCTTGCCGCCACGCTGCACGGTGCGGATCGCTTCCGCCAGCTGCTCGGCGGGCGCGTCCTTGAGCAGGTAGCCCCGCACGCCGGCCGACAGCGCGCGGCGCAGGTAGCCGGGCCGGGCGAAGGTGGTGACGATGATGATGCGGGCCGGGTGCTGCTGCTCCTTGAGGGCGGAGGCGAACTCGAGGCCGGTCATGCCCGGCATCTCGATGTCGGTCACCACCACGTCCGGGTGGGTCTCCAGCGCGAGCTTGAGCGCGTCGCGGCCGTTGGCGGCGCGGGCCACGATCTCGATGTCGTGTTCCATGTCGAGCAGCGCCGCCAGCGCGCCCAGGATCAGGGACTGGTCCTCGGCGATGAGCACCCTGATCATGCGGACTTCCTCAGGGGGCCGGCGGGCGCCTCGGGCGCATCCTCAAGCTGGGGCAGCGGCAGCACCGCCGTCAGCAGCGTGCCGTTGCGGTCTGATTCGATGTACAGGGAGCCGTCCAGCGCCGCCAGGCGCTCACGCATGCCGCGCAGGCCGTTGCCTTCCCGCAGGTTGCCGCCCCGGCCGTCATCGCGGATGTTGAGCCGCAGGGCCATCCCATGGCGGAGCAGTTCCACGCTGCAGCGGCGCGCGCCCGAGTGGCGCAAGATGTTGGTGACGGCTTCGCGCAGCACCAGGGCGAACAGGTTGTCGTGGGTGGCCGGGCAGCCGCGGGCGTCCACGTCGGCGGCGAGCTCGACCCGTGCGGCGTCCAGCGCCACCCGCGCGTTGACCAGCTCGCCATTCAGGCCGCCGTTCCGGTAGCCGCCCACCGCTTCGCGCACCTGGCGCAGTGCGTCGCGGGAGATGCTTTCCAGTTCGCGCACCTCCTTCGCCGCGGCCGCCACGTTGCGTTCGGCCAGGCGCGCCGCGAGTTCAGCCTTGACGGTGATGAGAGTGAGCGTGTGACCCAAGAGGTCGTGCAGGTCGCGGGCGATGCGCTCGCGCTCGGCGGTGGCAGCGAGCCGGCGGATCTCCTCCTGCGACTGGCTGATCACTCGGCGCTTGGCCTCGTCGTCCGCGAACCAGGCGTTGGCGGCGCCGATGATGCCGCCGATCATGAAGGTGGGCAGCCAGAACCAGATGGTGTGGGAATATCCGAATCCGGGGAGGAAGGCCAGGCAAGTGGCTTCCAAGGTGAAGCCGATCAGGATCAGCCCCAGGGCGGTGAGGCTGCGGCGCAGGTTGCCGTAGTGCGAGCTCAGGGCGCAGGCATAGATGATGAAGGTATGGCCGTTGCCGGTGTAGATGACGAAGATGTAGCCCAGCGTCGTGATGCCGGCGAGGATGCGGTGCAGCTCCCGCCGCTGGCAGCTGAAGCTACGGAAATACATCACCATGAAGATCAGCGCGGCGGCGATGGAGAACACCCACTTGGGGGTATCCCAGGGTTCCATCCCCGGCCAGGGGACGAAGAAGAAGCCGAGGTAGAGCAACCAGAGATAAGGCGTCCAGCCCGCCCAGTCCGCGTTTGGCAGCAGCCGCCGATGCATTGCCAGCAGCGGCCGGGCCAGGCGGGAAGCGAGGGTGGGGGCGGCGGTCTGCATGGGGGTAGGGTATCACCGGGGTCCGGCCGGGGTGGCGCGGCCATGATGCCGCCGGGCCGCAGGCCCCGTAAGTCCCGCCCGTCAGCCCCTAACCGTGACGTTTGTCACAGTGCAGCCGTGACACAGGGGGCGCCAGCCTATAGGCTGGTCGGCGCCTGAATCCGTCTGGGGAGATGGGGAAAATGAGACGGGCGTTGCGCTGGGGCGGCTATCTCGCCGTCCTTGTGGTGGTGTTGCTGCTCCTCGTCTATGGCTTCCTGCGCGGCGGCGCGCCGCGACTGGATGGCGAGCTGCGCCTCAAAGGGTTCGCCTCCGAGGTGCGGGTCACGCGCGACGCGCTGGGTGTACCCAGCATCGCAGCGCAGCAGCGCCTGGATGCGATCCGCGCCCTGGGCTTCCTGCACGCCCAGGACCGCTTCTTCCAGATGGACCTCATGCGCCGCCTCGCGGCCGGCGAACTGTCCGAGCTCGTGGGCGGCGCGGCGGTGGATTTCGACAAGCGTCACCGCCTGTTCCGGCTGCGTGCCGTCGCCCAGGACGTGCTGGCCCACGCCACGCCCGAGCAGCGCGCCGGCCTCGCCGCCTACAGCGAGGGCGTGAACGCCGGCCTCAAGGCCTTGGGTACCTGGCCCTTCGAGTATGGCCTGCTCATGACGCGTCCCAAACCCTGGCAACCGGAGGACAGCATCCTGGTGGTGCACGCCATGTACTTCCAGTTGCAGAGCCCGGAGGATCACCACGAATCCCAGCTCGCGCTGATGCGCGACCTCATGCCGCCGGCCATGTTCCGCTTCCTCACCGCGCCCGGTACCCAGTGGGACGCACCGGTGCAGGGCAAGCCCATCGAGACGCCGCCCATCCCCGGAGCGGACGTGGCGGACCTGCGCAAACGCGTGCCCACCAAGCTCGGCGCTTTGAGCGCGCCGGACGATGCGCTGGCGGTAGGCAGCAACAATTGGGTGGTGAGCGGCGAGCACAGCAGCACCGGCGCGGCGCTGCTCGCCAACGACATGCACCTGGGGATACGCGTCCCCAACACCTGGTACCGCGCCCAGTGGACGTACCCCGGCAAGGCCGGCCCCGTCACCCTCACCGGCGTCACGTTGCCGGGAGTACCGGCTATGGTGGTGGGCAGTAACGGCCACGTGGCCTGGGGCTACACCAACAGCTACGGCGACTGGTCGGACCTGGTGCTGCTGCATCTTGATCCCGCCGACGCGGACCGTTACCAGACCGCCGAAGGCTGGCGGCGCTTCACGCACCACGCCGAGATCATCCACGTGAAGGGCGGCAAGGACGTGAGCTTCGACATCAAGGACACCGTCTGGGGTCCGGTGCTGGATCAGGACCATGCCGGGGTCACCCGCGCCGTCCACTGGATGGCGGCCGACCCGGCCGGCACCAACCTGGAGCTGGAGCACATGGAGGACGCGCAGGACGTGCGCGAGGCCATGGCGGTGGCGAACCGCGCCGGCATGCCGGAGCAGAACTTCGTGACCGCGGATTCCGCCGGACATGTCGCCTGGACCATCGCCGGCCGCATCCCGCTGCGGGCGGGGTTCGATCCGGCGGTGCCTTCCTATTGGGACAAACCCGGCACCGGTTGGGCCGGCTGGCTGGACCCTGCGAAGTACCCGCGGGTGGTGGACCCAGCGGACGGACGCCTCTGGAGCGCGAACGCGCGGGTGGTGGAAGGGCCGATGCTGACGCTGATCGGTGACGGCGGCTACGACCTCGGCGCCCGCGCCGGGCAGATACGGGACGACCTGCGCGCGAAGGACCGCTTCACGCCCGCCGACATGTTGGCGATCCAGCTCGATGACCGCGCACTGTTCCTGGCCCGCTGGCGCTCCCTGCTGCTGCGGGTGCTCAACCCGCAGCGGGTGGCGGACCACCCCGAGCGCGCCGCGTTCCGCCAAGCGGTAGAGGAGTGGGGCGGCCGCGCGGCGGTGGATTCGGTGGGCTACCGGCTGGTGCGGGAGTTCCGTGGCGCGGTGACCGCGGCGGCAGTGGCGCCGCTGTTCGCCGACTGCATCAAGGCCGACCCCCATTGCGACTACCACGGGCTCTCGCAGCTGGAAGGACCGGTGTGGGCGCTCATAAACCAGCAACCGGCGAACCTCCTGGATCCCGCCTACAAGAGCTGGGACGCGCTACTGCTCGCCGCAGTGGATGAGGTGGCGGCACGCACCGCCGCGGAACCCGGCATCGGCGCCTACACCTGGGGCGCGCACAACACCGTGCACCTCACTCACCCCCTGAGCAGGGCAGTGCCGTTCCTGTCACGCTTCCTGGACATGGCGCCGGTGCAGCTGCCGGGAGACAGCAACATGCCGCGCGTGCAGGGGGAGGACTTCGGTGCGTCGGAGCGCATGGTGGTGTCGCCGGGCCATGAGGCGGAAGGCATCCTGGAGATGCCTACGGGCCAGAGCGGGTACCCACTGTCCCCTTACTACAGAAATAGCGAACCTGACTGGGAACAGGGTAGGCCGACGCCTTTCCTGCCCGGCGCGGCAGAACACACCCTGGTGTTCGAACCGGGTAAGTAGCTAGGCCGCCGGAGGCGTCAGAGCGCCGGGCTGCAGGTTGGTGAGCGGGCGGCTCTCCAGCCACTCGATGAGCGGCGTCCATTCCCGCATCTCTTCCTTCACGTTCTTGTCTTTGAGCTCGTGCACGCCCAGGCCCTGCTCGGTGGCATGCACGTAATTCTGGGTGTCGCGGAAGGTGGCGACGAAGGGGATCTCGAGGCTGTCCAGGAAGCGCTTCAGGGTCTCGTACATCTTGGCCTGCTTCTTCACCCGGTTCGCCACCACCGCGACCCGCTCCTGGCGGTTCTCGATGCGCCCGGTGAGCAGGAGCTCCGCCACACAGCGCGAGGCGGCGTGGATGTCGATGTCCGAGGGCAGCACCGGGATGACGATGGCGTGGGCACCGCGGATCGCATCCTGCAGCCTGAGGCTGTCGATGGCCGCCGGCGTGTCCACCACCAGCCGTTCCACCTCCGCCGGCACCCGCATCAGGAAGCTCTTGGTCACGCGGCCGGACTTGTCCGTCGCGCTGAGGCCGGTGATGGAGGGTTTGTGGTCGCCGCGGTTGGCCAGCCACCGGAGGCTGGAGCCCTGGACATCCATATCGAGCAGCGCCGTGTTGTACCCGCGCTGGGCGTAGTAGGCGGCCAGGGAAGTCGAGAGGGTGGTCTTGCCACAGCCGCCCTTGGTGTTCAGCACCGCAACCTTGAGCAATGGACGGCGGGTGCGGGGGGATGCCTCGGCTTCGGCGCTCCCGGCCGAATCCGCGGCTCTCTGGTGCCACAGGTTGAGGTTGAGCATGCGTTGAGTCCCTATCCCTCAAGTCCTGAAAACGGCTGCCCCCCGGCAGCGTCCCAAGTCTATGCTTGAATATCCCAGGCTAGGGCCTTGAATGACATTGATTTTAGTACCCTGTACGTCCAGGTCCAGCCCATTTAACCTATTGACCAGGGGAGGAGACATGCATATCGCCCATGGTACCGGGGCCCAAGCCCGCGGCCCGCGTGGATACAAGGGTCCGGCCGGGCAGGGCATGTCCGCGTGAATACTTCCGGCTTGCGACCTAAAGTGGGGCTGGTGCTACCCGGCGGCGGTGCCCGGGCTGCCTACCAGGTGGGAGTGCTCAAGGGCCTGGCGGAACTCCTGCCCCAGGACGCGGCACTGCCGTTCCCGGTCATCGCCGGCACTTCTGCCGGCGCCATCAATGCCGCGCTCATCGCCTGCCATGCCCAGAACTTCCGCCATGGCGTCGCCTACCTCGACCACGTGTGGCGCGAGATCAAGAGCGAGAAGGTGTTCAAGACCGGCGCGCTGACGGCGCTCAGGACCAGCGCCCACTGGATATTCACGCTGCTCTCGGGCGGCATGGACCGGCACAACCCCATCTCGATCCTGGATAACGCCCCGTTGCGCGAGATGCTCGCGGAGCACATCGATTTCGCGCGCCTGGAGGAGGCCATCGACGGGGCCGCCCTTGACGCGCTCGCCATCACCGTCTCCGGCTACACCTCGGCGCGGTCCATCTCCTTCTTCCAGGCGCGCAAGGACCTGCAACCCTGGCATCGGGCACGGCGCCTCGGTGAACCGGTGGAGCTCACCCTCGACCACGTCATGGCCTCGGTGGCGCTGCCAGTGATATTCCCGGCGGTGCGTATCGGTCGCGAGTACTTCGGCGATGGTTCCATGCGCCAGTCGGCCCCCTTGAGCCCGGTGGTGCACCTGGGCGCCGAGCGGGTGCTGGTGATCGCGTTGCGCAACGAGCAGCCCAACCGCCTGCCGCTGGAGCAGGAACAGATACCCTATCCCTCCCTCGGCCAGATCGCGGGCTACCTGCTGGATACCCTGTTCATGGACAGCATCTACGGCGACCTGGAACGGCTGCAGCGCATCAACAACACCGTCACCCGCATCAAGGACGGGTCGCAACAGCCGCTGAAGGTCATCGACACCCTGGTGATCACCCCCAGCGAGGACATCCGCGACATCGCCCAGCGCCACAAGCGCGAGTTCCCGCGTAGCGTGCGCTTCCTGCTGCGTGGCATCGGCGGCCTGGACCGCAGCGGCAGCCAGCTGCTGAGCTACCTCCTGTTCGAGGGCAAGTACTGCCGCGACCTCATCGACCTCGGCGTTCGCGACGCCCAGGCCCAGGCGGACAAGCTCCTGGCCTTCATCGAGGGACGTCCAGTGGAGCAGAATTCCACCATGCCAGCGGATGAGCTGACAGGAATACAGCGGCGTAAAGAATAGGTCTTGGGGATCGCGCCTATCCAGCGCTGATCACTTCAACTCATTGTGCTTGGTCAACACTTCACGCCCCTGCGCGCGGAAATGTTCGGCTAAACGTTCCACTACGTACACCGAGCGGTGGTAGCCGCCGGTGCAGCCTA
>DATAHN010000079.1:0-9149 GCA_036263155.1 Gammaproteobacteria bacterium | reverse complement strand
TGGTGACCGAGGGCGCATAGCGGCGCACCGATTTCACTGACAGCACTTCCGGCAGTTTCGCGATGCGTTCCGCCTCGATGGGTGTGAGCCGCACCGACATGCCGTTCAGCGCATAGCGGTACTGGAAGCGCGGCAGCAGCGCGCGGCCCAGCGCCTCGCGCATCGTCGTGAGCGTGCCCGCCTGGCGCTCGCCGAGGTAAGCTGCGTAGCTCACGGTGGCCTTGAGGTCGAGCGTGCCGCGTGCAGCGCCCGCGTGGCGCGCGACCGGCGCCTCCCGGAAGCGCACGATGTAGTTGGCCATGCCGTCACTGGGCGCGGTTCGCGTGGGAGCACGGTGAACCCACGAGCCATGATCGGGACGCAAGCGATGGGATACATCCTCCCGTGAGGCTTGGGCAAGACCCACGCCGACGGAAAAGGACACGATGGCGAAGACGCCCAACGACAGACCGCGCATAAAACCCCTCTAGAGACGACACATCCGGCGGGTGTCCCCACCGCAAGGTGATTAGACACGGCGGCCTACTAGGGGGTCAAGGAATGGGCATAAATCCGCTGAAAGAAGCCAGGACTTAGGTCTAATCACCGACCCGGACGATCTTGAGGCTGTTCGTCCCGCCGGTGATGCCGGAGAACTCGCCCTTCGTGCAGATCACGTAGTCGCCGTTGATCACGATGCGCTGGCGCTTCAGCTCGTCGGCGGCGTCCCTGAGCACGTGATCCGGATCGGTATGCATCACGTCGAAGGCCACGGGGTACACGCCGCGGCACAGGGTCACGCGGCGGCGCGTGCTCTCGTGGCGGGTCATGGCATAGATGGGGATGCCGGAGCTGATGCGCGACATCCACAGCGCGGTGGAACCGGACTCGGTGAGCGCGATGATGGCCTTCACGTCCATGTGGTTCGCGGTGTACATCACCGCCATGGCGATGGCCTCGTCCACGCTCTTGAACTTCTGGTCCATGCGGTGGCGCGAGCGCTGGGTGTTGCGGTGCTTCTCCGCGCCCAGGCATACCCGCGCCATGGCCTCAACTGTCTTGACAGGGTACTTGCCGGTGGCGGTCTCGCCGGAGAGCATCACCGCGTCGGTGCCGTCCATGACGGCGTTCGCCACGTCCAGCACCTCGGCGCGGGTCGGCACCGGGCTGTTGATCATGGACTCCATCATCTGGGTGGCGGTGATGACGGTGCGGTTCAGGTCGCGGGCCCGGTGGATGATGTGCTTCTGCACGCCCGGCAGCTCGGCGTCGCCGATCTCCACCGCCAAGTCGCCGCGGGCGATCATCACCGCGTCGGAGGCACGGATGATGTCGTCCAGGTTCTTGATGGCCTCGGAGCGCTCGATCTTCGCGATGATGCCGGCGCGGCTGCCGGCGGCGTTCAATAGTATGCGCGCCTGCTCGATGTCGGAGGCGTCGCGGGGGAACGAGACCGCGAGGTAGTCCACTCCGAGCTGCGCCGCCAGGCGGATGTCCGCATAGTCTTTCTCGGTGAGCGCGCCGGCCGAGAGGCCACCGCCCTGGCGGTTGATGCCCTTGTGGTTTGAGACGTCGCCGCCGTTGATGACGATGCAGATGATGCGCGGGCCGATCACCTCGACCACGCTCATGGAGACCTCGCCGTCTCCCAGCACCAGCACATCGCCGGTCTTCACGTCCTGGGGGAGATCTTTATAGGTGAGGCCCACCTGGGTCTCGTCGCCGTCATCGTCGCCGAGCTCGGCGTCGAAGACGAAGCGCTGGCCGTCCTTGAGGGTGACCTTCTTGGCCTTGAAGTTCTCGATGCGGATCTTGGGGCCCTGCAGGTCGCCGAGCACACCCACGTCCTTGCCTACCGCCATGGCGGCGCGGCGCACCAGGTCCAGGCGGCGCTGGTGTTCGGCGGGCTCGCCGTGGGAGAAGTTCAGCCGCACCACGTCCACCCCGGCGCGGACGATGTTCTCCATCACTTCCAGGGTATCGGTGGCGGGTCCGAGGGTGGCGACTATTTTTGTTCTGCGGGGCATAGGTCCATTATGCGCCAGCGGACCCGGTCAGAGCGAATTCAGGCTCGCTTACGGGCGGCCTGTGCACGCTCTTCGAGCATCGCGACGGCAGGCAGCGTCTTGCCCTCCAGGAACTCCAGGAACGCGCCGCCGCCCGTCGAGACATAGGAGATGCGATCCGCCACGCCGTATTTGTCCAGCGCCGCCAGGGTGTCGCCGCCGCCAGCGATGGAGAACGCCTTGCTGGAGGCGATCGCCTCCGCCAGCACGCGGGTGCCCTCACCGAACTGGTCGAACTCGAACACGCCCACCGGGCCGTTCCAGACGATGGTGCCCGCCTGCTTGAGCAAAGCCGCATAGTGCGCGGCGGTGTCGGGACCGATGTCGAGGATCATCTCGTCGGCGCCCACCCCGTCCACCTTGCGCACATCCGCCTCGGCGTTGGCATCGAACGCGGCCGCCACCACCACGTCGGTGGGCACCGGGATGTCGGCGCCACGTGACTTGGCAGCCTGGGTCAGGCGCATGGCCTCGGGCACCAAGTCCGCCTCGTACAGGGACTTGCCTACCTTGTGGCCCTCGGCCGCGATGAAGGTGTTGGCGATGCCGCCGCCCACGATGAGCTGGTCCACCACCTTGGTGAGGGACTCCAGCACCGTGAGCTTGGTGGAGACCTTGGAGCCGGCGACGATGGCCACCAGCGGCCGCGCCGGATTCGCCAGCGCCCTTCCCAAGGCCTCCAGCTCACCCGCCAGCAGCGGGCCAGCGCAGGCCACCGGGGCGTACTTGCCCACACCATGGGTAGAGGCCTCGGCGCGGTGCGCGGTGCCGAAGGCATCCATCACGTAGACGTCGCAGAGCGCGGCCATCTTGCGAGCCAGCGCCTCGTCGTCCTTCTTCTCGCCCTTGAGGAAGCGCACGTTCTCGCAGAGGACCGCGGTACCGGGCGCCACGTCCATGTGGTCGATCCAATCCTTCACGAGAGGCACCTTCACGCCCAGTAACTCGGTCAGGCGTTCGGCCACCGGGGCGAGGGACAGCGCGGGGTCATGCTCCCCTTCCTTGGGACGGCCCAGGTGCGAGACCAGCATCACACGGGCGCCGGCCTTGAGGGCGAGCTGCACGGTGGGCAGCGCGGCGCGGATGCGCGCGTCGCTGGTCACCTTGCCGTCCGCCACCGGCACGTTCAGGTCCTCGCGTATCAGCACGCGCTTGCCCTTGAGATCCAGGTCCGTCATCTTGAGTATGTTCACGCCGCGTATCCTCGCAGAAGACTGTTGCAGTGCGGTTACTTGGCGTTCCAGAACGCGACGGTGGTATCGAGCATGCGGTTTGAGAAGCCCCACTCGTTGTCGTACCAGCCGAATACCTTCACCAGGCGGCCGATGACCTTGGTCAGGGTCGCGTCGTAGGTACAGGAAGCCGGGTCGTGGTTGAAGTCCACCGAAACCAGCTGCTCCTTGGTGTAGTTGAGGATGCCCTTGAGCGGACCCTGGGATGCCTTCTTCATCAGCTCGTGGATCTCGTCCACGCTGGTGTCGCGGCCGGCGATAAAGGACAGATCCACCAGCGAGACGTTGATGGTGGGCACGCGGATGGAGTAGCCGTCCAGCTTGCCGGCGAGTTCCGGGATCACCAGGCCCATGGCGATGGCGGCACCGGTCTTGGTGGGGATCATGGAGTGGGTCGCGGAACGGGCGCGACGGATGTCCTTGTGGAACACGTCCGTCAGCACCTGGTCGTTGGTGTAGGAATGGATGGTGGTCATCTGGCCGCCGACGATGCCCATGCTCTCGTGCAGCACCTTGGCGAGTGGCGCCAGGCAGTTGGTGGTGCAGCTGGCATTGGAGATCACGGTATGGGCACCCTTCAGGGTCTTGTCGTTCACGCCGTATACGATCGTGGCATCCACGTCCTTGTCGCCGGGGGCGGAGATCACCACCTTCTTGGCGCCGCCCTGGATGTGGGCCGAGGCCTTGGCCTTGCTGGTGAAGAGGCCGGTGCACTCCAGCACCACGTCGGCGCCCACCGAAGCCCAGCCGATCTTGGCCGGGTCGCGCTCGGCGAACACGCGGATCTTGTCGCCGTTCACCACCATGCTGTCGCCGTCCACCGAGACCTCGCCCGGGAACTTGCCGTGGGCGGTGTCGTACTTGGTGAGGTGCGCGTTGGTGGCGGCGTCGCCCAGGTCGTTGACCGCGACGATCTTGATGTCGCTGCGCTTGGACTCATATAGCGCCCGCAGGATGTTGCGGCCGATGCGCCCGTAACCGTTGATACCTACCTTGATGGTCATCGCTCTCTCCTCACTCGAATCCGTTTGTTTACCACTCAGCGGCCCGAAAATCCCGGGGACGGGGTTTTCAGCTTCTATTCAGCGCCGCCTCGACCTGCTTCACCACGTTGTCCACGGTGAAGCCGAAATACTCGAACACGTCCTTGGCCGGGGCGGACTCGCCGTAGCGGTCCAGCCCCACCACGCGGCCCTGCGATCCCACGTAACGGTGCCAGAGCGCGGTCACACCCGCCTCCACGGCCACCCGCGCCGTCACCTTGGCCGGCAGCACACTCTCGCGATAGGCGGCGTCCTGCCCGTCGAACAGGCTGGTGCAGGGCATGGAGACCACCCGCGCCTTGACGCCCTGCTCCGCCAGTTTCTTGGCCGCCGCCGCCGCCAGCGCCACCTCGGAGCCGGTGGCGATGAGGATCGCATCCGGTGCGCCGGCGCAGTCCACCAGCGTGTAGCCGCCGCGATGGATGGCCGCGAGCTGCTCGGCGCTGCGCGGGAAATGCGGCAGGTTCTGGCGCGAGAGCGCGAGTGAAGTCGGGCCGTCGCGCCGCTCCACGGCGCGTACCCAGGCCACGGCGGTCTCGGTGTCGTCCGCCGGGCGCCACACTTCCATCTTCGGTATCAGGCGCAGCGACGAGACATGTTCCACAGACTGGTGGGTGGGACCGTCCTCGCCGAGGCCGATGGAATCATGGGTATATATATAGATACTGCCCACGCCGATGAGCGCCGCCATGCGCAGCGCGTTGCGGGCGTAGTCGGAGAAGGTCAGGAAGGTACCGCCATAGGGGATGAAGCCGCCGTGCAGGGCAAGTCCGTTCATGACCGCGGACATGCCGAACTCGCGCACGCCGTAGAAGAGGTAATTGCCGCCGAAGTCCTGGCGGGTGACGGCACGGGAGCCCTTCCACCAAGTCAGGTTGGAGCCGGTGAGGTCCGCGGATCCGCCGATGAGTTCGGGCAGCAGGGGCGCGAGGCCGTTGAGCGAGTTCTCGGAAGCCTTGCGGGTCGCCACTTCGATGCCGGCGCCCGAGACCTGCTCGATGAATGCCCGGGACTTGGACTTCCACTCGGCAGGCAGCTCACCCTGCATGCGGCGCTCGAACTCCGCGGCGAGCTCCGGATAGGAAGCGCGATAGCTCTTCAGCACGCCCTCCCAGTTCTCGCGGAAGGCCTTGCCGCGGCCGCGCGCGTCCCAGCCCTTGTAGATGTCCTGCGGGATCTCGAAGGGCGCGTGGCTCCAGCCGAGCTGCTTGCGGGCCAGCGCCACCTCGTCGTCACCCAGGGCGGCACCATGGCAGGCTTCCTTGCCCTGCTTGTTGGGGGAACCGTAGCCGATGATGGTCTTGCAGCAGATGAGGCTCGGCTTGTCGGTCTTACGTGCTTCCTCGATGGCACGCTTCACCGCCTCGGAGTCGTGGCCGTCCACGCCCGGCACCACGTGCCAGCCGTAGGCTTCGAAACGCTTGGGCGTGTCGTCGGTGAACCAGCCGTGCACTTCGCCGTCGATGGAGATGCCGTTGTCGTCATAGAAGGCGATGAGCTTACCGAGGCCCAGCGTGCCGGCGAGAGAGCAAGCCTCGTGGGAGATGCCCTCCATGAGGCAGCCGTCACCCAGGAACACGTAGGTGTAGTGGTCCACCAACTTGAACCCGGGACGATTGAAGCGCGCGGCCAGCGCCTTCTCGGCGATGGCCATGCCCACGGCATTGCTGAGGCCCTGGCCCAGGGGACCGGTGGTGGTCTCCACTCCCGGCGTGATGCCGTACTCGGGGTGGCCCGGGGTCTTGGAGTGGAGCTGGCGGAAGCGCTTCAGCTCATCCATCGGCAGGTCGTAGCCCGCGAGGTGCAGCAACGCGTAGAGCAGCATGGAGCCGTGGCCGTTGGAGAGCACGAAGCGGTCCCGGTCCGGCCACTTCGGGTCGGCGGGATCGTGCTTCAGGTAGTCGTTCCAGAGGACCTCGGCGATGTCCGCCATGCCCATGGGCATGCCCGGGTGGCCTGACTTAGCTTTCTGTACCGCGTCCATGGCGAGCGCGCGGATGGCATTGGCGAGTTCGCGGCGGGAGGGCATGGTGGCTCCGGGGAAAAGGCGCGTATTTTCGCCGATACGGCCGCCAGGGACAACCGGCCAGACCGGAATAAGCGCCTGTACCAGCGGGTTAGAATGTGCGCCGCAACCCGGAAAACCGCAGGAAAACCATGAGCGAGCGCTACGTCAGGACCTTCCAGGTGATCTGGGCCGACCTCGACCCCAACGCCCACATGCGCCACAGCGCCTATGCCGACTACGGCGCCCAGGCGCGTATCGGCTTCCTCACCGAGCATGGCTTCGGACTCCGTGAGTTCCACCAGCTCAAGCTCGGGCCGATCCTGTTCCGGGAGGACCTGCGCTACATGCGGGAGATCCGCGCCAACGAGAAGATCAGCGTCACCTGCGAGGCGGTGGGCATCTCCCCCAACCGTAAGCACTGGCGCATCCGCCACCGCATCGTGCGGGAGGACGGGGAGCTCGCCTGCACCATCGATTGCCAGGGCGCCTGGTTCGATCTCGTCAACCGCAAGGTGATAGCTGCCCCGCCGGCACTCGCCGCGGTGATGGAACAGATGCCGAAGTCGGAGGATTACGCCGAATTCGAACCCAAGAAAGAAGGCTAGATCCCGAGAAGGGCGCTCATGCCACGCTTGAGCCCCTTCCAGCCGCTGACCTTCCTGGCCGCGAGTAACGTGCCCGCTACATAAGGCGCATAGCTCGTGGACTCATGGCGCAGCTCGATGCGCTCGCCCGTGTCCCCGAACACCGCTTGCACCGCCGAGTAGTAACCCGGAACCCGGATGGAATGCATCTGCGAGCCGTTGAGCTCGGCACCCCGCGCCTCCCTCAGTCCCTTGGTCTCTCCCACCGGCACGGCCCACGTCGGCTTGGTGACTTGGGCCAATTGATAAGCCAGTTCCCGCGCGGTGCCGCTCGGCGCGTCCGGCTTGGTATCACCTGCGTAGTCCAGGATCTCCCAATGGGGCATGGCCCGCGCCGCCTGCAGGGCGAAATGCTGCAGGAGCGCCGCCGTGAGGGAGAAGTTGCCGGCGGCGAACAATCCCACACCGCGCGCCAGGGCGGCTTGGTCTAATTCAACGTAATCCGCATCACTCAGGCCCGAGGTGCCGATCACCACATGACAACCTGCCACCACTGCCTCAAGCACGTGCCCCTTCACGGCATCGGGATGGGTGTAGTCGATGACCACGTCCACCGGGCCGCGGGCGAGCGCCGCCTTGAGACTGCCGTCCACCGTCACGCCGCCGAGCTGCGTGCCCGCACCGCGACGTCCCATGGCGGCGACCAAGGTGAGGTCGCCGGTATCACTGATAGCTTTGACGAGTTCGCGGCCTACGTGGCCAGTGGCGCCGGCAAGACAGAGTTTCATGGAGCGGCTCCGCGTTAAGTCACATACAGTAGCGCAAGCTGCTTTTATGTCCAACCAAGTACCTTCGTTTTGCAAATACGTGAACTTTCTCACTCTTCCCGGCAGCCGCATCAGGCACTCTCGGGGCGCCTCACATATGTTGAGGAGGAGATCCCCCATGAACACTCCCACGATCCGACTCGCACTCATCCTCGCCGCAGCCGCCCTGTTGGCTGCCGGCTGCAACGGTTCCAGCGACAACGCGGGCACCCTCAACCTGTCCGTCAGCGATACCCCGGTGGATGGTGCCGAACACGTCACGGTGGCCTTCACAGGCGTCGAGATCCAGCCCGCCGACAATATGGGTTCGGACCGCCTGGAATTCGACTTCCACGCACCCAAGGTCGTGGACCTCCTGGATCAACAGGCGGGACGCAGCGCGGTGCTGCTGGACGGCGTCAGCCTGCCGGCCGGCTCCTACGCCTGGATCAGGCTCAAGGTCGATGAGAGCCAATCCAGCATCACCCTGAGCGACGGCTCGGTGCATCCGCTCACCATCCCGAGCGGCAGCCAGACCGGCCTCAAGCTGGTGCGGGGCTTCGGCGTGGCCGCCGGCAGCGTGACCGACTTCACGGTGGACTTCGACCTGCGCAAGTCGGTGGTGCTCGATGCGAACGGCTACAAGCTCAAGCCGGCGCTGCGGATCATCGACACACTGGCGGTGGGTAGCATCGCAGGCTCGGCCGATAACACCCTCGTCCTCGGCGGCCTCGCGATCTCCGCCCTCGCCTGCATGCCGGCAGCCTATATCTATGCCGGCGGCGGTGTGACTCCGGTGGACATCAATACGAGCGGGCAGATGCAGCCGGTGGCGACCGCGACGCTGGCGCTCAACACCACCACGGGCAAGTACGACTACTCGGCTGATTTCCTGGCAGCGGGCACCTACACGGTGGCGCTCACCTGCGCGGGCCTGGATGATCCAGCACTGACGGATGCGCTGCAGTTCAGCGCGGCGAAGGACGCGACGGTCACTGCCGGCAGCACCGCCACAGTGGATTTCCCGTAACACGCCAAGCGGAGTGATATGGAAGGCCCTTCTCGGGAGGGGCCTTCTTTTTTGCGGCATCAGCCCTTGAACGGGAGACCGAGCAGGAAGAACACCGCCACGAACTGGGTGGTGCTCCCGGCGAGGCAGAACACATGCCAGATGGCATGGTTGTAAGGAAGTTTGTCCCAGCTATAGAACGCCGCGCCGAGGGTGTAAGAGACGCCACCCACCAGCACCAGCACGAACGAGGGCAGCGGCAAGGCGTGATAGAGAGGTACGATCACGAACAGCCCCGCCCAGCCCTTCACTATATATAGGAGCGTGGAGAGGAATTCGTAGCGGTACGCCATCTTGAGCTTGAACAGCGTGCCGAGCAGGGCCAGCGTCCACAGCGTGAGGCACATGCCCCAGCCCAGCGT
>DATAHN010000078.1:0-2642 GCA_036263155.1 Gammaproteobacteria bacterium | reverse complement strand
TGCACCCCGTCCATGAACAGCTTCCAGGCCGGGTCCTTCGCGACGCGTGCCTCGTGGTCGCTGGCGAGCTGCGGCAGGGCCTTGCGCAGGCCGGAGTCCAGCGGCTTGTAGTCGCTCGGCTTGATCTCGTCCCAGGGCAGGGCGCTCGGGTTCGACGATTCGCCGAAGTCAGTGGGGTCCACCAGCGCCGGCAGCACGATGTCCGGCGTCACGCCCTTGTTCTGCGTGCTGGAGCCGCTCACCCGGTAGAACTTGTCCACCGTGAGCTTGAGCTGGCCGGCGTCGAAGTCGCCGGGCAGGAAGCGGCTCAGGTCGCGAAGCTGCTGCACCGTGCCCTTGCCGTAGGTGACCGAGCCCACCACCACGCCGCGGTGGTAGTCCTGGATCGCGGCGGCGAAGATCTCCGAGGCGGAGGCGGTGAAGCGGTTCACCAGCACCGTGAGAGGGCCGTTGTAGGCCACGCCGCTGTCGTCCTCGCTGTCGTCCACCTGGATGTCGCCGTTCTGGTGGCGGATCTGCACCACCGGGCCTTCCGGGATGAAGAGGCCCGTGAGGTCCTCGGCTTCCTGGAGCGAGCCGCCGCCGTTGTTGCGCAGGTCGATGACCACGCCGTCCACGTTCTGTGCCTTGAGTTCGCCCAGCAGGCGGCGCACGTCGCGGGTGGTGCTGGTGTAGTCCTTGTCGCCGCGGTAGCGCGCCACCGAGTCCTCGTAGAAGCCGGGGATGGTGATGACGCCGACCCTGTATTTCTTGCCGCCACGCTCCACGTCCATGACCTTCTGGTGGGCCGCCTGGGCCTCCAGCTTCACGGTGTCGCGGATGAAGCTGATGGTCTTCTCCGGCGTGCCCGGGGCCGCGCCGGCCGGCAGGATCTGCAGCCGCACCGGCGTGCCGGGCGTGCCGCGGATCAGCGCCACCACGTCCGAGATGCGCCAGCCCACCACGTCCACCATCTCGCCATCGCCCTGGGCCACGGCGGTGATGCGGTCGTCGGCCTTGAGCTGCTTCTGCGGGTCGCGGTCGGCGGGGCCGCCGGGGAGGAGGTGGTCCACCTTGGTGTACTCGCCGTCGGTGACCAGCGAGGCGCCGATGCCCTGCAGCTTCAGGCTCATCTGGATCTGGAACTCCTCGGCCGCGACCGGCGGGAAGTAGTCGCTGTGCGGGTCGAGGGAATGGGCGTAGGAGTTCATGAACACCGAGAACACATCCTCGGCGGTCACCTGGTGCGAGCGGTAGGCGAAGTTCTGGTAGCGCTTGCGCAGCGCCTCCTGGACCTGGGGCCAGGTCTTGCCCGCCAGGAGTAGGCCGATCACGTCGTTCTTCACGCGCTTGGCCCACACGTCGTCGAGCTCGGCGCCGTCCTTCGCCCAGGGGCCCTTGCTGCGGTCGAAGACGTAGCTCTCCTTGGCCGTCATGTCCGGCTCCTTGTCCAGGAGCTTCAAGGCGTATTGGATGCGCTGGTCCACGCGCTTCTGGAACACGTTGTAGATGTCGAAGGCCGGCTGCACGTTGCCGGCGCGGATGTCGTCGTCCAGCTTGAGGCGCTCGCCGGAGAAGGCGGTGATGTCGCCCTGCACGAAGTAGCTCTTGTTCGGATCCAGGTCCTCGAGGTACTGGTCGAACACCAGCGCCGACTGCCGGTCGTCCAGCGCGCGCTTCTCGTAGTGCAGCTTGGTCAGGAGGCCCGCCACGATCTGGTCCACCAGCCGCTCGTTCGGCAGCGGCGTGAGGTCCTTGGCCGCGACGGCCGCGGTCGCGGGCGCCGGCGGCGGCGTCACCGAGGAGAACGCGGTGGAGGCGAGGACGGCGAGGCCGCCCGCCAGGATCAGCAGAAAGGAAGGCTTGTGACGCATCGGGGACATACCTGGGGGAAACGCCGGAGGCGGGGAGTGGGCTGACCTATATATGAGCATAAGCGGCGGGCCGGCGCGAGTCCCTTGCCCGGCCTACAATAGCGGCCCGCCGCGGCGTTTGTGTCGCAAGGAACCGAGGCTCCCGATGCGTCCCCTGACTTTCATCAACGGCGTGCTGCTCGGCAGCGCCGGCGCGCTCGGCGCGGTGCTGGGCGTGATCCTGTTCTTCCGCTGGGTGCTCACGGGCGACGCGAGCCTGGACCAGACGGTGGTGCAGAGCGGCCTGCCGCTCGGTGAGATCGCCCGTGACATGTGCATATTCATGGGCCTCGCATCCCTGGCCCTCGCCGCGTTCTGGGGCGAGCTCAAGCGGCGGCCCTGGCGGCTCGTCGCCGACTACCTGCACTTCGTCGCCCTCGGCGGCGTGCTCGTCTTCTTCTTCGCCGAGCCCGCCGCGCTCGTCCGCGACTTCGGGTTTTTGGCCGTAGCGGCTGTGACGGGCGTGTTTATCTACGGTATATTTAGTAGGACGGGGTGGGCGGCGCGCTGGTCGCACTGGCTCGGGGATTGAGGGTTACAGTTGGCGCCGGTCCTTAAAGTTCTGAATCAGGTTTTTATAAGGTTTTTATAAGGTTTTCCGCTGGTATTGCCCGGCGCGCTTGGCTAACTTTCGGAGTGTGACAGCGCGATATCCTTGCCGCCGTCAAGGCCTGGATTGGTGCATAATTGGCGCCCCGGGGAGCCATAAAACGCCCTCGGATTATTGACTTAGGAAGCCCGATTGGAGTA
>DATAHN010000077.1:0-4813 GCA_036263155.1 Gammaproteobacteria bacterium | reverse complement strand
CATCCACTGGTAGGGCGCCGGCACCTTCACGCCGTGGTAGTAGTCCACGGTGTCGTCACGCCGCGTCGCGGGATAGGTCACCGAGGGCGAGATCTTCTGCGCAGCCTGCGCGGCGCCCACCGTGGCCATGGGCGGCACGGGCCTTGCGATGGCGAGGACCGGCAGCAGGGAAATGAATGTGGACACCAGGACAGTGCGTCGCATCGGTGAGTCTCCTGGAGGGATGGCGCGTGAGACTCAAGCATAGACCGCGAGGTTGCGGCCTGCTAGGCAAGTGATAGCGGAACTTTGACGGGTGGGCGCGGTCGCGCCGTTCAGATCCGGCCGGAGTTCTCCAGCATGTCCATACCCTTGTGCAGGTCCGCACCCAGGTTCTTCTCCTCGGCCAGGAACTGCACCGTGTCCTTGTCGAGCTTGGCGCGGGCCTGGATCACCAGCGCGTCCCAGTGCTTGGGAGTGTGGCCGTCCTTGCCGAGCCAGAGCACGGCCTTGAGCTCGGCGAGCTGGTCCTTGTCGAGTCTCACCAGCACGCCCACCACGTTGTCGAGCTCGCCCTTCTCGGCGAAGCCGATGAGTTCACGCACCTGGGCAGGTTTGAGGGCCTTCATGGTGGGGGCTCGCTTGGGTACGGAGGCGGAAGGGGGTAGTAAGCCTAGCGCAAAACGCTCGTCATAGCCCGTCCAGGCCGGCGGGTGGGGTGGTGGCCTTCTGGTAGCCCTTGGGCCGTATGGCGACGGTGTTCTTGATGAGCGTGCAGAGGCTGCCGTCCGTCAGGTAGTAGCCGTACTCGAAGGTGGGGGTGGCGCGGCCGCGGGCCTTGAGCTCGGCGGCGATGGACGCCTCCTGCTCCGGACCCATCTCGAAGCGCAGCTCGAGGTCCGTGCTGCCGCCCTTCTGGAAGTCCATGGTCATGGCGCGGGTCCACACCGAGTAGCCGGGGAACACGCGTGAACAAGCGATGGCGGCGATGGGATCCGCGAGGCAGGCCTGGAAGCCGCCGAACATCACGCCGCCGGGGTTGCGGGACACGCTGTTGAGCGGCAGCCGGATGCGCACCTTGCGCCAGCCGCCGTCGATCTCCAGCACCTTGACCCGCATCATGGCGAATGCGGGATAGAACTCCAGCCGCCGCGCCTCCGGCAGGAACGTGAGGTTGGAAACGAAGCGCAGGAAGCCCATACTCGATCCCCAGCGAATCCCTGCGACATTCTAGTCCCGAGGAACCGCCCATGCGCAGTGCCAAAAGCTGGTTCGACGAATACGGCGAAAGCCACCGCAATCCGGTCAATAAACGCGTCCACTGGGTCTGCGTGCCGCTCATCATGCTGAGCGTGCTCGGCATGCTGTGGAGCGCACCGCGCCCGGCGGCCTTCGCCGCCGTGAGCCCTTTTCTCAACTGGGCGACGCTGCTGATCCTGGCCTCGCTGGTGTATTACTTCCTGCTCTCGGTGCGGCTCGGCGCCGGAATGCTGCTGGTGAGCTTCGGCATGGTGCTGGTGCTGGAACTGCTGGCGCGGCTGCCCTGGCCGCTGTTCTGGACCAGCCTCGCGATCTTCGTCGCCGCCTGGGTGGGACAGTTCGTGGGCCACAAGATCGAGGGGCGCAAGCCCTCGTTCTTCAAGGACCTGCAGTTCCTGCTCATCGGGCCGGTTTGGCTCCTCGCCGACCTCTATAGAAGGCTCGGTTTCACATACTGAATTAATATGGAATGAAGCGGCGCTACTTGCAGGCGCCACTTTGGAGCGCAGCCGTCTTTACGGCGTCCGCCGCTGCCGCATGCACGGTCTTGTCCAGCGGGTCAGGCAGCAACTCCTCCGCCGGCGCGAGCTCGGCCAGCGTGTTGGCTGCCGCGAAGAACATGGCGTCCGTGAAGCGCTTGGCGCGGGCGTCCAGCGCGCCGCGGAACAGGGCAGGGTAGCCGAGCGCGTTGTTCACGCTGCGCCCGTCGGTGGCGTAGGCGGCGCCCGCCTCCAGCGCCTTGCGCGCGCTGATCTCCGGTTCCGGATTCGAGAGCGCGAACACGATCTGCCCCTTGCGCACCATCTCCGGCAGGATCAGGCCCTTCACGCCGGTGGTGGCGATCACGATGTCCGCCTGCTGCATCACCTGTTCCAGCGTGGCGCGCTTGCCGCCCATGCGCTCGACGCGTGCCAGCGCTTCTTCGCGCCGGTCCGCGCCCAGCACCGTCTTCACACCGTACTGGTGCAGGAGGCGCACGATGCCGATGCCGGCGGCGCCCAGGCCGATCTGGCCCACGGTGCAAGCCTTGAGTTCGCGGCCCACGCGCCGGGTGGCGGACAGGAGTCCCGCCAGCGTCACCACCGCGGTGCCGTGCTGGTCGTCGTGCAGCACTGGCTTGTTGAGCTTCTTCACCAGCGCTTCCTCCACCTCGAAGCACTCCGGGGCGGCGATGTCCTCGAGATGGATGGCGCCGAAGGAAGACTCGATGGCGAGCACGGTCTCGATGATCTTCTTCGGATCGGTATCGTTGAGCAGGATCGGGATGCCGGAGATGCCCACGAACTTGGCATAGATCATCGCCTTGCCTTCCATCACCGGCAGGCCTGCGAGGGAGCCGATGGGCCCGAGGCCGAGGATGGCGGTGCCGTTGGTGACGATCCCGACGGTGTTGCCGAGGTTGGTGTAGTCCCAGACCTTGGCCGGATCCTTCTGGATGGCGAGGCTGACGCGCGCCACGCCGGGGGTGTAGAGGTCGCGCAGCTGCTGGATCGCGTCCAGCGGCACCTTTGAGACCATCTCGATCTTGCCGCCCTTGTGGCGGTCGAACACCCGGTCCGACTTGCCGATGATCTTGGCGTTGGGCAGCGCGTTGATCTTGTCGTAGAGGCTGCGGTCCGCGTCCTCATCCATCTCGATGGTGACTTCCCAGACCGTCTTGTCCTGGTGGCGGCGCACCGCGTGCAGGTGTTCCACCACGAGGTTCGCCTCGCCGATGACCGCCAGCACCTTGGCCAGGCTGCCTGGCTTGTGATGGGACTCGATGAGCAGAATCTCGGGGATTCTCATGGTTTTCCTGGGGTTACGCGCATGCGGACTGCGACGTATATGCGGTTACGGTATCATATGCGCCCCCTGCGGGACCCCTTTCGCGGGGGAAACCCCATCAACGGCAACCAGTTACGCGGACGGCGACGTCTTGGGAGTGCGTTTGTGAAGTCATTGAACCCGATGGACCTGTATGACGTGCGCGGCCTGCTCTCGGAAGAGGAGCAGCTGGTGCAGGACACCACGGCCCGCTTCGTGGACGAGAAGGTGCTGCCCATCATCGGCGAGTGCTTCGAGAAGGGCCGCTTCCCCAAGGAGCTGATCCCGGAGATCGCCTCCCTCGGCCTGCTCGGCAGCTCCATCCAGGGTTACGACTGCGCCGGCCTCAACGGCGTGTCCTACGGCCTCATCTGCCAGGAGCTTGAGCGCGGCGACTCGGGGCTGCGCAGCTTCGTCTCCGTGCAGTCCTCCCTCGTGATGTATCCGATATATAGCTACGGCTCCGAGGAGCAGAAGCAGAAGTGGCTGCCCGCGATGGCGCGTGGAGAAAAGATCGGCTGCTTCGGTCTCACCGAGCCTCACGGCGGTTCGGACCCCTCCAACATGAAGACCACCGCCAAGAAGAACGCGAGCGGCGACTGGGTGCTGAACGGCGCCAAGATGTGGATCACCAACGGCACCATCGCCGACGTGGCGGTGGTGTGGGCCCAGACCGAGCAGGGCATCCGCGGCTTCCTGGTGGAGAAGGGTACCAAGGGCTTCGATGCTCCCGAGGTGCACCACAAGATGTCGCTGCGCGCGTCCATCACTTCCGCCCTGTACTTCGACAACGTGGTCATCCCGGAAGCCAACCGCCTGCCCAAGGCCGAAGGCCTCAAGGGGCCGCTGGGCTGCCTGACCCAGGCCCGCTACGGCATCACCTGGGGCGTCATCGGCGCCGCCCAGGCTTGCCTGCGCGAGGTACTGGAGTACTCCAAGACCCGCGTGCTGTTCGGCCGCCCCCTGGACAACAACCAGCTGGCGCAGCTGCGCATGGCGCAGATGGCACGCCAGATCACCCTGGCCCAGCTCCTGTCGCTGCAGCTCGGACGACTGAAGGACAAGGGCGAGATGCAGCCGGCCCAGGTGTCGCTGGCCAAGTGGAACAACTGCCGCATGGCCATGGACATCGCCCGCGATGCCCGCGATCTCCTGGGCGGCGCCGGCATCACCACCGAGTTCTGCCCTATCCGCCACGCGCTGAACCTCGAGTCGGTCATCACCTACGAGGGCACAGAGAGCGTGCACCAGCTGGTGATCGGCAAAGAGTTGACCGGCGTGAACGCGTTCTGAGATTGTCATGCCTCGTCTAACTGATTTCGACGTCCTCAGCTTCGACTGCTATGGCACGCTCATCGACTGGGAGAGCGGCATCCGCGCCGCGCTCGCCAACTGGCGCCGGCGCGAGAACATCCAGGTGAGCGACGATGCCTTCGTGGAGACCTTCGGCAAGTTCGAGTGGCAGGAGGAGGAAGAGAACCCCGGGATGCTCTACCCCGAGATCCTGGGCCGGGTGCTGAAGCGCATGGCCACGGGCTGGGGCGTGTTCGCCACCCCCGACGACATGAAGGCTTTCGGCCGCTCCGTGGGCAACTGGCCGGCGTTCCCGGATTCCGCGCTGGCGCTCGCCTACCTGAAGCAGCACTTCAAGCTGGTGGTGCTCTCCAACATCGACCGGGAATCCTTCAGCTACTCCAACGCCAAGCTGGGCGTGGAGTTCGATTACGTCTACACCGCCCAGGACATCGGCAGCTACAAGCCGGACATG
>DATAHN010000076.1:0-16174 GCA_036263155.1 Gammaproteobacteria bacterium | reverse complement strand
CTGCAGGGTGGAACCCTTGTTCAACATCGGTCCGGGCGCGTTCCGTCCGCCGCCCAAGGTGGACTCCGCATTCGTGCGGCTCGTGCCCTATGCCGAGCCGCCCTTCCCGCTCCCGGACCCGGCGCGCTTCGCCCGGCTCGTGACCCAGGCGTTCAGCCACCGGCGCAAGACCCTGAAGAACGCGCTCGCAGGGCTGCTGGACGAGGCGGCGATCGTCTCCGCCGGTATCGACGCAAAAGCACGCCCGGAGACCTTGTCAGCGGCTGATTACGCGCGCCTTAGCAGGCTCTAAAGCGCTCTATACTTGGTGCAGGCCCAGCCGGGGAGCACGCCGATGGATGCTTACAACCAAGTCCTGATCGCCGTGGATCTGAGCGAGGACAGCGCCAGGGTGGTGCAGCGCGGCATGGAGATCGCCCGCCGCTATGGGGCCAAGGCCAGCCTCCTGCACGTGGTGGAGTTCATCCCCGTGGACCCGGCCGGCGAGGCCCTGCTGCCCCCGCCGGTGGACCTCGAGGGCGAGATGGTGGGCGGTGCGCGCCGTCGCCTGGACGAACTCTGCACCGGACTCGGGCTCGCGGACCTGCCGCGCAGGCTCGAGGTGGGCATCATCAAGCTCGAGATCCTGCGGATCGCGACCGAACTCAAGGCGGACCTCATCGTGCTCGGCAGCCACGAACGCCACGGCCTCGCGCTGCTCTTGGGCTCCACCGAGAAGGCGATCATGCATAAGGCGCCGTGTGATGTTCTCACAGTGCGCCTGCGGTGAACGATCAGTCTTATTCACGTAAGATAGCCCCATGACCACCGCTCCTCTCCCGAACGACATCCGCGTGGACGTGGAGACCGCCTACGTGGCGGCCCAATCGGACCCGGAACAGAACCGCTTCGTGTTCTCCTACACCATCACCATCCGCAACCAGGGTTCGGTACCCGCGAAGCTCCTCACCCGCCATTGGGTCATCACCGACTCCAACGGCAAGGTGCAGGAGGTGCGTGGCGAGGGCGTGGTGGGCGAGCAACCCCACATCAAGCCCGGCGAGGGCTACCGCTATTCCAGCGGTGCGGCACTGGAGACGCCCGTGGGCTCCATGCAGGGTGCCTACCAGATGATCAACGACCAGGGTGAGACCTTCGACGCGCCAATCGCTCCCTTCCGGCTGGCGGTGCCGGGCCTGCTGCACTGATGGCGACTTTCGCCATCGGCGACATCCAGGGTTGCCACGACGAGCTCCAGCGTCTGCTGGAGCGCATCAACTTCGACTCCGCCGAGGACCAGCTCTGGTTCACCGGCGACCTGGTCAACCGCGGCCCCCAGTCCCTCGAGACCTTGCGCTTCGTGAAGAGCCTGGGCCGCCACGCGGTCACCGTGCTGGGCAACCATGACCTGCACCTCCTGGCGGTGGCCGCCGGCACCGCGTCCAAGCGCAAGAGCGACACCCTGGACGGGGTGCTCGCCGCGCCGGACCGGGATGAGCTCCTGGACTGGCTGCGCCACCGGCCGCTGCTGCATCACGACCCGGAACTGGGCTACACGCTGCTCCATGCCGGCCTCCCGCCCCAGTGGGACCTTGCGCAGGCCCAGGCCTGCGCACGGGAACTGGAGGCGGTGCTGCAGGGACCGGGCTGCCTGGAGTTCTTCCGCCATATGTACGGCGACCGACCGGACCGCTGGTCCGTTGAACTCGCAGGCATGGACCGGCTGCGCTTCATCGTCAATTGTTTCACGCGCCTGCGCTTCATCGGACCCGAAGGCGAATTGGAGCTCAAGACCAAGGGCGCCCCTGGTACCCATCCCCATGGCTTCCAGGCCTGGTACGAGGTGCCCGGCCGCGCGAGCGCCGGCCTCCATCTCCTGTTCGGCCACTGGTCCACCGTGGGCGAGGTCCAGGAAGCCCACAACGCCCTCGGTCTCGACACGGGCTGCGTCTGGGGCGGCCAGCTCACCGCCCTCAGGCTGGACGGTGATGGCAGCGGCGGCTGGTACTGCGTGGACTGCCAGAAAGCTCAGGAACCGGGGTCCGACTGATATCATTGGCGGTCTATGACCACCAATAAGACCCTCGACAGCCTCCGATTGGACGGCAAATGGGCCCTGGTGTGCGGCGCCAGCAAGGGGATAGGCGCCGCCGCGGCGCGGGCCCTGGCCGAGCTCGGCGCCGACGTGACCCTGGTGGCGCGCACCGAGGAGAGCCTCAAGGAGAGCTTCCAGAGCCTCCCGGCCACCGGCACCCAGCGCCACGGCTATTTCACCGCCGACTTCGACGATCCCGCCGGCCTCAAGGCTGCCGTCGAAGCCTGGCTAAAGCGCACCCCCAAGGTGCACATCCTGGTCAACAACACCGGCGGCCCCCCGGGCGGTCCGATCCAGTCCGCCAAGCCCGAAGAATTCCTGGCCGCGTTCAACCGCCACCTCATCGGTGGCCAGACCCTGGTGCAGGCGCTGCTGCCGGCCATGCGCGCCGCCGGCTACGGCCGCATCATCAACGTCATCTCCACTTCCGTGAAGGAGCCCATCAAGGGGCTCGGCGTGTCGAACACCGTGCGCGGCGCCGTGGCGAGCTGGGCCAAGACGCTCGCCGGCGAACTCGGCAAGGACGGCATCACCGTCAATAACGTGCTGCCGGGCTTCACCCGCACCGGGCGCATCGAGAGCCTGTTCCAGGCCCGCGCCGAGAAGGAGAACCGCAGCGTGGCGGAGATCGAAGCAGAGGCCCGCGCACTCATCCCGCTGGGACGCATCGCCGATCCCGAAGAGGTGGCCGCCGCCATCGCCTTCCTGGCCTCTCCCGCAGCCTCCTATATAACTGGCGTGAGCCTGCCGGTGGACGGCGGGCGCATCCAGAGCCTCTAGCATGGTGGAACTCAAGAACTACATCGGCGGCAAGCTGCAGCCGGCCCTCTCCGGCGGTTGGCTTGACTGCCATGAGCCTGCCACGGCGAAGGTCTACGCACGCATCCCGGATTCAGATTCGAAGGATGTGGACGCTGCGGTAGCCGCCGCGGTAACGGCCTTCCCTGCCTGGTCAGGTCTGCCCGCTGCCGAACGCAGCCGCTGGCTCCTGAATCTCGCGGAGCTGATCGAAAGGGACCTGGAAAAACTGGCGCGTGCCGAGAGCGTGGATAACGGCAAGCCTGTGGACCTGGCGCGCAGCCTGGACATCCCCCGCGCCGTCTCTAACCTGCGCTTCTTTGCCGCTGCCGCCAGCCAGTTCGGCAGCGAGTCCCATGCCATGGAGGAAGGCGCCATCAACTACACCTTGCGCTCACCGCTCGGCGTGGTGGGCTGCATCTCTCCCTGGAACCTGCCGCTGTACCTCTTCACCTGGAAGATCGCGCCGGCGCTGGCCGCCGGCAACTGCGTGGTGGCCAAGCCCTCCGAGGTGACGCCCATGACGGCGTACCTCTTCAGCGAGCTCTGCGCCGAGGCGGGCCTGCCGGCGGGCGTGCTCAACGTGGTGCACGGCCTGGGTGCCAAGGCCGGCAGCGCCATCGTGGATCACCCCGGCGTCAAGGCCGTGTCCTTCACCGGCGGCACCAAGACCGGTGCCGATATCGCCGCCCGCGCGGCCCCGAAGTTCAAGAAGCTATCGCTGGAGCTCGGCGGCAAGAACCCCGTGCTGGTGTTCGCCGACTGCGACTTCGAGCTGGCGCTCAAGGAATCCCTGCGGGCCGCCTTCGCCAACCAGGGCGAGATCTGCTTCTGCGGTTCCCGCCTCTACATCGAACGCAGTCTGTATACCAAGTTCCGCGATGCCTTCGTCGAACGAGCCAGGGCCCTGCGCCAGGGTGATCCCCTGGAAGCAGGTGTGCAGCAGGGTGCGCTGGTCTCGGAGGCCCACCTGCAGAAGGTGCTGGGCTACATAGATCTGGCGCAGCAAGAGGGCGGCAAGGTGCTCTGCGGTGGCAAGCGCGCTAAGCTCTCCGGCCGCTGCACCGAGGGCTGGTTCCTGGAACCCACGGTCATCGAGGGCTTGGGGCCTGACTGCCGCGTGAACCAGGAGGAGATCTTCGGGCCGGTGGTCACACTCTCGCCCTTCGATACCGAAGAAGAAGCCTTGAACCTCGCCAACGGCACTCTCTACGGCCTCACCGCCACGGTGCTGAGTTCAGACGTCGCCCGCTGCCACCGGCTGGCGGCAAAGCTCGAAGCCGGTCTCATCTGGATCAACTGCTGGATGCTGCGGGACCTGCGCGTCCCCATGGGTGGCGTGAAGCAGTCCGGTGTCGGCCGTGAGGGCGGCTTCGAGGCCATGCGTTTCTTCACCGAGCCCCGCAACGTCACTGTCAAGTACTGAGGAGTTGGGATGAGCGGGAAGATCCATTCCTCCAAGGCACCGGAACCGGTGGGACTCTACCCCCACGCACGGCGCGTGGGCGACCTGCTGTTCCTCTCGGGTGTCGGCCCGCGCAAGCGAGGCAGCAAGGACATCCCCGGAGTCACGCTGGATGCCGCCGGCAAGATCGTGACTTACGACATCGAGGTGCAGTGCCGCTCGGTGTTCGACAACGTGCGCTGGATCCTGGAAGACGCGGGCTCCGGCTGGGACAGGCTGGTGGACGTGACCGTGTTCCTGACCGACATGCAGCGGGACTTCCAGGCCTACAACAGGCTCTACGCCGAGTACTTCAAGGACAACCAGCCCTGCCGCACCACCGTGCAGGTGACGGCGCTGCCTACGCCCATCGCCATCGAACTCAAGTGCATAGCGACCATCTGAGGTAGACCCATGTGGAGCCTGGCACCGATAAATTTAAAGAAGTGGGTCGATGAGAATCGCGACCTCCTGAAGCCCCCGGTGGGCAACAAGCGCATCTACACCGACACCGGCTTCGTGGTGCAGGTGGTGGGTGGCCCCAACTCCCGCAAGGACTTCCACGACGACCCGGGTGAGGAGTTCTTCTATCAGATCGAAGGCGACATGCTGCTGAAGACCATGCAGGACGGCAAGCCGAAAGACATCCCGATCCGCGAGGGCGAGATCCTGCTGATACCGCCCCACCTCCTGCATTCCCCCCAGCGTTTCGCCAACACCGTGGGCCTTGTGATCGAACGGCCGCGCATCCCAGGCGAGCAGGATGGTCTCCTGTGGTTCTGCGAGAACTGCCACGCCGAGCTCTACCGGGAGTACTTCGAGCTCACCAACATCGAGACCCAGTTCCCGCCGGTGTTCGACCGCTACTTCGGCAGCGTGGAGAAGCGCACCTGCAAGCAGTGCGGTTCGGTCATGGAAGCGCCCCAGAAAAAGAAATAGAACGTGCTTAAGATCGACATTCATACCCATATTCTTCCCAAGGAATGGCCTAGCCTGAAGGAGCGCTACGGCTACGGCGGCTTCATCCACTTGGAACACCACGGCCCCGGCTGTGCCCGCATGCTGAAGGACGATGGCACTTTCTTCCGGGAGATCCAGGCCAACTGCTGGGATGGCCCCACGCGCCTCAAGGAATGCGACGCCCACGGCGTGCAGGTGCAGGTGCTGTCCACGGTGCCGGTGATGTTCAGCTACTGGGCCAAAGACCGGGACGGCGCCGACCTCGCGCGCCTGCTCAACGACCATCTCGCCTCCGTGGTGGCGGGCGATCCGAAGCGCTTCGTCGGTCTCGGCACCCTGCCCCTGCAGGCGCCGGACCTCGCCGTGAGGGAGCTGGAGCGCTGCGTGAAGGAGCTTGGGTTAGCCGGCGTGCAGATCGGCTCCAACGTGAACGGCCGTAACCTGGACGACCCCGCCCTCTTCCCGGTGTTCCAGGCGGCCAGCGACCTCGGCGCCGCCGTGTTCGTGCATCCCTGGGAGATGCTGGGCAAGGAGCGCATGGGCAAGTACTGGGCGCCTTGGCTGGTGGGCATGCCCGCCGAGACTTGCCTTGCCATCACCAGCATGATCTTCGGCGGCGTGCTGGAGCGCTTGCCCAAGCTGCGCGTGGCCTTCGCCCACGGCGGCGGCAGCTTCCCTGCCACTGTCGGCCGCATCTCCCACGGTTTCCATGCCCGGCCCGATCTCTGCGCCGTGGACAACAAGGTGGACCCCATGGCGTACCTCAAGCGCATCTATGTGGATTCGCTGGTGCATCATCCGGCCACGTTGCGCTACATGCTTGAGCTCATGGGCGCGGAGCGCATCGCGCTGGGGAGCGACTACCCCTTCCCACTGGGGGAGGACCGTCCCGGCGAGATCATCGAGTCCCTGCAGCTGGGCGAGTCCGCGAGGGCTCGCCTCCTGCACGGCACCGCCCTGGAGTGGCTGGCGCTGCCCAAGACGAGGTTCGCCTGATGCTGCTCTCCCTCGAGATCGCCGGGCGCAAGTACGCGGCGGATATGGCGCGCGGTATCTCCCTCGCCATCCCCCTGGTCTTCGGCGCCCTCCAGCCTACTTTCTTCGGCGCGCCGCCGGCCGAGGAGCAGGTCCTGGAGAGCGGCGAGTGGGTCGGTGACACCCGGCGTGGCGGGAGCTGCAACGTGAAGAGCTACCACATCGTGCCGCACTGCAATGGCACCCATACCGAGTCCATCGCTCACCTGGTGGACGATGGCCCGCAGGTGCACGAGGCCGTACAGCCCGGGTTCCTGCCCGCCACCCTGGTGAGTGTGACGCCCCGCGACAAGGTGATCGACGACAAGCTGATGCAGGTGGCGCTGGGGCGCCATCCGGAAGCCGTCTTCCACAAGGCCCTGATCCTGCGCACCCTGCCCAACAGCGAGGACAAACTCACGCACCGCTACGAAGGCCCGCTGCCGGCGCCTTACCTCACGGTGCAGGCCATGGAGATGCTGGTGCAGGCAGGGGTCGAGCACCTGTTGGTGGATTTCCCCTCGCTGGACCCGGCGCAGGACGAAGGCCGCATGGCCGCACACCGGGTGTTCTGGGGTATGCCTGCCACGGGCCACCGGTTCGCCGATGCACGCCGCCCCGGCGGCACCGTGACCGAACTCATCTATGTACCGGAAGCGGTGGCGGATGGCTACTACTTCCTGGACCTGCAGATACCCGCCTTCATGACCGACGCGGCCCCCAGCCGGCCCGTCATCTACCCCGTGGGATGAGCATGCGATTCCGACCCGATCCGACCCAAGCCGCCGAGCTGGACCGCGCCGACACGCTGGCCTTCTACCGCGAGCGCTTCCACATCCCACAACATGAGGGCAAGGACGAGATCTACCTCTGCGGCAACTCCCTGGGGCTGCAACCCCGCAGCACCGAGCGCTACGTGCAGGAGGAACTGGAGGACTGGCAGCGCCTGGGCGTGAAGGGCCACTTCGGCGGCCGTCGCCCCTGGATGCCCTACCACGAGATCTTCACGGAGCGCACCGCGCGCCTGGTCGGCGCCAAGCCCGTGGAAGTGGTCAACATGAACTCCTTGACCGTGAACCTGCACCTCATGATGACGAGCTTCTACCGTCCCACCCAGGCGCGGCACAAACTCCTCATCGAACGTGGCGCCTTCCCCTCGGACCGCTATGCGGTGGAAGCCCAGGTGAGGCTGCATGGTTTCGAGCCGGACGAGAGCCTGATCGAGCTCGCCTCCCGCAGCGGCGAGCCCTACATCCCGGTGGAGGAGATCGAGGCATTGCTGGAGACCGAGGGCGGGAAGATCGCCCTGGTCATGCTTCCGGGCGTGCAGTACTACAGCGGCCAAGCCTTCGACCTGAAGCGCATCAGCGCCGCTGCCCACAAGGCCGGCTGCAAGGTGGGTTTCGACCTCGCCCACGCCGTGGGCAACGTGCCCCTCGCGCTCCACGACGCAGGCCCCGACTTCGCCGTGTGGTGCAACTACAAGTACATGAACTCGGGCCCCGGAGCCGTGGCCGGCTGCTTCGTGCACGAGCGCCACTCCAAGGCCTTCGACCTGCCACGCCTCGCGGGCTGGTGGGGCCACGACAAGTCCTCCCGCTTCCGCATGGGCCCGGAGTTCGTGCCCATGGCGGGGGCCGAGGGCTGGCAGCTCAGCAACCCGCCAGTGTTGGGCCTGGCACCCCTGCATGCCTCGCTGGATATCTTCGATGAGGCCGGCATGCCGGCCCTGCGGGAGAAGTCCCTCAAGCTCACGGGTTACCTGGAGTTCCTGCTCAAGGAAAAGCTCGCGGAGCATATCGACGTGCTCACCACCGCCGATCCCGCCCAGCGCGGCTGCCAGCTGTCGCTGCGCCTGCACAAGGGCCGCGACGCGGCGCGCCGCGTGTTCGAGGAACTGGAGGAAGCGGGCGTCACCGGCGACTGGCGCGAGCCGGACGTGATCCGGGTGGCACCGGTACCGCTCTACAACAGCTTCGACGACGTATATCGCTTCGTCGAGACCCTCGGCCGGCTGGTGGAGGCCTGATGGCCGCCCGCGCCCCCGTCACGCTCATCGGCGCCGGCCTCGCCGGCAGCCTGCTGGCGGTGTTCCTGGCCCGTCGCGGCCACGCGGTCACCGTGTACGAGCGCCTGCCGGACATGCGCCGGCATGCGATCCCGGCCGGCCGCTCCATCAATCTTGCGCTGGCCCACCGCGGCATCCGCCCGCTGGAAGCGGTCGGCCTCATGCCCGAGGTGCAAAAGCTCCTCATCCCCATGCGCGGCCGCATGCTGCATGACAAGGCCGGTGCCACCAGCCTCACGCCCTACGGCCGCACCCCCACCGAGGTGATCCACTCGGTCTCCCGTCCCGGCCTCAACATGCTGCTCATGGATGCCGCCGAGAAGGCCGGAGCCCATTTCCACTTCGGCCGCCGGGTCGAGGACGTGGACTTCGACACGGGCCGCATGACCCTGGTGGACGAGACCGGCGGCAAGCATGCCGTCGAGGCCGCTACGCTCATCGCCACCGACGGCGGGGGCTCCGCGGTTCGCCAGGCCATGACCCGCCGGCGTGGCGTGAAGGTGGCGGAGGACATCCTGCCCCACGCCTACAAGGAGCTCACTATTCCCGCCGCTGCGGACGGCTCCCACCGCATGGAGAAGCACGCCCTGCACATCTGGCCGCGGGGCGGCTACATGCTCATCGCTCTGCCGAACCTGGACGGCAGTTTCACCGTGACCCTGTTCCTGGCGCGGGAGGGCGAGCCCAGCTTCGCGCAGCTCGAGCGCCCGGGCGAGCTCCAGCGCTTCTTCGCCTCGGAGTTCCCGGACGCACTGGCCTTGATCCCGGACCTGGAGCAGGACTTCCGCAGCCACCCGACGGGCCTCATGGGCACCGTGCACACGGAACACTGGCACGCGGGCGGCCGCGCGCTGCTGCTGGGGGATGCCGCCCACGCCATCGTGCCGTTCCACGGCCAGGGCATGAACTGCGCCTTCGAGGACTGCCTGGTGCTGGACGAGTGCCTGTCGCGTCACGGCGAAGACTGGGGCGAGGTATTCAGCGAGTTCGAGGCCCTGCGCCGCCCCAACGCCGAGGCCATCGCCGCCATGGCGCTGGAGAACTACGTGGAGATGCGCGACGCGGTGCGTGACCCCAGGTTCATGCTGCAGAAGAAGCTCGGCTTCCTGCTGGAGGAGCGCAACCCCGGCATGTTCGTGCCGCGCTACTCCATGGTCATGTTCCACCACCTGCCCTACGCCGACGCCCGCGCCCGTGGCGCCGTCCAGCAGCGCATCCTCGATACGCTCACCGAAGATGTCACCGATGTGGAACAGGTGGACCTCGCCCGGGCAGACAGCTTGGTATGGGCCGAGCTCGGCGGGCTGGAGCGGGTGAAGTGAACGCCGGAGAGTTGCTGGCGGGCCTCGCCCGCGGCCCGGACGTCTTCCTGCAGGACCTCGACTTCGTGAACCGCCGCGGTCTCCTGGTGCAGCAGGACCAGGCTGCCCTGCGCCGTGCGCCGTTCCTGGACCAACGGGCCCTCACGCCCGGCACCGCCGGCGCCTGGTTTCCCCTGCCGATGATCGCCGAGCAGGCCGCAAGCATCCATCCCACGCTGCCCCACGCCATCTTCCACGTGAGCCATTGCGGCTCGACGCTCGTATCACGCCTGCTGGGAGAACTGCCGGGCTGCCTGCCGCTGCGCGAGCCCGTGGCCTTCCTCGCCCTCGCCATGCAGTGCCGCGAGCTGGACCTGCCCACCTCACGCCTGGGACCGGCCGAATGGGACAAGTGGTTCGACCTCGCCCTGCGCCTGCTCTCACGCAGCTATGGCCCAGAGCAACGGGTTCTCATCAAGGCCACCAGTGCCGCCGCGAACCTGCTCACGCTGCTGCAAGAGCGCGCGCCGGCATCCAGGGCATTGCTCCTTTACGTGGACCTGGAACGCTGGCTCGCCACCATGCTCAGGGACGAGCAGGTGCGGGAGAACGGCCGCTTCTACGCCCCGGCCTGGCTCACGGACTTCCGCAGCCTTACCGGCCGTAGCGACCTGCGCCTCGCCGCACTCTCGGAGGCGGAGCAGTTCGCCCTGAACTGGCTCACAGGCATGCTGCACTTCCAGCGTGCGCTGGAAGCTTCACCCGAGCGCAACCGGCTGTGCGACTTCGAGACCTTCCTGGCGGACCCCGCCTCCGGCCTGCGGGACCTGGGCGAATTCTTCGGGCTGGAGACGGCGCGGGCCGCAGAGATCACCGGCGGGCCGCTCATGCAGAGCTATGCCAAGAACACCGGCCAGCACTTCGATGCCGCCGCACGGCGGAAAGAACTGGAAGAGAGTCGCAAGCGTAATGCCGTCGAACTTGAGGTGGGCCTCAAGTTCGCTGAGAAGCTGTGCCACGAAATGGCGCCGCTGGCGCCCTTGGGCGCTTACCTGCGTCGCTCGTAGGTCAGGAAGGAATAATCGTAGGCATTCTTGGCGTCGGCCGTATGGTCGGACCGCTCCGTGAGCCGCCACTCTTTATCGTCCACGTCCGGGAAGAAGGTGTCGGCTCCTTCCACGTCCGCCTCTATGCGGGTTAGGTAGATCCGGTCGGTCCGCGACCAGGCCAGCCGGTACACCTCGCCCCCGCCGATGATCATCAGTTCCGGCGCATCCGCCGCGAGCCCCAGTGCCTGCTCCAGGCTCGTGACCGTCTCGCAGCCGGTGGCGTGGAAGGCTGCGTCGCGCGTCAATATCAGGTTGCGCCGTTCCGGCAGTGGCCGGCCGATGGCCTCCAGGGTCTTGCGGCCCATGAGCACGGGCTTGCCGAGAGTATTGGCCTTGAAATGCTTGAGGTCCGCCGGCAGGTGCCAGGGCATCTTGCCCGCCTTGCCGATCTCACCGCGGCGTCCGATGGCGACGATCAGCGAGACGATCATCCGAGCTTGGCTCCATTGGGCACCGGCTTGTCCGGCACAGCCAGGACCACGCTGCCATCCTCCCGGTAGAAACCGGTGACGAGGCACTCGGACATGAAGGGGCCGATACGCTTGGCCGGGAAGTTCACCACGCCCACCACCTGGCGGCCCTTCAGCTCCGCCAGCGCGTAGTGCACGGTGATCTGCACCGAGGAGCGCTTGAGGCCGATCTCGGGGCCGAAATCCACGGTGAGCTTGTAGGCGGGCTTGCGCGCCTCCGGGAAGGGCTCCGCTTCCACCACGGTGCCGACCCGCAGTTCCACTTTCTCGAAATCCTGCCAGCTGATCGTTTCCATCCGCCATCCGCCTGTACGAGGGTGCACATCTTACACCACGTCACGGCGGCGCCGGTGTGGCGGAATCACTTCACCGCCAGCACATCGCAGGGTAGGCGTTCGAAGAGCTGCTCGGCGACGCTGCCCATCATGAAGCGCTCCACTCCGCTGCGGCTGACGGTACCCATGATCAGCAGGTCGGTATGATAGGTTTCGACGAACTGGGCCAGCGCGCTGCCGGGGAAACCACCCAGCATGTGCAGGTTACGTTCCTCCACCCCGTATTCGGCGCCGAGCGTGTGCAGGGCCTGGTCATGCTGCCCGCGCATCTCCTTCACCATGAGAGGATCCGGCACCCAGGCGCCACCGCCGAAACCCGCCGTGGCCGCCATGACCTGCTCAGGCTGAAAAACGTGCGCCACTTCCACCAAGGCACCGCACAGCATCCCGTAGCGCTCCGCGGCGCCCAGTATCTTCCCATTGAGCTCATGGGGACGGCCGTTCTCGTCCAGCGGGTCCACCGCGGCCAGGATGCGGGCCGGCAGGTTGGGTGTGCCGGACTTCACCAGCATGATGGGCACGGGGCAATGGCGCAGGAGCTCGAAGTCGCGCCCGGCAAGCACGAGGCGCTTCAAGGCAGATTCGGATTGGACATCCTTGATGACGAGCTCCGGTTGCAGCCTGTCTATCTGCGCCAGGATCTGCGCGGTGATGGGGCTGCCCCAGTGGACATCGGACCGCACCGAGAAGTCTTCCTCGCGCAGGTGCTTGGCAAATTGCTCTAGTTCCCGGCGGCGTCCTTCCAGATAGGCCGCCAAATCGAAACCCTTGGCGCTTATCTTGGCTAGACCGGCATCGAACTCGAACAGGGCGAGCGTGATCTCGGCCTCGCTCTGCTTCGCCAGCGCCATGGCCCGGAACAGGGCCGGGCTGCGCTGCAGCCCGGGCGGGACTATCACGAGATACTGCGGGCGCTTGCTCATGGCACATCTCCCATCCATGCGGATCGTGGAGAAAGTGTGCCATCCACCCCTGGGCGGACAGGATGATCTAGGTCATGTGTGGCGCATCGGACGACCGGCCCGGGGCCTCGCCGGGTTCAGACCGCCACCGGGGCCTTGATGGCGGGGTGCGACTCGTAGCCAGCGATCTCGAAGTCCTCGAACTTGTAGTCGAAGATCGAGGCCGGCTTGCGCTTGATGAGGAGCTTGGGCAAGGGCTTGGGCTCGCGCCGGAGCTGCTCTTCCACCTGCTCCATGTGGTTGCTGTAGAGATGGCAGTCGCCGCCGGTCCAGATGAACTCGCCGGGCTCGAGGCCCGCCTGCTGCGCCACCATGTGGGTGAGCAGCGCGTAGGAGGCGATGTTGAAGGGTACGCCCAGGAAGATGTCGGCGCTGCGCTGGTACATCTGGCAGGAGAGCTTGCCTTCCGCCACGTAGAACTGGAAGAACGCGTGGCAGGGCTGCAGCGCCATCTCGTCCAGGTCCGCCACGTTCCAGGCGCTCACGATGATGCGGCGTGAGTCCGGCGTGGTGCTGATCTGTTCCAGCACCTTGGCGATCTGGTCGATGTGGCGCCCGTCCGGCGTCGGCCAGGAGCGCCACTGGTAGCCGTAGACCGGCCCCAGCTCGCCCTTCTCATCCGCCCACTCGTCCCAGATGCTGACGCCGTTCTCCTTGAGATAGCGGATATTGGTCTCGCCCTTCAGGAACCACAGCAGCTCGTGGATGATGGAGCGGAAGTGAAGCTTCTTGGTGGTGACCGCCGGAAAGCCGTCTGCCAGGTCGAAACGCATCTGGTGGCCGAACACCGAGCGGGTGCCGGTGCCGGTGCGGTCGGCCTTCACGGCGCCCGTGTCCCGCACCCGGCGCATGAGGTCGAGATACTGCTTCACGCGCGCTCCCGCCGGTAGGCCCATACCATCAACGTGATGCCGGCGGCGATCAGCGGCAGCGACAGGATCTGCCCCATGGTGAGCCAGCCCAGGGCCAGGTAGCCGATCTGCTGATCCGGCATGCGTACGAACTCGACGAGGAAGCGGAACGAACCGTACAGGATCCCGAACAGGCCCGAGACGGCCATGCGCGGCCGCTTCTTGCTGGAGTAGAGCCACAGCACTATGAACATCGTCACGCCCTCCAGCAGGAACTCATAGAGCTGGGAGGGATGGTGCGGCAGGCTATAACCCGCGTTCTGCCCGCCGCAATAGTAGCTGAAGCGCGGGTCGGCGCAGTCCAGGCGCATGCCCCAGGGCAGGTCCGTGACCTTGCCCCACAGTTCTCCGTTGATGAAGTTGCCCAGGCGCCCGGCACCAAGGCCGATGGGCACCACCGGGGCGATGAAATCCGTGAGGTCGAAGAAACGCCGGCCCTGCTGGCGGCCGTAGATCCACATGGCCAGCATCACGCCCAGGAGGCCGCCGTGGAAGGACATGCCGCCGTTCCACACGAAGAAGAAGGTCTCGGGATGGTGGCTGAAGGTATCCCAGTCGTAGAACAGCATGTAGCCGGCGCGGCCGCCCAGCACCACGCCCAGGGCCACGTAGAACAGGAGATCCTGCAGCTGCAGCGAGGTCCAGCCGCTGGCCGGGCGCTTGCTGCGCAGGTACATGCACCAGTAGCCCCCCAGGAAGCCCACCAGGTAGGTGATGCCGTACCAGTGGATGGCGGGCTGGAAGATGCGGCCGAACAGGTGCCAGGTGCCCAGGGACAGGGCGATGGGGTCGATATGGGGATAGATCATAGGGCGTCTATTCTAAACGACGCCCAGCCTCGGCTCAGGCCACCACGCGCACGTAGAATGCCTTGAGGTAGGAGGTCTCGGGGATGGCCGGGTGCACCGGATGGTCCGGCGCCTGCATGCCCTGCTCCAGCACCTGCGCGTCCCGGTCCAGGTGGCGCGCAGCTGTCTGGATCGCCCCCAGGAGGTCCTCGGCGCTCATGTGGTGGGAACATGAGCAGGAAATGAGCATCCCATCCCGCTCCAGCACCTGCATGGCGAGCTGGTTGAGGCGCCGGTAGGCGTCGCGCCCTGCCGCCAGATCCTTGCGCCGCTTCACGAAGGCCGGCGGGTCCAGCACCACCACGCCGAAGCGGCGTCCCGCCTCCTTGAGGGCCTTGAGGGCGTCGAACGCGTCCTCCTGGAGGGTGCCGACCTTGAGGCCGTTAGCGGCGGCGTTCTTCTGCACCCATTCCAGGGCAGCGGCGGAGCTGTCCACGCAGGTGGCGTCGCTGGCTCCATGGGCGGCCGCCTGGATACCCCAGGCACCCACGTAGCTGCACACGTCCAGTACCGCCTGGCCCTTCACGTAGCGGAACAGGCGCGCGCGGTTGTCGTGCTGGTCGAAGAACCAACCGGTCTTCTGACCGCCCTCCAAGGGCGCCTGGAACTTGAGGCCGTGCTCCACCACATCCACCGCCGCCGGCGGCGTGCCGAGCGCGGTCTCGGTATAGAGCGGCAGCCCCTCCAGCTCGCGGATGCCCACATCGTTGCGGAACACGATGGCTGCGGGCTTCACTACCTTCTCCAGGGCCGCTACGACATCGGCCTTCATGCGTTCCATGCCGGCGGTGGTGATCTGCGCCACCAGCACATCGCCATAGCGGTCCACCACCAAGCCCGGCAGGCCATCGGATTCGCCGAAAGCCAGGCGGTAATGAGGCGTGGGATAGAGCCGCTCGCGCAGCGAGAGCGCCACGTTGAGCCGGTGCACCAGCAGCGAGCGGTCCGGCAGGTGATGTGGATCGCGCGAGAGGATGCGCGCCGCGATCAGCGAGTTCGGGTTCACATAACCGGTGCCGATGGCGTGGCCGCCGGCGGATTGGATCTCGACGAGGTCCCCGGGCTGGAAAGCCTTGAGTGGCGTGCGGCCGATGTCCACCTCATTGCTGAACACCCACAGGTGTCCCGCACGCAGGCGGCGGTCCTCGTTCTTCCTCAGGATGAGCGGGGGCAGAGACATGGGAATTCCGTGCTGCGGAGCAAGGTTCAGGAACGTATAGTAGGCGCATTCTAGCAGTGAGGGTCCGAATGGGCGACCACGCCGAGAACCGTTTGAGCCGCGAGACCAGTCCCTACCTCCTCCAGCATGCGGACAATCCGGTGCACTGGCAGCCCTGGGACGAGGCAGCGCTCGCGGCTGCGCGCGAGGCAGACAAGCCCATCCTGCTCTCCATCGGCTACGCCGCCTGCCACTGGTGCCATGTGATGGCCCATGAGTCCTTCGAGGACCCGGCCACCGCCGAGCTCATGAACCGGCTGTACGTGAACATCAAGGTGGACCGGGAGGAGCGCCCGGACCTGGACCGCATCTACCAACTCGCCCACCAGCTCATCGCCCAGCGGGGCGGCGGCTGGCCGCTCACGCTGTTCCTCGCCCCCGGCGACCTCGCGCCCTTCTTCGCCGGTACCTATTTCCCCCGGGAGCCGCGCTACGGCATGCCCGCGTTCCGGGAGGTGCTGGAAAAGGCAGCGGACTTCTACCGGGAGAACAAGCCGGCCCTGGAGCAGCAGAGCGCCGAGCTCGTGGGCGTGTTTCAGCGGGTGGGCAGCGAGCATGAACCGGCGACAGAGGAATTGGATGCAGAGCCCATCGGCTCGGCCTTGGGCGTGTTGCTCAAGAACTTCGACCCCCGGGACGGTGGCTACGGCCGTGCCCCCAA
>DATAHN010000075.1:0-20468 GCA_036263155.1 Gammaproteobacteria bacterium | reverse complement strand
TACCACCTCGAGCAGTTCGGCCACGCGCAGCAGTGGGCGGACACCCAGATCCGCGCCACCCACCGTCCCTTCGCTGGCGGCCTGCGCCTCGCCAATCAGGCGTTCGCCGCGGCCATACACAACGACTTCATCCAGTTCGCCATGCTTGTCGTTGTTGTCGGCGGCCAGGCATTGCCCGGCGGCCACACTCAATGCTGCCGCGACGGCCAGTGCGATGCGATCGATCTTCACGAGTCTTCCTTGAGTTGGGCAGGGGCCTTGAGGGGCGCGCACGCGTTATGGCGTCGTGGGCGCGTCCGGATACCAGAACCGCTTGTGGCACTGCTCGCAGGCCTCATCGATGGAGCCGCCCGCTTCCTGGAAGGCATCCACATCCTTGGCATCCGCGGCCTTCAAGGTGGCCAGCGCGGAGTTCTGCAGGGCCTGCGCATACGCCAGGAAGGTGGGCCATTCGGCCTTGATCCTTTCGGCGCTTTTTTCCGGCGGCAGGTCGCCAGGGCCAGGGGGGTTGGTGAATTTCTGGCCCGGCAGCAGCACGGCGCGGTCGGGGACGGCCAGCAGGTTCGACGCCTCGACCATCAACATGACTTTCTTGCGCAGCTCCGCCCAGTCCTTGTCTGTGGTCGGTTTGGTGTCGACCGGGCCTTTCGGGCCTTCGGTGGTACCCACGGCACCCCAGATCGCGTCCGCCGTGGGCGCGACGAGGTTGGCCATCAGTTCCACCACGCTGGCCTGGGGGCGTGGCATGACGGCGGCAGTCGGGGCCGCGGGGGCAGCCTCGGTGGCGGGTTTGCTGGAGGGGGCGGGCTTGCAGGCGCCCAGGGCGAGAGCCGCCGCCGCCACTGACACAAAGGGAGAAAGGCGCATCGAGGTCTCCTAATAGCTGACCATGCAGGGATGCGCAGTTAGGCCGACCTACGGTCGGCCTGTCACGGAAAATACGGTTGATAACCGTTGGTTAACGGCCTGAAACGGTGTCGCGAGGGGTCCCGAGACCTCAGCCGGGCAACACAATCCGCGGCAGTTGGGGATGGGCCTTGTACAGCACGGCGACATGGCCGATGCGGGTCACCATGGTGCTTTCCGTGCGCTGCGCCAGGGCTTGCAGGGCCTCATCGCGCGCCTCCCGGTCGAGGCCGGGCAGCCGCACCTTGATGAGCTCATGGTCGTTGAGTGCCCGCTGGGCCTCGGCCACCACGCCGTCCGTAAGGCCGGCATTGCCCATCAGGACTACCGGTTTCAGGGGATGGGCCAGGCCTTTGAGGTGCCGGCGTTGTTTTTCGCTAAGTGTCATCAGGCGGCGATTCTAGCCGACCTCTCGGGCTCCCGACTTGAAGGGCGGGGGTTCGCCCTCATGAATGGCTGTCACAGCACCCTGCAGGTATGGGCTGCGCTTGCTGGATAGCCGTCCTGGGATGGTGTAGCGTGCTCGAAAGGCTCGGTAAAACCGGCCTGTAGGGCAAGAGGTTGCCGAATTGAATGATATGACTGGCAAGGTGCTGATCTGGGTCGCGGTGGTCGGAGCTACGCTGTTCTTGTTCAGCAAGTTCATGCCGCCGACCAATGCGCCGCAGGAAGTGCGCTACTCCGAATTCCTCGAGGATGTGGAGCAGGGGCGCGTGAACAATGTCGTGCTGCAGGGTGAATTCATCCAGGGCACGCGCAAGGACAAAACCCAGTTTCGCGCCTACAACCCCGAAACGGATTATTCCGCGCTGATCGGCGCCCTGCACAAGGCTAATGTCGGCATCGAGGGCCGTCCGCCGAAACAGCAGAGCCTGCTCACGCAGCTGCTCATCCAGCTGGCTCCGGCATTGCTGCTCATTCTCGTGTTCGTCTACATGCTGCGTCAGATGCAGGGCGCTGCGGGTGGTCGCGGCGCGATGTCGTTCGGCAAGAGCAAGGCGCGACTATTGGGCGAAGACCAGGTGAATGTCACCTTCGCCGACGTGGCCGGTGTGGACGAGGCCAAGCAGGAAGTGGGCGAGATCGTCGACTTCCTCAAAGACCCCGGCAAGTTCCAGAAGCTGGGCGGCAAAATTCCCAAGGGCGTGCTGATGGTGGGTTCGCCCGGCACCGGCAAGACACTGCTGGCGCGCGCGATCGCGGGCGAAGCCAAGGTGCCGTTCTTCACGATCTCCGGTTCCGACTTCGTCGAAATGTTCGTCGGCGTCGGCGCCTCGCGCGTGCGCGACATGTTCGAGCAGGCCAAGAAGCACGCACCCTGCATCATCTTCATCGACGAAATCGACGCGGTGGGCCGCCATCGTGGCGCCGGCCTCGGCGGTGGCCATGATGAGCGCGAACAGACGCTGAACCAGCTGCTGGTGGAGATGGACGGCTTCGAGGGCAGCGAGGGCGTGATCGTCATCGCCGCCACCAACCGCCCTGACGTGCTGGACCCTGCGCTGCTGCGCCCGGGCCGCTTCGACCGCCAGGTGGTGGTGCCGCTGCCGGACGTGCGCGGCCGCGAGCAGATCCTCAAGGTGCACATGCGCAAGGTGCCGGTAGGCGATGACGTGAAGCCCGCCATCATCGCGCGCGGCACTCCCGGCTTCTCCGGCGCGGACCTCGCCAACCTGGTGAACGAGGCGGCGCTGTTCGCGGCGCGTGCCAACCGCCGCACCGTGAGCATGGATGAGTTCGAGAAGGCCAAGGACAAGCTCATGATGGGCGCCGAGCGGCGCTCCATGGTGATGGGCGAGGACGAGAAGAAGCTCACCGCCTACCATGAGTCCGGCCACGCCATCGTCGGCCGGCTGGTGCCGGACCACGACCCGGTCTACAAGGTCAGCATCATCCCGCGCGGCCGCGCCCTGGGCGTGACCATGTTCCTGCCGGAGGACGACCGCTACAGCTACAGCAAGCGCCGCCTGGAGAGCCAGCTCTCCAGCCTGTTCGGCGGACGCGTGGCCGAGGAGCTGATCTTCGGCGCCGAGTCCGTCACCACTGGCGCCTCCAACGACATCGAGCGCGCCACCGCCATCGCGCGTAACATGGTCACCAAGTGGGGCCTGTCCGACAAGCTCGGGCCGCTGTCCTACGACGAGGAGGACGGCGAGGTGTTCCTCGGCCACTCCGTGACGCGCCACAAGAACATCTCCGGCGACACCCAGCGGGCGATCGACGTGGAGGTGCGCGACATCATCGAGCGCAACTACCAGCGCACTCGCGGCCTGCTGCAGGAGAACACCGCGAAGCTGCACACCATGGCGCAGGCGCTCATGAAGTACGAGACCATCGACGCCGAGCAGATCGATGACATCATGGCCGGCCGCGAGCCGCGTCCGCCGGATGGCTGGAACGACGCGGACCATGGCGGCGGCACCGCCACCGCACCCGTCAAGGGCAAGGTCATCGCTCCGCCGGAGCCGGGCCCCGACGAGGGCGGCCTGACCCCGGCCAGCCAGCACTGACAGATACGCTTCGCCTCACATGACATGGGCCGGTATCCTTGAGGATACCGGCCTTTTTTCAGCCTGGAGACCCTGCTTGAAGCTCACGCTGGGCAACGCCGAACTCGACCTCTCCCAGCCGCGCATCATGGGCGTGCTCAATCGCACGCCCGACTCCTTCTCCGACGGCGGCCGCTACGTGGATTTCGACGCGGCGCTGGAACAGGCCGAGCGCATGGTGAGGGAGGGCGCCGACATCATCGACGTGGGCGGCGAATCCACCCGTCCCGGCGCCGAAGAGGTGACGCTCGCCGAAGAACTGGACCGGGTGATCCCGCTCATCGAGCAGCTGTGGAGCCGCCTCGGGGTGCTCGTCTCGGTGGACACGTCCAAGCCGGAGGTGATGCGCTCCGCCATCGGCGGGGGCGCGGCGATGGTCAACGACGTGTGTGCGCTGCGCCGTCCCGGCGCGATGGAGATCGTGGCCGGCTCCGGCGCGGCGGTGTGCCTCATGCACATGCAGGGTGAACCTCGGACCATGCAGAAGGATCCGCAGTACAAGGATGTCACCGCCGAGGTGAAGGCGTTCCTGAAGGAGCGGGCTGGGACGCTGGAAGCGGCGGGCGTGCCGCGCGAGCGCATCGTGCTGGACCCGGGCTTCGGCTTCGGCAAGAACCTTGAACATAATCTCACGCTGCTCAAGCGCCTGCCGGACATCGCGGCTCTGGGCTATCCGGTGCTGGTGGGCCTGTCGCGCAAGTCCATGATCGGCGCGCTCACGGGTGCCAAGGCTACCGACGACCGCCTGCACGGCAGCGTCTCGGCGGCGGTGATCGCCGTGCAGAACGGCGCCCACATCGTGCGCTGCCACGACGTCGCACCGACGGTCGAAGCTCTCAAAGTCGCGCATGCTGCGCGGCGCTAGATGTTAGAATCCTGACATGAACCGCAGATACTTCGGCACCGACGGCGTGCGCGGCCGCGTGGGCAGCGCGCACATGAACGCGGAGTTCGTGCTGCGGCTGGGCAGGGCCGCCGGCAAGGTGCTGGCCAAGCGCGCGCCAGGCGGCGAGAGCACGGTGCTCGTCGGCAAGGACACTCGCATCTCCGGCTACATGTTCGAGTCGGCGCTGGAGGCGGGACTCTCCGCCGCCGGCGTGCACACGCGCCTCTTGGGCCCGCTGCCGACGCCGGCCATCGCCTACCTCACCCGTAGCCTGGGCGCCCACGCCGGCATCGTCATCAGCGCCTCCCACAACCCGTACTACGACAACGGCATCAAGTTCTTCTCCGCCGATGGCCGCAAGCTGCCGGATGAGGTGGAGATGCAGATCGAGGCGGAACTCGACAAGCCCTTCGAGACGGTGGAGTCAGTGGAGCTCGGTAACGCCAAGCGCATCGCCGACGCGCCGTCCCGCTATGTGGAGTTCTGCAAGTCCACCGTGCCCTATGGCCTCAAGCTCGCCGGGCTGAAGGTCGTGCTGGACTGCGCCCATGGCGCTACCTACAAGGCCGCGCCCGGCGTGTTCGAGGACCTGGGCGCCAGGCTCACCTGCATCGGCGTGAACCCGGATGGGCTCAACATCAACCAGGACTGCGGATCCACCTACCCCGAGACGCTGCGGGCCAAGGTGCGGGAGCTGAACGCGGACTTCGGCATCGCCTTCGACGGCGACGGCGACCGGGTGATGATGGTGGACCACAAGGGCGGGATCGTGGACGGCGACGAGCTGCTCTACATCATCGCCATGGCCCGCAAGGCCGAGGGCACGCTGAAGGGCCCCGTGGTGGGTACGCTCATGAGCAACCTCGGCCTGGAGCAGGCGCTCCAGCGCGAGGGCGTGGCCTTCTGCCGCGCCGCGGTGGGCGACCGCTATGTGCTGGCCATGATGGAGGAGCAGGGCGGCGTGCTGGGCGGGGAGAACTCCGGTCACATCGTGTGCCTGGACCGCGCCACCACCGGAGACGGCATCGTGGCGGCGCTGCAGGTGTTGCAGGCACTGCACGTCTCCGGCAAGACCCTGGCGGACGCGCGCGCGCCGGTGCAGAAGTACCCGCAGGTGCTGGTGAACGTGAAGACCCCCGCGCGGGTGGACCTCAAGGTCCCGGGCATCCAGGCCGCGGTCTCATCGGTGGAGAAGAAGCTGGATGGCCGGGGCCGGGTGCTGTTGCGCGCTTCGGGCACCGAGCCTGTGGTACGGGTCATGGTGGAGGGGGAGGAGTCCGGGACCGTGACCGCCCTGGCCGAGGACATCGCCGCCGCGGTGCGTAGCGCTGCCGGCGTCTAGGGATCGCCTCCTCCTATCTATATTAGGAGGGCCGGTCATTTGATTTCTTGGGCCCCCGCCAGTAAAGTGCGCGCCGCGTGACCGGCCGGGGAGGCCGGCGGACCCCCTGAGGATCAAGCACATGCGCCAGCCCCTGGTCGCCGGCAACTGGAAGATGAACGGCAGCCGCGACAGCGCGGTGAAGCTTGCCGACGCGATCCTGCAGGGTCCCGACCGCGCCTCCGCCGAGGTGCTGCTCTGTCCCCCGTTCGTGTACCTCGCCGACGTGGCCCGCGTGCTCAAGGGCAGCGGTGTCGCGCTCGGCGCGCAGGACCTCTGCGCCGAGGACAACGGCGCCTTCACCGGCGAAGTCTCGGGTGCCATGCTCAAGGACTTCGACTGCGGCTACGCCATCGTCGGCCACTCCGAGCGGCGTGCGCTGTTCGGCGAGAGCGACGAGCTCACGGCCCGCAAGTTCATGGCTGCCCAGAAGGCCGGCCTCACCCCCATCCTCTGCGTGGGCGAGACCCTGGCCGAGCGCGAGGCCGGCACCACCCCGGCGGTGGTGAGCCGCCAGCTCAAGGCCGTGCTGGACGCCGCAGGCATCGGCGCGTTCGCCAGGGCCGTGGTGGCCTATGAGCCGGTCTGGGCCATCGGCACCGGCCGCACCGCCAAGTCCGACCAGGCGCAGGAGGTGCATGCCCTGATCCGCGGCCTGCTCGCGGCCGAGGATGCTAAGATAGCCGCCGCGACGCGCCTCCTCTATGGCGGCAGCGTCAAGGCCGCCAACGCCGCGGAACTGTTCGGCATGCCGGACATCGACGGCGGTCTGGTGGGCGGCGCATCGCTGGATGCCAGGGAATTCCTCGCCATCTGCGCCGCCGCGGCCTGAACCGAACAACCTGATCGAGTCATCCCATGCTGTACAACCTGCTTACCATCGCCCTGGTCTTCGTGGCCGTGTTCCTGATCCTGTTGATCCTGCTGCAGCAGGGCAAGGGCGCCGACGCCGGCGCCGCCTTCGGCAGCGGCTCTTCCGGCACGGTGTTCGGCGCCGCCGGTTCCGGCGGTTTCCTGAGCCGGCTCACCTGGGGCCTCGCGTTCGTTTTCTTCGTACTGGCGCTCGGCATGGCGTATATGGCGCGACACACCAGCACTGCGCCGCAGAGCATCGTGGAGCAGGCGCAGCAGACGCAGTCGCCCGCGCCCGGCACCGCCGCTCCGGCGACGCCGAGCCCGGCTCCCGCCGCCGGAACGCACTGAACACGATTTCCGGCATCGCTTTTAGGGTCCCCGATACGTTAAAATTGCCCGGCTTTGCGCAGGCCGGCCGACTGCCTGCGCGGGTTTTTGGATTCGCCGACGTGGTGGAATTGGTAGACACGCTACTTTGAGGTGGTAGTGGAGAAATCCGTGGAGGTTCGAGTCCTCTCGTCGGCACCAGATCCCTTTAGTTTTCATCGATGCGGCGCGGCCCGCCCCGAGGGGCCCGCAGCGGCTTTCACCCCAGGATGGAGAGCATGCTCGCGAACTACGTCCCGATCCTGATCTTCCTCATCGGCGGCCTGCTCTTCGGCTGCGTGCTGCTCGGCGCCGGGTTCGTGGCCAGCAGCCTGCTCGGCAACCGCAAGCCCAACGCCGAGAAGGAGTCGCCCTACGAGTGCGGCTTCGATCCCTTCGAGGATACGCGCAAGCAGTTCGACGTGCGCTACTACCTCGTCGCCATCCTGTTCATCATCTTCGATCTCGAGATCGCCTTCCTGTTCCCCTGGGCCGTGTCGCTGCACGGCATCGGCCTGTTCGGCTTCCTCGCCATGATGTTGTTCCTCGCCATCCTGGTGGTGGGCTTCATCTACGAGTGGAAGAAGGGAGCGCTGGAATGGGAGTAGAAGGCGTGCAGCAGAAGGGGTTCGTCACCGCCCAGGTGGATACCCTCGTCAACTGGGCGCGCACCGGCTCGCTCTGGCCCATGACTTTCGGCCTCGCGTGCTGCGCGGTGGAGATGATGCACGCCGGTGCGGCGCGCTACGATCTCGACCGCTTCGGCGTGATCTTCCGCCCCAGCCCGCGCCAGTCCGACGTGATGATCGTGGCCGGCACGCTGGTCAACAAGATGGCGCCGGCCCTGCGCAAGGTCTACGACCAGATGGCCGAGCCGCGCTGGGTCATCTCCATGGGTTCCTGCGCCAACGGCGGCGGCTACTACCACTACTCCTACGCGGTGGTGCGCGGCTGCGACCGCATCGTGCCGGTGGACGTCTACGTGCCGGGCTGCCCGCCCAGCGCCGAGCAGCTCCTCTACGGGATCATCCAGCTGCAGAAGAAGATCCGCCGCACCAACACCATCGCGCGATAGGGGAGAGCATGACCGCAGCCGTCGACAAGCTGGCCGAGCAGGTGGAAGCGCGCTTCAAGGACGCACTGGTGCGCGTGCCTTCGATCACCGATGAGCTCACCTACGAGGTCGGCGCGGACAAGCTGCTGGAGACCTGCCGCGCGCTGCGCGACGAGAAGGCCTTCCGCTTCGAGCAGCTCATGGATGTGTGCGGCGTCGATTACCTGGGCCACGGCCTGGACGAGTGGCGCACCGAGTCTTCCACCCGCACCGGCTTCAGCCGCGGCGTGCGGCGCGGCCTGCCGGAGGCCATCTCGCGCCCCGAGCGGCGCTACGCTGCGGTCTACCACCTCCTGTCCGTGAGCCGCAACGAGCGGCTGCGCCTGCGCGTGTACTGCACCGGCAGCGAGCCGCCCATGGTGCCCTCGGTCATCGGCATCTGGGCCTCCGCCGCCTGGTTCGAGCGCGAGGCCTTCGACCTCTACGGGATACTCTTCGACGGCAATCCAGACCTGCGCCGCATCCTTACCGACTACGGCTTCGTCGGCCATCCGTTCCGCAAGGACTTCCCGCTCTCCGGCAACGTGGAGGTGAAGTACGACCCGGAGAAGAAGCGCGTGGTCTACCAGCCGGTGAGCATCGAGCCGCGCACCCTGGTGCCGCGCGTCATCCGCCACGACCCGCGCTACGACGAGGCCTTCAAGGAGGTCTCCAAGAATGCCTGAGATCCAGAACCTGACGATGAACTTCGGCCCGCAGCACCCGGCTGCGCACGGCGTGCTGCGCCTGGTGCTGGAGATGGACGGCGAGATCATCACCAAGGCCGACCCGCACATCGGCCTGCTGCACCGCGCCACCGAGAAGCTGGCCGAGAACAAGCCGTACAACCAGAGCATCGGCTACATGGACCGGCTCGACTACGTGTCCATGATGTGCAACGAGCACGCCTACGTGATGGCGATCGAGCGCCTGCTCGGCATCGCGCCGCCGCCACGCGCATCGATGATACGCACCATGTTCGACGAGCTGACCCGCATCACCAACCACCTCCTGTGGCTGGGCGCGCACGGCCTCGACATCGGTGCCATGACGGTGTTCCTCTACTGCTTCCGCGAGCGCGAGGACGTGATGGACATGTACGAGGCGGTGTCGGGCGCGCGCATGCACGCGACCTATTACCGTCCGGGCGGCGTGTACCGCGACCTGCCGGCGCACATGCCGCAGTTCGACCAGTCCCGCTTCCGCAGCAAGGGCGACCTGAAGCGCCTCAACGGCGCGCGCGAAGGCTCGCTGCTGGACTTCATCGACGACTTCGCCGCGCGCTTCCCCAAGTGCGTGGACGAGTACGAGACCCTGCTCACCGACAACCGTATCTGGAAGCAGCGCACCGTCGGCATCGGCGTGGTCTCGCCGGAGCGCGCGCTGCAGCTCGGCTTCACCGGCCCCATGCTGCGCGGCTCGGGCGTGGAGTGGGACCTGCGCAAGAAGCAGCCCTACGCCATGTATGACCAGGTGGATTTCGACATCCCGGTGGGCGTGAACGGCGACTGCTACGACCGCTACCTGGTGCGCATCGCCGAGATGCGCCAGTCGGCGCACATCGTGCGCCAGTGCGTGGAGTGGCTGCGCAAGAACCCCGGCCCAGTGATGCTGGAGGACCACAAGGTGACGCCGCCGACCCGAGAGGAGGCGAAGTCCGACATGGAGTCCCTGATCCACCACTTCAAGTACTTCACGGAAGGCTACTGCGTGCCGGCCGGCGAGGTGTATGCGGCGGTGGAGCATCCCAAGGGCGAGTTCGGCGTGTACATGATCTCGGACGGCGCCAACAAGCCGTTCCGCGTGAAGATCCGCGCCGCGGGCTTCGCGCACCTCTCGGCCCTGGACGAGATGGTGCGCGGCCACATGCTGGCGGACCTGGTGGCCATCATCGGCACCCAGGACATCGTGTTCGGAGAGGTGGACCGCTGATGAGCGACACGGCAGCGAAGGACGGCCTGCTCTCGAAGCACGCCTGCCAGGTCATCGACGAGTGGATCAAGAAGTACCCGGAGGGGCGGCAGCGCTCCGCCGTGTTCGCGGCGCTGCGCGAGGCCCAGCACGAGAACAACGGCTACCTGACCGTGCCGCTGATGGACGCGGTGGCCGCCTACCTCAAGCTCGAACCCATCAAGGTCTACGAGGTGGCGAGCTTCTACTCGATGTTCGAGACCAAGCCGGTGGGCCGCCACAGCATCTCGGTATGCACCAACATCTCCTGCATGCTGCGCGGCGCCGACGGCATCGTCGAGCACCTGGAGAAGAAGCTCGGCATCAAGACCGGCGAGAGCACCAAGGACGGCCGTGTCTACCTCAAATGCGAGGAGGAGTGCCTGGCTGCCTGCGCCGGCGCACCCATGATGATGGTGGACCACAAGTATCACGAGAATCTCACTCCGGAGAAGGTCGATAAGCTCCTGGAGGAACTGAAATGACGCAGCTCAACCAGGTCTGCTACCGCACCCTGCAGTTCGACCAGCCCTGGACCTACGCCAACTACCTCAAGGTGGACGGCTACAAGGCCTGGCGCAAGATATTGAAGGAGAAGATCTCCCCCGAGCAGATCGTGGAGGAGATGAAGGCTTCCGGCCTGCGCGGCCGCGGCGGCGCAGGCTTCCCGACGGGCACCAAGTGGAGCTTCATGCCGAAGAACCCCACGGGTCCGTCCTACGTGGTGTGCAACTCCGACGAGTCGGAGCCCGGCACCTGCAAGGACCGGGACATCCTGCGCTTCAACCCGCACGCGTTGATCGAGGGCATGGCCATCGCCGGCTACGCCATGCGCTGCAAGACGGGATACAACTACATCCGCGGCGAGTTCATGGACGAGCCCTTCGAGCGCGTCGAGCAGGCGCTGCGCGAGGCCTATGCCGAGGGCCTGCTGGGCAAGGACATCCTGGGCTCGGGCATCGATTTCGACCTGTATAACCATCTCGGCGCCGGTGCCTACATCTGCGGCGAGGAGACGGCGCTCCTGGAGTCGCTGGAAGGCAAGAAGGGCCAGCCGCGCTTCAAGCCGCCATTCCCGGCGAACTACGGCGCCTTTGGCCGCCCGACAACGGTCAACAACACCGAGACCTTCGCCTCCGCGCCGAGCATCATCCTCAACGGTGGCAAGTGGTTCGCTGACCTCGGCAAGCCCAACAACGGCGGCACCAAGATCTTCTCCGTGTCGGGCCACGTGGCCAAGCCCGGCAACTTCGAGGTGCCGCTTGGCATCCCGTTCCAGGAGCTGCTGGCGCTGGCGGGCGGGGTGTGGAAGGGGCACAAGCTCAAGGCCGTGATCCCGGGCGGCTCGTCCGCGCCGGTGCTGCCGGCCGAGGCCATGCTTAACTGCACCATGGACTTCGACTCGCTGCGCAATGCGGGCTCCATGCTCGGTTCCGGCGCGGTGGTGGTGATGGACGAGACCACCTGCATGGTGAAGATGCTGGAGCGCATCGCGCGCTTCTACTACTCCGAGTCCTGCGGCCAGTGCACGCCGTGCCGCGAGGGCACCGGCTGGATGTACCGCGTCATCAAGCGCATCGAGGACGGGCAGGGCCGGCAGGAAGACCTGGACATGCTGGTGGATGTGTCGAAGAAGATCGAGGGGCACACCATCTGCGCCTTCGGTGACGCCGCCGCCTGGCCGGTGCAGAGCTTCATCAAGCATTACCGGCAGGAGTTCCAGTACCACATCGACCATGGCTGCTGCATGGTGGGCCCGGGCGCCCGCCGCCGCGCGGCCTGACGACATATATAGAGCGAGCAATGGCAGACGAACTGGTCAACATCGAGCTGGACGGCAAGCCGGTCAAGGCGCGCAAGGGTGAGATGATCATCCAGACCGCGGACCGCGAGGGCGTCTACATCCCGCGCTTCTGCTACCACGAGAAGCTCACGGTGGCGGCGAACTGCCGCATGTGCCTCGTCGAGGCCGAGAAGTCGCCGAAGCCCCTGCCGGCCTGCGCCACGCCGGTGATGGAGGGCATGAAGGTATTCACCCGCTCGGTGAAGGCCATCGCCGCGCAGCGCGCCACCATGGAATTCCTGCTCATCAACCACCCGCTGGACTGCCCGATCTGCGACCAGGGCGGCGAGTGCGAGCTGCAGGACCTGGCCATGGGCTACGGCCGCGACATCTCGCGCTACAGCGAGAAGAAGCGCGTGGTGAAGGACGAGGATATCGGCCCGCTGGTGTCCACCGACATGACCCGCTGCATCCACTGTACCCGCTGCGTGCGCTTCGGGCAGGAGATCGCCGGCATCCAGGAGCTGGGCGGCACCGGCCGCGGCGAGAACCTGCGCATCGGCACCTACATCGGCAAGGCCGTGGACCACGAGCTGTCCGGCAACATCATCGACCTGTGCCCCGTCGGCGCGCTCAACTCCAAGCCGTTCCGCAACCGCGGCCGCGGCTGGGAGATGACGCAGCTGCCCACGGTGGCGCCGCACGACTGCGTCGGCTCCAACCTCAACGCCCACATCCTGCGCGGCCTGTACATGCGCGCGGTGCCGCGGCCGAATGAGGAGATCAACGAGACCTGGCTCTCGGACCGCGACCGCTTCAGCTACGCGGGCGTGCACAGCGAGGACCGCCTGACCAAGCCCATGGTGAAGAAATCCGGCAAGTGGCAGGAGACGAACTGGGAGACTGCGCTGGAAGCGGCGGTCAACGGCCTGCGCGAGACCGTGAAAGTGAAGGGCGGCGATGCCGCCGGCGTGCTGGCGTCCCCGAGCGCCACCGTCGAAGAACTATATCTCCTGCAGAAGCTGGCTCGCGGCCTCGGCATCCCGCACATCGACGTGCGCCTGCGCCAGGCGGACTTCCGCGACGACGCGGCGGAGCCCTTGTTCCCCTGGCTCGGCCAGGGCGTGCAGGACATCGAGAAGCTGGAGGCAACGCTCGTCATCGGCTCCAACATCCGCAAGGAGGTGCCGCTTCTGGCGCACCGCCTGCGCAAGGCGGCTCTCAAGGGCGCCGCGGTAATGTTCCTGAACCCGCGCCGCTACCCCATGCTGTTCCCGGTGCGCGCTTACCTCAGCTGCGCGGCCCAGGACATGGTGGACAGCCTGGCGGCGGTATTGAAGGCTACCGGCAAGCCGGTGCCCGCCGCGGTGAAGGACATCGTCGCTGCCCAGAAGCCGGCTGCCGAGCATGCCCAGATGGCGGCGGAGCTCGCCAAGGGCGAGCGCAAGGCCATCCTGCTCGGCCATCTGGCGCTCAGCCATCCCGCCTACGCGGACATCCGTGCCCTGGCGGCGGCGCTGGCCGAGGTCACCGGCGCGAAGCTCGGCTACATCAGCGTGGGTGCCAACAGCGCCGGCGCCTGGCTCGCGGGGGCGGTGCCCATGCGCGCCGCCGGCGGACGCACTCTCGACCAGTCTGGCCGCAATGCGGCGGCGATGCTGGAGGAGCCGCGCTCGGCATACCTATTGCTCGGCACCGAGCCGGAACTGGAGTGCTGGGACGGCGCCCAGGCCATGAAGGCGCTCAAGAGCGCCAAGCACGTGGTGGCGATCACCTCCTACGTGAGCGAGAACATGCAGCAGTACGCCGACGTGCTGCTGCCCGCCGGCGCCTACGGCGAGACCTCCGGCACCTACGTGAACGCGGAAGGCCGCTGGCAGAGCTTCAGCGGGCTCACCCAGCCGCTCGGCGAGGCGCGCCCGGCCTGGAAGATCCTGCGCGTGATGGGCAACCTCTGTGAGCTTAAGGGCTTCGAGCAGGAGTCCTCTGAGGACGTGCTGCGCGAGGTGCGCGACGCGGTGGGCGAGGTTCACGCGGATAACCGCTTCACCGGCACCCGCGCCGTCAACGCGCCGGTCACGGTGAAGGGTTTCCTGCGGGTGGGCGAGATCCCGATGTACGCAGTGGACGCCCTGGTGCGCCGCGCGGCGCCGCTGCAGCAGACCCGTGACGCCGACGTGGCCTACGCCCAGTTCTCACCGGAGGACGGCAAGCGCCTCAAGGTGGAGGCGGGCGACGCCGTGAGCCTCAAGCACAACGGTACGCGCGTGGTCCTGCCGGTGAAGTTCGACGACAGCATCGCGATGGGCGAGGTGTGGGTGCCTGCGGGCCTGCCCGCGACACTGGCGCTCGGCCCCTCGAGCGGCGCCATCGAAGTGGAGAAGGCCTGATGTCCCTCTGGCAGCAAGCTGTCGACACCTGGAACAGCCTGCCGTTCGGCTGGCAGCTCACGCTGCGCTCGGTGGCGGGCATCATCGCCATCATGATCCCTCTCATCCTCACGGTCGCGTTCCTGACCCTGGCGGAGCGCCGCGTCATCGGTTTCATGCAGGTCCGCATCGGACCCAACCGCGTGGGCCCCTGGGGCCTGCTGCAGCCCTTCGCCGACGTGCTCAAGCTGGTCTTCAAGGAGATCGTGCTGCCGGTACGCGCCAACAAGTTCATCTTCTTCCTGGCGCCGGTGATCTCCATCGGCACCGCGTTCGCGGCCTGGGCGGTGATCCCGTTCCAGGACGGCGTGATCCTGGCGAACATCAACGCCGGGCTGCTCTACATACTGGCGCTGACCTCGTTCGGCGTGTACGGCGTGATCCTCTCCGGCTGGGCCTCTAACTCCAAGTACGCGTTCCTCGGCGCCATGCGCTCGGCCGCGCAGATGGTGGCCTACGAGATCGCCATGGGCTTCGCCCTGGTGGGCGTGCTGATGGTGAGCCAGAGCCTCAACCTCAACGACATCGTGCTGGGCCAGGTGGGCGGGGCGGGGCACTGGTTCCTGTGGCCGCTGCTGCCGCTCGCGGTCATCTACTTCATCGCCGGCGTGGCCGAGACCAACCGCGCGCCGTTCGACGTGGCGGAGGGTGAGTCCGAGATCGTGGCTGGCTTCCACGTGGAGTACTCCGGCACCGCGTTCGCGGCGTTCTTCCTTGCTGAGTACGCCAACATGATCCTGATCACGGCCCTCGCCAGCATCATGTTCCTGGGCGGCTGGCTGTCGCCGTTCCCGGAGAGCTGGGGCTGGCTGGGAAACCCGAGCTTCATCTGGTTCGCCCTGAAGATGTGCTTCTTCCTGTACCTGTATCTGTGGTTCCGTGCCACCTTCCCGCGCTACCGCTATGACCAGATCATGCGGCTGGGCTGGAAGATCTTCATACCCATCACCATCCTGTGGCTGGCGGTGCTCGGCTTCGCGATCGTCTCCGGCATGCCGCTCACGGCGCTCGGCGCCTGGACCGCGGCCGGCGTGGCCGCGTTCCTGCTGGTCCACTTCCTGCTGTTGAGGAAGGCCCGATGACCTCCCTGCGCACCTGGATCAAGAGCCTGCTGCTGGCCGAGCTGCTGCAGGGCATGGCGCTGACACTGGGCTACTTCTTCAAGCCCAAGTTCACCATCCGCTATCCCGAGGAGCGTACGCCCAAGTCGCCTCGCTACCGCGGGCTGCACGCCCAGCGCCGCTATGCGAACGGCGAGGAGCGCTGCATCGCCTGCAAGCTGTGCGAGGCGGTGTGCCCGGCGCTCGCCATCACCATCGACTCCGAGATGCGCGCCGACGGCACGCGCCGCACCACGCGCTACGACATCGACCTGTTCAAGTGCATCTACTGCGGCTTCTGCGAGGAAGCCTGCCCGGTGGACGCCATCGTCGAGACCAGCATCACGGATTTCCACTTCGAGAAGGCCGGCGAGCAGATCATGACCAAGGAGAAGCTGCTGGCCGTCGGCGACAAGTTCGAACCGCAGATCGCCGCCGACCGCGCGGCCGACGCGCGCTACCGCTGAGGGCAGGGCATGGTGCAAGAGATCATCTTCAGCGTGTTGGCCGCCCTGGTGGTGGGATCGGCGCTCGGCGTCATAACCGCCAGGAACCCGGTGCATGCGGTGCTGTTCCTGGTGCTGGCCTTCGTCGGCAGCGCCGGCCTCTGGCTGCTCATGGAGGCGGAGTTCCTCGGCATCGTGCTGGTGCTGGTGTACGTCGGTGCCGTGATGGTGCTGTTCCTGTTCGTGGTGATGATGCTGGACATCAACGTCGCCTCGCTACGCGCGGGCATGGCGCGCTACGCGCCCATCGGCATCGTGGTGGCGCTGATCATGGCCGGCGAGATCGGCTACGTGGTGTGGTCGCGCAAGATGGGTGTCTCCTTCGGCGCGCCGGTGGAGCACCCTGCGGGCTACAGCAACACCCGCGAGCTGGGCGACCTCATCTATACGGTGTACGCCTATCCCTTCGAGATCGCGGCGGTGATCCTGCTGGTAGGCATCGTGGCCGCCATCGCGCTGACGCTACGCCGCCGCGAGGGCACCCGCAGCCAGGACCCGGCCAAACAGGTGCAGGCCACCGCCGCCGGCCGCGTGCGCCTGGTGAGCATGCCGGCCGAGACCGCCAAGCGGCAGGGGAAGTGACATGATCACGCTGTTCCATTTCCTGGCCCTGTCCGGCGCGCTGTTCGCGATCAGCGCCGCGGGCATCTTCCTGAACCGCAAGAACGTGATCCTGCTGCTGATGTGCATCGAGTTGATGCTGCTGGCGGTGAACTTCAACTTCATCGCCTTCTCGCGCTACCTCAACGACGCGGCCGGCCAGGTGTTCGTGTTCTTCATCCTGACCGTGGCGGCGGCGGAGGCGGCCATCGGCCTCGCCATCCTGGTGGTGCTGTTCCGCCACCGCGCCAGCATCAACGTCGAAGACCTCGACAGCATGAAGGGCTGACATGGACCTGCACAGCGTCTTCCTCACCATCGTCCTGTCCCCGCTGCTGGCCGCGGCCGTTGCGGGCCTCGGCATGCGCTTCATCCCGCGCGCCGCTGCGCACTGGATCACCATCGCCGGCGTCGGCCTCTCGTTCCTGCTCTCGGCCTGGGTGCTGGTGGGCATGCTGCAGGGCGGCATCGCCGACACCAACGTGACCGTGTACCAGTGGGGCCTGTCCGACGGCGTGGCGTTCCAGGTCGGCTTCCTGGTAGACCACCTGACCGCGCTCATGATCACGGTGGTGACCTTCGTCTCGCTGATGGTGCATGTCTACACCATCGGCTACATGGCGGAGGATCCCGGCTACAAGCGTTTCTTCAGCTACATCTCGCTGTTCACCTTCTCCATGCTGATGCTGGTGATGGCGAACAACTTCCTGCAGCTGTTCTTCGGCTGGGAAGCGGTGGGCCTGGTCTCGTACCTGCTGATCGGCTTCTGGTACACGCGCCCCACGGCCATCTACGCGAACCTCAAGGCCTTCCTGGTCAACCGCGTCGGCGACTTCGGCTTCTTGCTCGGCATCGCCCTGGTGCTGTACCACACCGGCAGCCTGGACTATGCCACTGTGTTCGCCCAGGCGCCGCAGCTGGCGGGGCAGGGCATCGAGCTGTTCCAGGGCCATGTGTGGCCGCTACCGGCGGTGATGTGCATCCTGCTGTTCGTGGGCGCGATGGGCAAATCCGCCCAGGTGCCGCTGCACGTGTGGCTGCCGGACTCGATGGAGGGCCCAACCCCCATCTCGGCGCTGATCCACGCCGCCACCATGGTGACCGCGGGCATCTTCATGGTGTCGCGCCTGTCGCCGCTGTTCGAGCTGTCCGATGCGGCGCTCTCGGTGGTGCTGGTGATCGGCGCCACCACTGCGTTCTTCATGGGCCTCATCGGCCTCGTCAACAACGATATCAAGCGGGTGGTGGCGTATTCCACGCTTTCCCAGCTCGGTTACATGGCGACCGCGCTCGGTGCCTCCGCCTACGGCGCCGGCATGTTCCACCTCATGACCCACGCCTTCTTCAAGGCGCTGCTGTTCCTGGCCGCGGGCTCGGTGATCATCGCCATGCACCACGAGCAGGACATGCGCTACATGGGCGGCCTGCGCAAATACCTGCCCATCACCTATTGGACCAGCGTGGTCGGCTCGCTCGCGCTCATCGCGTTCCCGGGTTTCTCCGGCTTCTTCTCCAAGGACACCATCATCGAGGCGGTGCACGAGTCCACCCGTCCCGGCGCGACCTACGCCTACTGGTGCGTGCTGCTGGGCGCCTTCGTTACCGCGCTCTATACATTCCGCATGCTGTTCATGACGTTCCACGGCAAGGAACGCTTCAAGGTGGTGAAGCGCCACCACGACGGCCACGACGAGGACCACGAGCACGGCCACAAGCCGGGCGAGCTGGCCCACGCGCCCCACGAGTCGCCCTGGGTGGTGACGGTGCCGCTGATCCTGCTGGCGGTGCCCTCGGTCATCATCGGCTGGATCACCGTGGAGCCCTTGCTCTACGGCGGCTGGCTGGCGGACGCGATCCACGTGGCCCCGGCCAACGACGTGCTGGCCAAGCTCGGCGAGGAGTTCGGCAGCCCGCTGCACGCGGTGCTGGAGAGCGTGATGTCGCCGACCCTGTGGCTCGCGCTTGCGGGCGTCGCCACCGCCTGGTTCCTGTACATCCGCCGCCCGGACCTGCCGGACGTGATCGCTGCGCGCTTCAAGCCCCTCTACACGCTGCTCGCAAACAAGTTCTATTTCGACGAACTGTTCGCGTTCGTGTTCGCCGCCGGCACCCGAGCCTTGGGCAAGCTGCTGTGGCAGGTGGGCGACGTGACGCTCATCGACAACGTGGCTATCAACGGCACCGCCAACTCCATCGGCAGGCTGGCCGGAGTGCTGCGCCGCGGCCAGTCCGGCTACCTCTACCACTATGCCTTCGCCATGATCATCGGACTCTGCGTCCTGCTTGGCTGGCTCATAACGAGATAAATGGGAACCGATAGATGACCGGCCATTTCATACTCAGCCTGCTGCTCTGGTTGCCGATCGCCGGAGGGCTCCTGGTGCTCGCCGCCGGGCGCGTCGCGCCGGGGGCGGTCCGTTGGCTGGCGCTCTTGACCGCGCTCGTCACCTTCGCGGTGAGCGTGCCGTTGTGGACGCAGTTCGACACCACCACCGCGGCCATGCAGTTCACCGAGAAATTGCCCTGGATCAGCACCTTCAACGTCTACTACGCGCTGGGCGTGGACGGCATCTCCATGCCGCTGATCCTGCTCACCACCTTCGTCACCATCCTGGTGGTGGTGGCCGGCTGGGAAGTCATCCAGTACAAGACTGCCCAGTACATGGCCGCGTTCCTGATCCTGGAAGGCCTCATGGACGGCGTGTTCTCCGCTACCGACGGCATGCTGTTCTACGTGCTGTGGGAGGCCATGCTCATCCCGATGTTCCTCATCATCGGCGTGTGGGGTGGGCCGCGGCGCGTGTACGCCACCATCAAGTTCTTCCTGTACACCTTCCTCGGCTCCGTGTTCATGCTGGTGGCCATCGTCTACATGTACCTGAAGGCCGGCAGCTTCGACATCCAGGCCTTCCAGCAACTGCCGCTCGGCCTGCAACCGCAGGTGCTGATCTTCATCGCGTTCCTGCTGGCTTTCGCGGTCAAGGTGCCCATGTGGCCGGTGCATACCTGGCTGCCGGACGCCCACGTGGAGGCGCCCACGGGCGGCTCCGTGATCCTGGCGGCCATCATGCTGAAGATGGGCGGCTACGGCTTCCTGCGTTTCAGCCTGCCCATCACGCCGGATGCGAGCCACGCGCTCACCTGGCTCGTGATCGGCCTCTCGCTCACCGCGATCGTCTACATCGGCTTCGTCGCCATCGTGCAGACCGACATGAAGAAGCTGGTGGCGTACTCCTCGGTCGCGCACATGGGCTTCGTGACCCTGGGCTTCTTCCTGCTGTTCGCCATCTTCGAGAAGAACGCGAGCCTCGACGGCACCGTGATGGGCGTGGAGGGCGGCATGGTGCAGATGATCTCGCACGGCTTCATCTCCGGCGCGCTGTTCCTCTGCGTCGGCGTACTCTACGACCGCCTGCATACGCGCGAGATCGGCGCCTACGGCGGCGTGGTCAACGTGATGCCGGCCTTCGCCTTCTTCATGGTGCTGTTCGCCATGGCCAACTGCGGCCTGCCGGGCACCTCCGGCTTCGTGGGCGAATGGATGGTGATCCTGGCCGCCATGCGCGCCAACTTCTGGGTGGCCTTCGCCGCTGCCTTCACGCTGTTCCTGGGCGCCGCCTACTCGCTGTGGCTGGTGAAGCGCGTGCTCTATGGCCCGGTGGGCAACGACCACGTGCGCGGCATGACCGACATCAGCCAGCGCGAGTTCGTGGTGCTGGGCCTGTGCGCGGTGCCGGTGATCGTGCTCGGCGTGTGGCCGGCGCCGCTGCTGGACGTGATGCACGCCACCGTGACCAACCTGGTGCACCAGGTGGCGCAGACCAAACTCACAGGCGGATGATCCCATGAGCTTCGAGCTGCCTCAGTTCCTGCCCGCGGTCCCCGAGATGTTCCTGCTCGGGATGATCTGCTTCATCCTGGTGGTGGACGTGTTCCTGGCCGAGAGCCACCGGCTGGTGACCTACTGGCTGGCGCTGGCCACGGTGGCCGGTACCGCCTGGCTCACGGTGGCGGTGGCCCAGCAGGGCAGCCTGCTCACCTTCGGCGGCATGTTCGTGAATGAC